>JBKJKU010000382.1:0-12367 GCA_046597355.1 Aquabacterium sp.
AGCACCCAGGATTTGTGACCTGGCAGACGGCGGCAGCGCCTTGGCCAGGTCGACGACGAAGCCTTGCTGAACGCGGTAGGCCAGCTGGCTGTCCGGCTCGATGCTGGACACCCGTACCAACATCCCGTCAGGAATGATCCCGCGGGTGCTGTAGGACAGTTGCGCCAGCTTTTGCTCAGTACCCGTGATGGTAATGCGCTCGCCCACGGTAATCCAGTAGGTAATCGGCTCTGAGCGCCCGCCCATCTTGGCCACCAATTGACGCACCCGCAGTTGCTGGTTACCCAAATTGAATTGATTGTTTTGAGAGGCCAGCATCTGGAAGCCCTGCGCGGGATAACACACCTCGGGACGGTGGGCGCGCGTGGCATCGGACTGGTCACCGCCATAGGCTACTGACAGCATGATGCGGTCGCCCTTCCCGTTGACATAGGTGCGGCTGAGCGTCTGGTTGTAGAGTTTGCTCAGCATGGCCAGCGTGTCAGGCGACACCAGTTGAACCGGCATGCGGTCATCAACTGTCCACTCGGCAAATGCCTTGGGAAACAGCGTTTCAAGATCAACCTTGGGCCGGGTATCAGCCAGGCGGATGTGAGGGCGCCAGGCTTGTGCGCCGGCATAGGCCACCAACATCAACAGCAGCACCAGAAATGCCTTGATGCGCACCGATGTCATGCCGCCCCCTTGACCTTGGAGAAAAACAGCCCCAACAACTTGTCCAGCACCAGCATCAAAGCCAGCGCCACCATGAACAACACCATGCCCGCAAAGCCGTGCACAAAACCCTGGCCCGCCTCGTCGCCAAAGTGGTAGGTGACCAACACCAAAATCATCACCCGCACGATGTTGGCGGCAAACGCGGTGGGCACCAGCAGCACCGCCAGCGTGATGTTGCGGGCGGCCGAGGTGTACTTCATCAGGTTCATGTACAGCATGCCCAGCGCCTCCAGCGTGAACATGCTGTTCAGGCCGGCGCAGGCATCGGCCACCAGCAGTTGGTAGGGTCCCACCGTCATGATCACGCCCGACCGGCCCACCGGGTAGCCCATTTGGTAGAGCAGGCTGCTGGCCACGGCCGACACGGCAGACTTGAGTGGCGACGTGACGGCAGCCACCAGCGCCTCGGGCAGTGGGATCATGAAGACCATGAAAAACAGCGGGAACCACACCACGCGCAGCGCCCGCCAGCCGCGAAACAGCAGCACCAGACCGATCAGCAGAATGATCTGCGCGCTGATCTCGAACATGATGATGTCTTGCGAGTTGCCCAGCGCGTACCACACCAACGCAAACGCCACGATCGGCCAGCCCAGCCAGGGCAGGGGCTGGGCCGGCACGGCGGCCAGGTCGTGCCGCTTGGTGTAAAGCAGCCACAGGCTGACCGCCAGGATGATCGGGCCGTGGCCTTGCTCGTCAGTGGCCCAGATGGTGCGGGCCAGGTCCAGGTAGGCGGGGATGTAGAGCAGGCCGATGCCGGCGGCCAGCAAGCCGGCCACCACCCAGTCGAAACCTTGCGGCAGCAGGGGCAGGCGGGGTGCCGGTGCGCCGGCGGGCGGGGTGGGTGGCAAGGTGGTCACTTCGGGGCGGGGTGGGTCAAGGCAACTTTTAGACGGTGGTCAATGGGCGCAAGTTACACCGGTGGCGTTTCAGCTTTGCGTCAATCAGTGATCTGGTGGTGTGCCCGCCGCGCAAACAGGGCATCCGGGCGGCCTTCACTGGCTATTGGCTTTTGTGCGCCATCGGAGTTGGGGTTGACCCACCAGCCTGGGGCGCGCAGGCCGCCGAACAATGCCTTTGTCCTGCGCTGACGGCCAGGCGCCGGGGCCGAGGCGGGTACTGAAATCCGGGTGTCGAATGCTGTTGTTTTGTCATGCTCCAGCCGATCGGCCGACAAACGCAATGCAAGAACCGATGCCTTTGAGATCGCTTTGTCAGGTGACTGACGGTATGTCCGCACACCAGGCCGCTCCGTCAGGTCGGCCCGCCATCGGCCTGCGTGGTCGCGCTTGCAGTCAGGGGTGATGATGCGCAAGAGCGACCTCTCGAACACGTCACCCGGCTGCAGTCAGAACTCGTTGTACACCACACCCACCAGCTTGGCCGGGGTTTCCGACAGGTTGGCCACCAGGTCTTGCAGTGCCGCCACGCGGGCCTTGTTTTGACGGGCCACCACCAGCGCTGCGCCGCAACGGGCAGCGATGACGGCGCTGTCGCTGCCGTAGACGGCGGCGGGGGTGTCCACCACCACGTGATCGAACTTCGACAGCAGCTCGCGCACCAGCAGGCCAAACGCGGGGCGCTCGACCAGCTCCAGCGGGTTGGGCGGTGTGATGCCCACCGGCAGGACAAACAGGCTGGGCACGCCGGGCACCTGCTGGATTACCTTGGACTCAGCCCGGCCGCTGAGGATGCCGGACAGGCCGGCGTTGTTGTCGATGCCAAACACGGCGTGCTGGCGCGGGCCGCGCATGTCGGCGTCCACCAGCAGGGTGCGGCCGCCCAGTTGGGCCAGGGTGACGGCCAGGTTGGCGGCAAAAAATGTCTTGCCGTCGCCGCTGTCAGGGCTGACCACGGCAATGGCGCGGCGGTCTTGGCCTTCATTGAACAGCCGCATCATGATCTGGCTGCGGATGGCGCGGAAGCTCTCGGCCTGCACGCCAAAAGGCAGGTTCAGTGCCACCAGCTCGGGGTTGGCCTTGCGCTGGCCCTCGGCCGCGTACGGGTAGTGAAACTGCTGGCTCAGCGCAAACAGCACGTCGTCGGTGCTGGCAAAGCCCAGGGCGATCGCGGCCTCGCCGAAGCGGATGCCTTTTTCGCGCTGGTGACGCAGGATCTTCTCGACCTGCTCGGCGGTCAGGTTGCGGGTTTCGGCAATGATGGACCCGATGGACCGGTCGGCCACGGCGGGGCCGGCATCTGTTGTGGCCGCGCCGCCCATGTCATGCAGGTTGGAGTCTTGGAATTTGGCCATCACACGCTCTGGTTGGGTGCCGCGAGGCTGAGCGCACGTTGCGCCGTGGGCAAGGATCGGTTGCCCGCATGAAAGCGCTTGGCGCCGGGCTTGGGCAGCGTGCCCAGCACCGGCAGGCCCAGCGCGGCCACGATGTCGTCGGGGGCGCGCACGCGGCGGTCAGACAGTTCGCGCAACAACGCGAAACCGACGGCGAGCAGCACGCCCAGGAAAACCGACATCAAACTGTTGAGCAGCACCTTGGGCGATGAGGGTTCAGCCGGCGGCTGAGCCGTGGTCAGGATGTTTGCAAAGCTCTGGGTGGACTGCGCCTCCAGCCCGGTCTGGGTCAGGCGGGCCATCAGGGTGTCGAAGGTGCGCTGGGCGGACTCGACTTCACGCACCAGCACCTGGCCTTCGTCGCGCACGGCCTTCATCTTCAACACCTTGGTGCGCTGCTCGTCCAGCGACCGCTTGACCTGCGCCTCGCGCTGCTTGTTGATGGTGTTGTTGATGGTGACACCGCCGGTCACGCGCTTGATCTCGGCGTCGATGCGGGTGCGCAGCTCGGCGATGTTGGCCTTGGCCTCGACCACCTGGGGATGGCTTTCGCCCAGCTTGGCGTTGAGTTCTTGCAGCCGGGCCTCGTTGCGGGTGAGGTCGGCCTTCAGGCCAGCGATCAGCGGGTTGTTCAGCACCTCTTGAATGCGGTCGGACTGGTTGCCCTGGGCCTGCGCCTGGCGGCTGCCTGACTCTGAGGAGATGGCCTGGATCTGCACCACCTGGCTGGACAACTCATTGAGGCGGGCGTTTTCAACGTCCAGCCGCTCGTCGGTGGCGATGATGCCCTTTTGCTGCTGGAAGGCAGACACCTTGCTCTGGGCTTTCTCGAGCGCCTCACGCGCGTCTTTGCTTTGCGCGGTGAAGAAGGTCGAGAACTGCTTGGCCGGGTCAACCCGCAGCTCCAGCGTGGTGGCGATGTAAGCGTTGGCAAAGGCATTGGCCAGGGCGGCGGCAAAGCGCGGGTCGGGCGCCTTGTAGGCGATCTGGATCACATTGCTCTCGCGCGACGGCTTGACGTCCAGCTTTTTCTGCAACAGGTCAACCAACCATTGCTCGATGGTGCCCTTGCCTTCGGCGTCGGTCTGCCATTGCTCGCGGATGTTGGGGTTGTCCAGCAGCTTGAGGTCGCGGATCACGCGCAGCGTGACACGGTCGCTGGTCAGGATGTCGACCTGGGTGGCCATGAAGCCCGGCATCGCCATCGTGGGGTTCAGCATTGCCGATACCGGGTCAGGCTTGACATCGATCACCACGCTGGCGGTGCCGGTGTATTGCTTGGGCAGCAACAGGCTGACCACCACGGTGGTTGCCACAACCAATACAAACACCAGCAACGCCACCCATTTGCGGGCGCGCAATATTGACAAAAATTGGCCGAAGGTCATCGGGGCGTCTTTCTAGGTTGCTTGATCTTGAAACCAGGTCAATGCCGGCTGGGGCAAATACTTTGGGGTCCTGCGGATTCAACGGTCTTCAGTGCTTCGGCCAGCCGTTGCTGGCGCAATAGCGGCAGGGTTGGGCCGGGTTACGGCGCCAAACTGAAGGCGCCTCGCCGCCTGCCCGCCAGGGCGCTTGACGCTTGCAATATGACGGCGGCCCGATGCCGGTGATGCGGGTGCTGCCGTCGTTCATACCAAACCTTGGCGCGGGTCAATACGGAACGGCTTTTGACCTGCACGGCCCGATCAGAACAAACTCTCACGGACATACACCACGTCGCCGTCGCGCATCGCGTCGTCCAGCGTGGGTGTGACCACCTGCACTTTGCCGTCGTCACCCTTGCGGTGCACCCGGATACCTTTTTCAGTGCCGCGCTGGGTCAGCCCGCCGCCGGTGGCCAGGGTTTGCATCATGGTCATGCCACGCTCCAGCCGCATCGGGCCGGGGCGCTGCACCTCGCCGTAGATATAGACGAGCTGCTGGCGGTCGACCCAGACGGCGTCGCCGTTGAGGATCAGGATGTCCTTGTCCTTGCCGCCAGGGGCAAAGACCGTGGGCAGGTCGACTTCCATCCGGAACGGCTTGCCGCTGCGCATGCCGGTGACGATCACCAAGTCGGCGCCGTTGGCCGCCGCGCCGCCGGCCATGGCCAGCAGGTCGGTCAGGCGCATGTCGGCCACCTCAATCGGGTAGCGGCCGGGCCGGTTGACCTGTCCCAGCACGCTGGCCTGGTTGCCACGCACCTGCATCACCACCAGCGTGACTTGCGGGCTTTTGACAAAGTTGCCGCCGCGCAGGCCGTCGGCGATGAGCTTTTCAGCGGCCGTGACGCTGAGACCGCCCAGGCGGATGGCGCCCAACAACGGGTAGCTGACGATGCCGGCTTCGGTGACGCGGGTTTCGATCGTCAGGTCGGGGTTCTGGTAGACGTTGATGCGGATCACGTCACCCGACCCGAGGCGGTATTCAGCCGCAGCGGGGATGGCCGCTGGTGCGGCCGCAGCCTGCGCCGATGCGGCCAGGGGCGCCAGGCCGGCGCCCAGCGCCAGCGCCAGGATGCCGGCTTGCAGCAACGCGGCCGGAGCGGTAATGCCCCGTTTGGACCGGCCTGCGGACACGTGGTTGGTGATCACTTGAGTCCCATGCCTTTGCTGATGTCGGTGGCACTGAGGTTGCCGCTGGCAGCGGGTGCGACAGCGGGCGCGGGCGCGGGTGCGGGTGCGGCGGCTGAGGCAGCACCTGGCGCGGACGCGGCGCCAGCAGCAGCCTCGGCGAACTTGCCGACGTACTCGATCTTGGCGGCGGCGCGCATGGCCTTGACGTTGTCCTCAACCAGTTTGCGCTTGCGCTCATTGGTCAGAAACTGCTCGATCGCCGGGCGGGCCTGCTCTTCGGCCACGGGCTGGCTGCGCGAGCCGGCCAACACCACCACCTGCACGCCGTTGGGCACCTGGTTCATGATGGCCTGGCCATCCTGCATCTTGGCAAAGGCCTCCAGGCCCGCCAGCGGCAGTTGCTCAGCCGCACGCACAGCCTGGTTGCCCGAGAACTTGAAGTCATTGGCCTTGAGGAACTCGACAAACTCGTTGATGTTCTTGGCAGCGGTCAGCTTGTCGCGCAGCGCAACCACTTGGTCGGGCCGGGCCTCGATGCCGATCTCCTGGATGCTGTAGATGCGGCGGTCCTTGAACAGCGCGGGCTTGTCGTCGTAGTACTTCTTGATCTCCTCGGGCGTGGGCTTGGCGGCGGCCTCGCCCACCTTTTCCAGGTAGGCGCGGGCGATGATCTCGCGCTTGGCGGCTTCCAGTTGCTGCACCACGCGCGGGTCACGGTCGATCTTCATGTCGTCGGCTTTTTGCAGCGCCAACTCCTGGTCGATCAGGCGCTCCAGGATCTGCTTGCTGGCAGCGTCGGCCTGCTCGGGCCGCAGGCCGCGCTGCTGCTGCAGCACGAAGTTGATCTGGTGCACGGTCACTTCGGCCTTGTTGACCTTGGCGGCGGTCTGGCTGGCGCCCTTTTCTTTCTTGTCGCCGCACCCGGCAAGCAGGGCCACAGCCGCCATCAACGCCAACAGGCCGAGTTGCGTTGAGGCGCGTGAGGCGGTCTTGAATGTCTGGGTCGTCATGGTCTGTCTGGCTCCTGTCCCGCGTCGGGGATGGTCTGAAGTTCAGCGCTGCGGGCCACGCAGCGGGCGCTGTCACAAACAGCCGCCGAAGTGTAATGGTGAAGCGTGACGCTCCTGCGTCACCTTGCCTTTAAGCAAGGGGGGGGTCGGGCTGCGCTGCCGTGAGCTTTGTCGCGGGGGCTTGAAAGCGCTTGCAGAGGCGAGCAGCCTCAAGCCTGAAAGCAAGCCGCAATCAGCACTTGATGCCGGCGTGCAGCGCCACCACACCAGCGGTGAGGTTGTGCACGTCGACATGGCCGAACCCGGCCGTCTTCATCATGGCCTTGAGTTCGGCCTGGTCGGGATGCACCCGGATCGACTCGGCCAGGTAGCGGTAGCTGTCGGCGTCGTTGGCGATCAATTTACCCATCAGCGGCAGCAGCTTGAGTGAGTAGAAGTCGTAGGGCTTGCGCAGTGGCGCGGCGATGTGGCTGAACTCCAGCACCAACAGCCGGCCGCCGGGTCGCAGCACGCGGCACATCTCGGCCAGCGCCAGGTCCTTGTGGGTCATGTTGCGCAGACCAAAGGCGACGCTGACCAGATCGAAGTTGCCGGTCTTGTACGGCAGCTTCTCGGCATCGCACACCGTGGTGGGCAGCGCCAGGCCTTCGTCGAGCAGGCGGTCGCGGCCGGTGCGCAGCATTGCCTCGTTGATGTCGGTCAAGAGCACCACACCGCTGTCACCCACTTTGCGGGCAAAGGCGCGGGCCAAGTCGCCCGTGCCGCCGGCAATGTCCAGCACCTTGTCGCCGGTCTTGAGGTTGGCCACCGCCACGGTGTAGGCTTTCCAGGCGCGGTGCAGCCCCATGGACATGACGTCATTCATGACGTCATAGCGTTTGGCGACCGAGTCGAACACGCCGCGCACCCGGCTGGCCTTGTCGCGCTCGTCGACGGTGTCGAATCCGAAATGGGTCTGGGCCATGGCGGGGTGTGGGTCTGGCGTGAAGGGCTGGGGTCAGTGGCTGGCGCAGGCGCTGCCGCCTTTGCCGGCCATGGGGGCGTCGCGGTTCATGCCGGCGTCTGCCAGGCGCTGCTCGTAGCGCTGCCACAGGTCGGCCTGCTCGGCGCCCAGTTTGTACAGGTAGCTCCAGGTGAACAAGCCGGTGTTGTGGCCGTCAGTGAAGCTGGGCTGCACCGCGTAATGGCCCACCGTCTCGATCTGGTTGATGCCGACCTCGCGCTTGCCGGTCTGCAGCACCTCTTGCCCGGGGCCGTGGCCCTGGACCTCGGCCGAGGGGGAATAAACCCGCATCAGCTCGAACGGGATGCGGAACAGCGCGCCGTCGTCGAAGCCGACTTCAAGCACACGGGACGCCTGGTGCAACGTCAGGGCGGTGGGTTGCGGTGCGGGTTGCTGCGAGGTTGGGCTGGCCATGGTGCTTGGGGTGCGGATGAAGTTTCACAGTGTAGGCCGACGACCACCCCGCCCACGCCAGGCGGCCCCGCTACACCAAGACCCGCTCGATACCCCCCGCGTTGGCCCGGCCCACATAGTCCTGCAGCCAGCTCTCACCCAGGATCTTGCGCGCCATCTCGACCACGATGTAGTCGGCCTCCAGCAGGCCGTTGGCCATGTCGCCCTCGAAGCGCTGCAGGCCCTGCAGGCAACTGGGGCAGGACGTGAGGATCTTGATATTGGCGCCGGCCGCGACTGAGCCCGTGCCGCCGCTTGCGGTGGCACTTGACATCAGCGCCCGCAGGTCCTTCTCGTCCTGGCGCAGTTCTTCTTCTTTGCGGAAGCGCACCTGGGTCGAAATGTCCGGCCGGGTGACGCCCAGCGTGCCGCTCTCGCCACAGCAACGCTCACTCTTGAGCACATTGGGGCCGATCAGCGCCTTGACGGTCTTCATCGGCTCTTGCAGCTTCATCGGGCTGTGGCAGGGGTCGTGGAACAGGTAGCCGGCGGCATTTGCATCACCCGCGCCCGGCAACGTGATGCCCTTTTCCAGCAGGTACTCGTGGATGTCGATGATGCGGCTGCCCGGAAAGATGTCCTCGAACTTGTAGCCCTGCAGCTGGTCGTAGCAGGTGCCGCAACTGACCACCACCGTCTTGATGTCGAGGTAGTTGAGGGTGTTGGCCACGCGGTGAAACAGCACCCGGTTGTCGGTGATGATTTTCTCGGCCTTGTCAAACTGACCGCTGCCGCGCTGGGGGTAACCACAGCACAGGTAGCCTGGTGGCAGCACGGTTTGCACGCCGGCATGCCACAGCATGGCTTGCGTGGCCAGGCCGACCTGGCTGAACAGCCGCTCACTGCCGCAGCCCGGGAAGTAAAACACCGCCTCGGTCTCGGCCGTGGTGGCGGCCGGGTTGCGGATGATGGGCACGTAGTCGCGGTCTTCGATGTCCAGCAAGGCGCGCGCGGTCTTCTTGGGCAGACCGCCCGGCAGCTTCTTGTTGATGAAGTGGATCACCTGCTCGCGGATGGGCGCGGTGCCCACGGTGGCCGGTGGCGCGCCGGTCTGTTTGCGGGCGGCGAGCTTGAGCACGTCGTTGGCCAGGCGCTGCACCTTGAATCCCACCCCCACCATTGCGCCGCGGATCAGCTTGATGGTCTGCGGGTTGGTGGCGTTGAGCATCAGCATGGCCGCGGCATTGCCAGGGCGGAAGGTTTTTTGCCCCATCTTGCGCAGCAGGTTGCGCATGGCCATCGTGACATCGCCAAAGTCGATGTCGACCGGGCAGGGCGCCAGGCATTTGTGGCAAACGGTGCAGTGGTCGGCCACGTCCTCAAATTCTTGCCAGTGCTTGATGCTGACGCCGCGCCGGGTTTGCTCCTCGTACAAGAAGGCCTCGACCAGCAGCGAGGTGGCCAGGATCTTGTTGCGTGGGGAATACAGCAGGTTGGCCCGGGGCACGTGGGTGGCGCAAACCGGCTTGCACTTGCCGCAGCGCAGGCAGTCCTTGATGCTGTCGGCAATCGCGCCGATGTCGCTCTGCTGCATGATCAGCGACTCATGCCCCATCAGCCCGAAACTGGGGGTGTAGGCATGGCTCAGATCAGCCGCATGCACATCGGGGCCGAGTGCCTGCAAGGCCGCACCGCGCAGCAGCTTGCCCTTGTTGAAACGGCCCTCGGGGTCGATGCGGGCCTTGTAGGCGGCAAAGTCAGCCAGCTCGCTGTCGTGCATGAACTCCAGCTTGGTGATGCCGATGCCGTGCTCACCGCTGATCACACCGCCCAGGCTGCGCGCCAGCACCATGATGCGGGCCACGGCCTCGTGTGCCGTCTGCAGCATCTCGTAGTTGTCCGAATTGACGGGGATGTTGCTGTGCACATTGCCGTCACCGGCGTGCATGTGCAGGGCCACCCACACCCGGCCGCGCAGCACCTCTTGGTGGATGCGCTTGAAGGCGTCGATGATGGGCACAAAGGCCACGCCGGCAAACATGGCCTGGAAGGGCTTGAGCAGCTGCAGCTTCCAGCTGGCGCGCAGGCTGTGGTCTTGCAGCTGGTCAAAGTAGCTGCGGCCCGGCTCACCGCCGTCGGCGGCTTGTGGGGCGTCGAGCTGGGTCAGCCAGAGTTGCCACAGCTCGCGCACCGCGCGCAGCTCGGTCAGGGCCTGCTGCACCCGGTCCTCCAGCAGCTCGGCGCTGGGGATGTCGTTGGCGTCGTCGGCCTTGCCCAGCGGCAGGTTGCCGTGGGCCAGAAAGGCTTCCAACTTGTCCAGCAGCGCCAGCTTGTTGCGCAGGCTCAACTCGATGTTGATGCGCTCGATGCCCAGGGTGTACTCGCCCATGCGCTCCAGCGGGATCACCACGTCCTCGTTGACCTTGAAGGCGTTGGTGTGGCGGGCAATCGCCGCGGTGCGCTTTCGATCAAGCCAAAACTTCTTGCGCGCATCGGCGCTGACGGCCACAAAGCCTTCACCGGCGCGGCTGTTGGCGATGCGCACCACCTCGCTGGTGGCCCGGGCCACGGCGTTTTCGTCGTCGCCGACGATGTCGCCGATCAGCACCATCTTGGGCAGGCCGCCGCCAAACGCGCCGCGCTTGCTCTTGGTGGTGTAGCCCACGGCCTTGAGGTAGCGGTCGTCCAGGTGCTCCAGGCCGGCGAGCACTGCTCCACCCCGCTTGGCGTCCTCGAACAGGAAGTTCTTGATCTCGACAATCGAGGGCACGGTCGCGATCGGGTTGCCAAAAAACTCCAGGCAGACGGTGCGCACATGCTGGGGCATCTTGTGCACGATCCAGCGGGCGCTGGTGATCAGGCCGTCGCAGCCCTCTTTCTGGATGCCGGGCAGGCCGGCCAGGAACTTGTCGGTGACGTCCTTGCCCAGGCCCTCTTTGCGGAACTTACCGCCGGGGATGTCGAGCCGCTCGGTTTTCTCCAGCACCTTGCCCGACGCATCGAACCAACGCAGCTCGAAGCTGGCCATCGGTGCGTCATGGATCTTGCCCAGGTTGTGGTCGAGGCGGATCACGTCCAGCCACTTGGCCTGCGGCGTGACCATGCGCCAGCTGGCCAGGTTGTCCAGTGCAGTGCCCCACAGCACGGCCTTTTTGCCACCGGCGTTCATCGCGATGTTGCCGCCCACGCAGCTGGCCTCGGCCGACGTGGGATCGACCGCAAAGACGTAGCCGGCACGCTCGGCCGCGTCTGACACCCGCTGCGTGACGACGCCAGCGCCGGTCCAGACCGTGGCCACTTTTTGCGTCAGCCCTGGCAGGTCAACCAGCTCGACCTCGGTCATCTGCTCGAGCTTTTCGGTGTTGATCACCGCACTGTTCCAGACCAGCGGCACCGCGCCGCCGGTGTAGCCGGTGCCGCCGCCGCGCGGGATGATGGTCAGGCCCAGCTCGATGCAGCCCTTGACCAGCCCGGCCATCTCGGCCTCGGTGTCCGGCGTGAGCACCACGAACGGGTATTCGACCCGCCAGTCGGTCGCGTCGGTCACGTGCGAGACACGCGACAGGCCGTCGAATTTGATGTTGTCCTTGGCCGTGAGGCGGCGCAGCGTGCGGGTGGTGCGGCTGCGCAACGCGGCCATGTCGGTGAACGAGGCGTCGAAGGCGCGCACGGCAGCCTGCGCCGCCACCAGCAGCTCGCCGACCAGCGCGTCGCGCTGCGCGTCGGAGTCGGGCGTGCGGCGCTTGCCGACCTCGTTGAGCCGATGCTGCAGCGCCTCCACCAGCAGGCGGCGGCGCTTGGGGTTGTCCAGCAGGTCGTCCTGCAGGTAGGGGTTGCGCTGCACCACCCAGATATCGCCCAGCACCTCGTACAGCATGCGCGCGGAGCGGCCGGTGCGGCGCTCGCCGCGCAGGCGGTCGAGCACGCCCCAGGCCTTCGCGCCCAGCAGCCGGATCACGATCTCGCGGTCGGAGAACGAGGTGTAGTTGTACGGAATTTCGCGCAGCCGGGGCGCGTGGTCGTCGACCGCGGCCGCGATTTCTTGCAGTGTCGTAGGAGCGTTCATCAGGCGGGTTTTGGGGCCAGACGAGAGGGGCTGCTCGGCTGAAGAAGGATGGTACCGCACCGCAGCAAATGCATGGGCGCTCATGGGAAACCCGCTTGCGGCGGGTGGTACGGTCCCGTTTACCATCCCCTGTCACAAATGAACCGTAGAGTCGCGCCTCTTCAAGCGCAGCATTACCCCCAGGAGTCCTCATGAAACAGAAACTTTGCGCCTTCGCGCTGGCCGCCGCCGCGGCGTGCTCGGCCCAGGCCCAGACCGAGATCCAGTGGTGGCATTCGATGACCGCCGTGAACAACGAGTGGGTCAACGACCTCGCCAAGGACTTCA
>JBKJKU010000362.1:0-24836 GCA_046597355.1 Aquabacterium sp.
GTTGCTCGACATGGGCGAAGCCCGCGAAGCAGCCGCACCCTGGGCCGACCGTTGGCCCGATCTGCAATGAAGGAACACATGGAAGACATCGACAAGGCGACGCGGCTGCTGACGGCGGCGCGGCGCACGCATGAACCCGCGGCGGCGAACGCAGCCCTGTTGCCGGACGCCCAGGCCGCCTACGAAGTTCAGGACGCGGTGGCGGGCGGCCTCGGCTGGTTCGCCGGCGCGCCAGCGCGGCACTGGAAGTCGGGCGGGTCGTCGCGCGACGCGGTACTCACCCACGCGCCGCTGCCCCCCGAGGGCGTCTGGCCCAGTCCGGCCGACGCAGGCAAATGGCCGTTCCGGCTGCGCGGCATCGAAGCCGAGATCGCCTTGCGGCTGGCGCGGGAGGTGACTCCGGCGATGGCGCAGAACCTCGACGCCGCGACGCTGATCGACGCAATGTGCGTGTCGATCGAAATCGTCGACTCGCGCTGGATCGAAGGTCTTGAAGCCCCGGCCCTGGCCAAGCTGGCCGATCTGCAATCGCATGGCGCGCTCGTGCTCGGCGAGTGGCGACCCTTCGAGGCGCGCGATTGGGCCGCGCAGGAGTGCCGCGTGCAGATCGGCGAACAGACACCGATCCGTCGGCGGGGATCTCACGCCTTGGCCGACCCTACCTATGTGTTGCCGGCGTGGCTGCGTCACGTGACCCGGGACGGCCGCAGCGTTGCCGCCGGCACCGTCGTCACGACCGGCACCTGGGTTGGCATCCTGAACGCGACCGCCGGCGAACGCGTGCTCGCCTCGTTCGAAGGCATCGGCCAGGCGCCGATGCACCGCTCCTTTCACCCAACTCACACGCCATGATCACCCTAGACAAACACCCTTCAGGCCGCCACTTTCTGCAGATCCCCGGGCCCAGCCCGGTGCCCGACCGCATCTTGCGCGCCATCAGCCTTCCCACCATCGATCACCGCGGCCCCGAGTTCGGCGCGCTCGGCCTGAAGGTCATCGCCGGCCTGCAGCAGATCTTCCAGACCCGGCACCCGGTGTGCATCTACCCGGCCTCGGGCACCGGCGCCTGGGAAGCCGCACTCGTCAACGTGATGAGCCCCGGCGACAAGGTGCTGATGTACGAAACCGGGCACTTCGCCTCGTTCTGGGACAAGATGGCTCGGCGCCTGGGCCTCGAGCCCGAATTCCTGGCCCTGCCGGGCAATGACGAAGCCACCGAGCTGCCCAACAGCTGGCGCCACGGCGTGCAGGCCGACTTGATCGAACAGCGCCTGCGTGCCGACAGCGGCCACCAGATCCGGGCCGTGTGCGTGGTGCACAACGAGACTTCCACTGGCGTGACCTCCGACATCGCGGCCGTGCGACGCGCGATCGACGCCGCCGGGCACCCAGCATTGCTGATGGTCGATTCAATCTCGGGCCTGGCCAGCGCCGACTACCGCCACGACGCGTGGGGCGTCGACGTCACGGTCAGCGGCTCGCAGAAAGGCTTGATGCTGCCGCCGGGCATCAGCTTCAACGCCTTGTCGCCAAAGGCCATCGAAGTCAGCCAATCGGCGCGCCTGCCCAAGGCGTTTTGGGCCTGGGACGAGATCATCGAGATGAACCGCACCGGTTACTGGCCGTACACGCCCAACACCAACCTGCTCTACGGGTTGAGCGAGGCGCTGGACATGTTGCTCGGCCAGGGCCTGCCGGCAGTGTTTGCGCGCCATCAGCGCTGGGGCGCCGGCGTGCGCGCTGCGGTGAGCGCCTGGGGCCTGCCGATCCAGTGCGCCGATGCGCGTGTGCACTCCCCGGTGCTGACCGGCGTGATCACGCCGAGCGGCGTCGATGCCGATGCGCTGCGCCGCTTGATCCACGATCGATTCGACTTGTCGCTCGGCGCCGGCCTGGGCAAGCTGAAAGGCCGCATGTTCCGCATCGGCCATCTGGGCGACTGCAACGACCTGACCCTGATGGGCGCCTTGGCTGGCGTGGAGATGGGCCTGAAGCTGGCCGGTGTGCCGCTGGTCGGCAGCGGCGTGGCAGCGGCGATGGCGCACTTCGCGGTCGAATCTCCGGTAGCCTGCGAGTTGCAGGGCAGTGCCAGCCCGCGAGCGTGAGGCCGACACAGCTCGTCCCGCAGTGTCTCAATTCGGCGAACGCGCCGCGCCGCCGCAGCCGGCGCAGTCCTCAGAGCTGCACCACGGCCTGGCCGATGCCCTCGAAGCGCACCTCGACCTCGTCGCCGGCCCTCGCCGGCAGCATGCCGCACCACGTGCCGGTCGTCAGCACGGTGCCAGCCGGCACCTCCGCGCTGTCACGCGTGGCGTGGCGCAGCCAGGCCAGCAGCACGAACGCCGGGTCGGCCATCGAATGCGTGCCGCGGAACGCGCGTGGCGGCTGGTTGCCAATGCGCACCGTGCAGACCTGGGCGGACCAATCGCGCGCAGGCTCGAAGGGCTGCCAGTCGCCCAGCACCAGCGCGCCATGCGACTGCAGATCGGCCAGCTTGGCCAGTGTCGGCGCCTGCAGGCCCTCGGCCCAGCGCGAATCGACCACCTCGATCGAGACGCACATGGCATCGACCAGCGCACGCGCCTGTGTCAGATCCAGACTGGCGGCGACTTGCGCATCCACCGCGCGGCCCAGGCGCAGTGCCACCTCGGCCTCGATGACACGAAAGTTGAAGGGCCAGGTGCGGCCATCGGCCGGGCTGGCCCAGATGCCGGCCGGCGGCAGCGGCGCGTGGGTGGCCACCGCCTCGCGCGACGGTCCACCCGACTTCCAGTGGCCAGGCGCGGCATCCGAGAACCATCCCAGTGCTTCAGCCACGGCAGCCTGCACTTGATACGCCGCGGCGGCATCGGCCAGTGGTGGCGCGGGCATCGGCTGCTGGTCTCGACGTGCTTGCAACAAGGCTTGGGTAGCGAATTGAATGGGGTTCATGCAGGGCCTGAGCTGTGAAGTGAAACGCCCCATTGTCTGCACCTTTGCAGTAGCCGACCCACCACACCCCAGCGCAACAGCCATGACTTCCATCGACTCAATCCACAACGCCCGCCGCTTCCAGCCCCGCCGTGATGGCGCGCACGATCGACTGCGTTGGCCCAACGGCGCCGGGCTGGCGGTCTCCTTTGTGCTCAACATCGAGGAAGGCGCCGAGCTGTCGATCGCCGATGGCGACGATTGCAACGAGGCGGTGCACGAGATCACGCAGCGCCAGGATGGCGCGCCCGATTACTGCCTTGGCACGCACTTCGAGTATGGGGGTCGGGTCGGCTACGACCGGGTGCTGCAACGCTTCGTCGAGTCCGGGCTGGCGCTGACGCTGAACGTCTGCGGACGGGCGCTGGAGCGCACTCCGTGGGTCGCCGAGGATGCGCGCCGTTACGGCTTCGAGTTGTGCGGCCACGGCTGGCGCTGGGAGTCGCCGGCCTTGTTCGACGAGGCCACCGAGCGATCGTCCATCGCCCGCACCGTCGACACCATCCACCGCCTGGCCGGCACGCCGCCGACGGGCTGGCACTGCAAGGGCTCGCGCTCGCAACAAACCCGGCGTCTGCTGCGCGAGCATGGCGGCTTTCTCTACGACAGCGACGATTACGGCGACGACCTGCCCTGCCTGCTCGACTTGTCCGACGGCCGCCCGCCCCACGTGGTGTTGCCGTACTGTTTCGACACCAACGACATGCGCTTCTTTGACCGCGGCGGCTTTGTGCGCGCAGCCGACTTTTCGGGCTATGTCGGCGATGCACTGAATGCTCTCCTGGTGGAGGCGACCCGGTCGCCGCGCATGCTGACGATCGGGCTGCACTCCCGCATCATCGGTCGGCCAGCGCGCATCGCAGGGCTGGATGAACTGCTGCGCAAGATACAGGGCCTCGATGATGTGGTTTGTGTGCTGACCCGCGAGCAGATCGCCCGCCACTGGCTGGCCGAGGCACAGCGCGGCTGAGGCGTTGTACGCCGGGTTTCCCGTTTCAGTGCCCAAAGCCACGGTCCGCACCACCCTGGAGAGCATGCGTTGGCACGGCTTCGTCCGAGCGAAGAACTTTCCAGGCTGGACCTGGGCACCCCTGGCTCGCAGCGGGTGTCGTTGTTGGCGAACTCGATGCCGAACGCAGTCGACACAGAAAATCGTGGCCGTGACGACAAGGTTGATCGCGATTGGCCGCGACCGAAGCGAATCCCAGCAAGGGCTCCCCATGCGATCCACGAAGTTTTACGCCAAGCACACCGGAAGCCGCTCTGCAGACATCGTCTTGACACATGGCGCTCAGCGGAACTCAGTCCTGTCGTTGAGGTGAATATCAGGTATGTCCAATCGAATTTGCCGAAGTTGCTCTGAAGTTGTGCGCGAGGACGCGTCTACCTTAACCCTCATGCGAGGTACTCCAACCTGCCACCGGCGATGCTCATCAGCCCCGCGCGGTTTGCTATGTTGATCAGAGAAGTGGCACAGTCACCGACCTGCCGTGCAGCAGGGAATGTGACTGGCGGACCGTCACATCCGAATCTGGAGCTTCCGCCACCGCCGGCCGAGCCGCAGTTTGAACCTGACTCACCGACAGGGGACACATCGGATTGGCGGACGACGAGTAGCCCTAAACGCCGCCATGAAAGTAGCAATCCTGAGTAAGCTGCACCAATAGTCCGAAGTGGTCGAGTGGCTTGCAGACCACCACGACGGTGTGCCGTTCGTCGTCATCGACGACATGGTCTCCGGCGAACCCTTCATCAGTGGACAGGGCCGTGAATCAATCTGCGCGCCGCCGGTCCTCCCTGGTCGTGACCTCGTTGAAATCCAAGCCCGCCGCCCCCAGGTCTTCCAGCGCCGTGCCGACCGACTTGAACACCGTGCGTTCGGCGGCCCTGCGCTGGCCGGGATGCTGGCCACGACACAGTTGGTCAAACCGTGCGGCCGCGTCGTCGGCTTGGAACACGCCGCGCGACATCGGGCCCAGCAGGTCGCCACTATCGGCCAGCGCCTCGTCGTTGCCGATGAACAGCATGGCGCAGCCGACGATGTCGGCGGTAGCCACTGCAGCAGCCATGTCGGGTGCCACGGTGGCAGGCAAGCCCTGGGCGCGCCAAGCCAGCGCCAACGCGTCGGCTGCCGCCGGCTGACGCGCCCAGACGGTCACCCGGTCGATCGTGCGCACGGTGCGGTAGGCCTCGAGCAGCAGTGCGGCCACACGGCCAGCGCCGACCACCAGCAGACTGCGCGCATCGCCGCGCGCTAGAAACGAGGCCGCCAGCGCCGACGCCGCCGCCGACGCCGCCGCCGCCGCCGTCGATCAGTGCCAGCGGCACGCCCCTGGGTTCCCAGCGGCCGTTGGTGTCGTGCAGCGCCTCGACGCCGGGCTCGCCCAGCAGGCTGGCGATGACCGCACGGGTCTGGTTGCCGTCGACCAGCACGCACATCCGGGCGCGGATCTGGTCGGGCTCGGCATCGGGCCGCAGGCGCACGGCGTAGCCACGATGACCTGCTCGTCTTCCAGCTTTCGCAGCCGGTTGCTGACCGTGCCGGGCGAGACCTTCAGCTTGCTCGCCAGCGTGGCAATGGACGTGCGGGCATCCTTGCGCAGCAGCGAAATCAGTTCGCGGTCGGTATCGTCCATGGGCGTCGCAGGTCAGCCCCCGGTCGGGTCCGTCGCCATCGTCGCGCTCAGGCGTCGGTCGGTGCCAGGGTGTCCAGCGCCGAGAAGCGGGCAGCGCGTTCGACCACTTCGCCGGCGCGCAGTACCAGGTCTTCGCGGAAGCGCCCGCTGACCAGTTGCACGCCGGTGGGCAGGCCACCGACCAGCCCGGTCGGCACCGCCAAACCTGGCAGACCCATCATCGCGGTGCCCAGCAGCGGGCTCTGGGCCGCCACCAACTGGTTCAGGCGGGCGGCCGTGTGCGTGTCGTCGTTGATGGGGAACTGGCGCTGCCAGGAATTGGGCATCAGCAGCACGGGGTACTGTTCCAGGAATTGCGCCCAAGCCCTGCAGATGTTGAAGCGGCGCGCCAGGGCTTCCAGGTAGCCGTCGCGGTCCAGCGCCGGCCGGCCGTCGTACATGAAACCCAGGTTGGCGCGCACGGCGGCGTCGCCCAGGGTCTCGATGGCCGGCTTGCCGCCGCGGCGCAGGTCGTCCATCACCAGATCGCGCCAGAGTTCGGCGCCTTCCTCGAAGTGGGGCGGCTCGACCTCCACCACGTTGTAGCCCGCAGCGGCCAGCCAGCCTGCGGCCTGCTCGATGGCGGCTGAGACGCCGGGGTCCACGTCGTAGGCGGCGTGGTGCTTGAACACGGCCACCGCATGTGGCCGGCCGGCACCGGGGTAGTCCAGCGGCGCGGGTACCCAGTTGGGGTCGAGTGCGCTGCCCTGGGCCATCACCTGCAGCGCCAGCCGGGCATCGGCCACGCTGCGGGTCAATGGACCTTGCACCGACATCAGCTGGTTGCTGATGATTCGGTTGGGCGCGCTGGCCTTGTACGACGGCACCCGGCCGGTGGTGGTGCGCAGGCCGACCACGCCGCAGGCCCAGGCCGGGTAGCGGATCGAGCCGCCGTAGTCGTTGCCATGCGCAATGGCCCCCATGCCGGTGGCCACCGCAGCCGCTGCGCCGCCGCTGCTGCCGCCGGGCGTGACGGCCGCGTCGAAAGGGTTGAGCGTGCGGCCGTGCAAGTCGTTGTCGGTGAACCAGCGCAGGCTGAAGGCGGGCGTGTTGCTGCGCCCGACGATCACCGCACCGGCGGCGCGCAGGTGGGTGACCAAAGGCGAGTCGGTAGCGGCGATGTGGTCTTTGGCGGCGACGATGCCATCGGTGGTGGCGTGGCCGGCGGTGTCGACGTTGACCTTGATGGTCACCGGCACCCCGTGCAGCGGGCCCAGCGTCTGGCCCTGGGCGACGGCATGGTCGGCCTGCGCCGCAGCGGCGAGGGCCTCTTCGGCCATCACGTCGGCCAGTGCGTTCAGGCGCGGGTTGACCTCGCCGATGCGCGCCAGGACCGACGCAGTGACCTCGCTGCAGGACAGTTCGCGCTGCCGGATGCGACGCGCCAGTTCGACGGCGCTCAAGCGCCAGAGTTCATTGCTCAATCGACATCTCCAAGAGGGAATGGGGCTGTACGCAGGCGGCAGCCTCAGGCCGCCGCCAACGCGGTGTGAACCTGCGGCGCGGCGGCGACCAACGCTTGGGTGTACTCATGGCGTGGGTCGCCCAGCACCTGTGCCGCCTCGCCGATCTCGACGATCTCGCCGCGCCGCATCACCGCCACGCGGTCGCACATCTGCGCGGCCACGCGCAGGTCGTGGGTGATGAAGACCATGCTCAGCGAGAACTCCCGCCGCACCGCGGCAAAGAGCGCCAGCACCTGGGCCTGCACGGAGACATCGAGCGCCGACACCGGCTCGTCGGCCACCAGCAGGCGGGGGCGCATGGCCAGCGCGCGGGCGATGGCGATGCGCTGGCGCTGGCCGCCCGAGAACTCGTGCGGGTAGCGGTCGGCCGCGTCGGTGGTCAGGCCGACCTGCTGCAGCAGCTGGGCCACCAGCGCGGTGACGGCGTCTCGCGACAGGCCTTGCTCGACCGGCCCGGCGGCGATGGCAGCGCCCACGGTGTGTCGGGGGTTCAGCGAGGCGTAGGGATCCTGGAACACCATCTGGATCTGGCCCCGCACGGCCAGTGCGCGCTGGCGCACGTCGGCCGCTAGGGGCTGGCCCGCAAAGTGGAGCTGCCCGCTGTCGGCCGGGATCAGCCCGGTCAGCAGCCGGCCGACGGTGGACTTGCCCGAGCCCGATTCACCCACCAACCCCAGCGTCTCGCCGGCCGCCAGCCTGAAGCTGATGTCGCGTGCGGCGGGCACCTTGCGGGCCGGCTTCCACAAGCCACCGCCGCTGCGGTAGGTCTTGCACAACTGGTCGACCACCAGCAGCGGCTCCCCGTGCGCGATGGTGGCTGCTGCCGCAGGCCGGCCGTGCGGAATCGCGGCGATCAGGCGCCGGGTGTAGGCGTGCTGCGGATCGCGCAACACCTGCTGCGCCGAGCCGTGCTCCACCACCCTGCCCAACTGCATCACCGCCACATGGTCGGCGATCTCGGCCACCACGCCGAAGTCATGGGTGATGAACAGCAGGGCCATGCCCTTGCGCTGCTGCAGCTCGCGCATCAGCGCCAGGATCTGCGCCTGGGTGGTGACGTCCAGTGCGGTGGTCGGCTCGTCGGCGATCAGCAGCGTGGGTTCCAGCACCAGGGCCGCAGCAATCATCACCCGCTGGCGCTGGCCGCCCGACAGGCGGAACGGGTAGGCGTCGATCAGGCGCTCCGGCTCGGGCAGGCCGACGTCGCGCAGTGCCGACAGGATGCGGGCGCGGCGCTCTGCGCGCGGCAGCGGCTGGTGGGCGTCGAGCACCTCGCCGATCTGCTCGCCGATCTTCATCACCGGGTTCAGCGAGGTCATCGGCTCCTGGAAGATCATGCCGATGCGCTGGCCGCGCACGGCGCGCAGCGCGTCTTCGGACAAGGGCAGCAGATCCCGGCCTTCGAACAGGATGCGGCCGGCCACCGGTGCCACATGCGGCTGGGGCAGCAGGCCCATCACCGCGTTGGCGATCATCGACTTGCCCGAGCCCGACTCACCGACCACGCACAGCGTCTGGCCGGCGGCCACTTCCAAGTCGATACCCTCGACCGCCAACGGGCGGTCGGCACCGGCGGGCAAGCGGATGGCCAGGCCTTCGATGCGCAGCACTGGCGTGTCGGCAGGGTGATCGTGGTTCATCGGGGTTTCCCATCCAACCGCGTGTTCAGGCCGTCGTTCAGCCCCTCGCCCACCAGGTTCAGCGCCAGCACTGTCAGCGCGATCGCCAAGCCCGGGAACACGGCGATCCACCAGGCCTGGCGCAGGGCCGTGCGCGCGGCGCCCACCATGTAGCCCCAGCTCATCAGGTTGGGGTCGCCCAGGCCCAGGAAGCTGAGGCCCGATTCGAGCAGGATGGCGCTGGCGATCATCAGCGAGCCCATCACGATGATGGGCGACAAGGCATTCGGCAGGATCTGCGTGAAGATGATCTTGCGGCTGGACTGCCCGGCCAGCAGCGCGGCCTGCACGAATTCCCGCTGGCGCAGGCTGAGGAATTCACTGCGCACCAGCCGCGCCACGGGGGGCCAGCTGATCACCGCGATGGCGCCCACGATCGAGTAGACCGAGGGCTGGAAGATCGCCACCACCACCACGGCCAGCGCGAAGCCCGGCACGGCCTGGAACAGTTCGGTGAATCGCATCAGCGCCGCGTCCACCCAGCCACCGTGGTAGCCGGCCAGGGCGCCCACCGTCACCCCCACCGCCAGCGAGGCCGCCGTCGCCACCACCCCGATCAGCAGCGACACCCGGGCGCCGTGTACCAGCCCGGCGGCCACGTCGCGGCCGAGCGCGTCGGTGCCCAGCCAGAAGCCCGACGCCGTGCCGGGTGCGAGGAAGGGCTGCGCCAGCATCGCCCAGGGGTCGTTGCCGGACAGCCAGGGCGCGCCCAGCGCGAGGACTGCGATGACCGCCAACAGGAACAGGCCGATGACCGCGCCGCGGTTGCGGCAGAAGCGGCGGATGAATTCGGGGCTCACTGGACGACCCTCCGTGCTTCGCACTCCGGCATGAGCGCTTGGGAACGGCCCGGCGCGGTCATTCGACCACCCTCCGTGCTTCGCACTCCGGGATGAGCGCTTGGGAGCGGCCCGGCGCGCTCATGACAGCTCAATCCGCGGATCGACCACGGTGTAGACCAGGTCGGTGATGACGTTGAACAGCACGGCCAGCGCCGCCGTGACCAGGAACGTGCCCAGCAGCAGGCTGTAGTCGCGCTGGCCCAGTGCGTCGAACAGCAGGCGACCAATGCCCGGCCAGGCGAACACGGTCTCGATGATCACTGCGCCGCCCACCATGGCGCCGGCTTGCAGGCCCGCCAGCGTGACCACCGGCAGCAGCGCGTTGCGCAACACATGGGCGCGCAGGATGCGGCCTGCCGGCAAGCCCTTGGCGCGGGCGGTCTTGACGAAGTCCTGGCCGGCGGCCTCCAGCATCGCCGCGCGGGTCATGCGGGCGTACACCGCCATGAAGAACGTGGCCAGCACCAGCGTGGGCAGCACCATGTGCTGGGCGATGTCGACCGCGCGGCGCCAGCCGCTGAAGCCGCCCCCCACGGTCTCGTAGCCGAAGGCGGGCAGCCAGGGCAGCCAGATCGAGAACACCAGCACGGCCAGCAGCGCCAACCAGTACAGCGGGGTTGCGTAGAACAGCGTAGAAAACAGGCTGATCGCGCTGTCCTGCCAGGTGCCCACCCGGGTGCTGGCCCACACGCCCAGCGTGACGCCGAATGCCAGCGACAGCAGGAAGGCCGCCCCGGTGAGCAGCAGCGTGGCGGGCAGGCGCTCGACGATCAGGTCGAGAACCGGCAGTTGCTGGCGGTACGACAGGCCCAGGTCGCCCTGCGCCAGGTGGCCCAGGTAGGTGAGCAGCTGCTGCGGCAGCGGCTTGTCCAGGTCAAAGCGCTCCCGCAGCTGCTGCAGGTACTGCTCGTCGGTGGCGCCCGCCTCGCCGGCCATCACCATCGCCGGGTCGCCCGGCGCGGCGCGCACCAGCAGGAAGTTCATCACCGCGATCAGCAGCAGGGCCGCCACGCCCTGCAGCAGGCGACGCAGGGTGTAGCGCAAGGGGTTCACGGTGGATGCTCCTGGGCTGGCGGGGCGATGCTCAGCGCAGCGTCGCGCGACCCAGGCTGTCGTTCAGGCCGACGGCGCTGCTGATCGGGTTGTCGATCTTGCTGCTGCGGTAGACCGTGGGGAAGTCCAGGTCCAGCAGCCACAGGGCGGCCACGTCGTCGACCATCGTGCGCTGCACCTCGGCATAGGTTGCGGCGCGGTCGGCGGGTTGGGTCTGGCGCGAGCCGCGCTCGAACAGGGCATCGACCTTGACGTTCTGGTAGCCGCCCACGTTGTTGAAGGGCGAGCCCTTGCGGATCTCGCTGCCGATGTAGTTGCGGGCCACGCCCAGTGCTGGGTCGCCGCTCTGGTACAGGAAGGTGAAGGCGAGGTCGAAGTCCCAGTTGGCCTGGCGCGCCATGGTCGTGGCCATGTCGTTGCTGTTGAGCTGGATGTTGAAGCCGGCCTGGGTGAGCTGCTGCTTGACCATCTCCGCCATGCGCGTCCAGGTCTCGCCGAAGGGCAGGCCCTGCAGCCGCACCGGCTCGCCCTTGTAGCCGGCCGCGGCCAGCAGGGCCTTGGCCTTGGCCGCGTCGCGCGGGTACTGCCGCACCTTGGCAGTGAAGTAGGGCGTGTAGCGGTTGAAGGGGCCGGCGGCCGGCGTCGCGAAGCCCTGCCACACCACCTGGGCCAGCGCCTGCCGGTCGATGGCGTGCATCAGGGCCTGGCGCACCCGCAAATCGGCCAGCAGCGGCTGGCGGTGGTTGATCCAGATGCTGGCCAGCGGCGCGAACTTCTCGTAGCCCTTTTGCGTCACCGACACGCTGGGCAGCTTGGCCAGGCGCGGCACGTCGAAATTCTCCACCGTGCCCCCGGGCAGCACATCGACCTTGCCCGATTCGAAGGCCGCCGCGCGCGAAGCGCCGTCGGGGATGATGTGCCAGTAGACGTTGTCGATGCTGGGCTGGCCGGCCTCGTGGTACTTGTCGTTCTTCACCAGCTGGATGTGCGAGCCGCGCACCCATTCCTTGAACTTGAACGGGCCTGTGCCGACCGGCGTGCCGGTGGGGGGCTTGGACAGGTCCTGTGTTTCCAGCAGGTGCTTGGGGCCGATCGAGCAGGAGCTGATGTCGAACAGTCCCAGAAACGCGGCGTAGGGGTAGTTCAGGCGGAACTCGACCGTCAGCGCGTCCAGCGCTTTGATGCTGGCCACCGACAGCAGGCCGACGCGGAAGCGCGGGTTGAAGGTGCGCATCAGCTTGTCGGCGCTGAACACCACGTCGTCGGCAGTGAACGGCTTGCCGTCGTGCCAGCTGACGCCCTTCTTCAACTTGAAGGTGTAGACCAGGCCGTCCGCGCTGACCGTCCACTCGGTGGCCAGGCTGGGCAGGGGCTTCAACTTCTCGTCGTAGCGCAGCAGCGATTCATAGACGCTGCCCATCACCATCTGCGCCGGGCCGGTGCTGCCCGCACCGATCATCAGCGCATTGGGCTCCGGGAACAGCGCCACGTTCAGCACCTTGGCGCCTTGTGCCCAGGCGGGCACGGGCAGGCCACCGGCCAGCCAGCCGATGGACGAAACGCTGGCAGCCAGCAGGCTGCGGCGGTGGATGGTCATGGAAGCTCCTGGAAGTTGCCCGTCCACAAGGGCCGGGGCGGGTGCTAAAAAGGGGACGGATGGGACGGGGTGGGACGGTTCGGCGCCTGGTGCGACGGTGTGGGATCAGTCGCGCAGGAACCGCTGGGTCAACAAGGACCAATAGGCCGCCCCGACGGCCACGTTGTCGTCGTTGAAGTCGTAGCCGGGGTTGTGCACCATGCAGCCGCCCTCGCCCTCGCCGTTGCCGATCAGCAGGTAGCTGCCTGGGCAGTGCTCCAGCATCACCGCGAAGTCCTCGCTGCCCGTCAACGCCGGGCCCTGCAGAGTGACGCCATCCGCGCCCAGCAGTTCGAGGCCCACCTGGCGCGCGAAATCGGTCTCGGCAACGCTGTTGACCAGCACCGGGTAATCGCGCCTGTAGTCCACCTGGGCCACCGCGTCGAAGCTGGCCGCCTGGGCATGCACCAGGGCCGTGATGCGCTGCTGCAGCAGGTCTCGCACGCCGGGGTCCAGCGAGCGCACGCTCAGTTCCAGCGTGGCGGTCTGCGGGATCACGTTGTTGGCCCGGCCGGCGTGGATGGCACCCACGGTGACGATCGCCGTCTGCTGCGGGTCGATGTTGCGCGACACCACCGTCTGCAGCGCCATCACGATGCTGGCGGCCGCCACCACCGGGTCGGCAGCGCAGTGCGGCATAGCGCCATGCCCACCAGTGCCGGTAACCGTGATCGTGACGTCGTCGGACGAGGCCATGGCCGGGCCTTCCCGGAACACCAGTCGCCCTGCGGGCGTTCCGGGCATGTTGTGCATGGCAAAGATGGCGTCGCACGGAAACTGCGCGAACAGGCCCTGCTCTATCATCATCCGGGCGCCACCGGGGTGCTCCTCGGCGGGCTGGAACACCAGGTGCAGCGTGCCCGAGAAATCACCCGCCTCGGCCAGGTGGCGCGCTGCGGCCAGCAGCATGGCCGAGTGGCCGTCATGTCCGCAGGCGTGCATCACGCCGTCGTGCACGCTGGTCCAGTCGCGGCCAGTGGCTTCCTGGATCGGCAGCGCATCCATGTCGGCGCGCAGTCCCAGGCGCTTGCGGCCGCAACCGCGCTTCAAGCTGCCCACCACGCCGGTGGTCGCCAGGCCGCGGTGCACGGTGTAGCCCCAGGCCTGCAGCCGGTCGGCGATCAGCTGCGACGTGCGGGTCTCGGCCAGGCCCAGTTCGGGGTGCTGGTGCAAGTCACGGCGCAGCGCGATGAATTCGGTATCGCGCTGGCGCAAGGCCTCGATCAGCGGGTGGGTCATGGGGCTTCGTGGCAGGGATACAGGGTTCGAATGAACGCGATCCTAGGCAGCGCAGCCGAAAACCGTAAGGCAACCAATAGCGCGCATGAACACTTTTGGTTGTCTGCAAAATCCAACGCCCAGGCGGACAATCCGCTGCAGTTCAGCAGGCAGACAACCCTTCAACAGCCCGAGCGGCGCCCCGGCAAGCGCTGGCGCTCCGGCGGTCGAGGCCGGTGTTCGAACCTATGAGGTGGTCACTTGAGGAAAACACAGTGAAGTTGCAGCAACTGGAAGTGCTGGTCGCGGTGGCCGAAAACGGCGGCATCCGGGCAGCATCACGCCGCCTCAACCTGTCACAGGCGGCGATCACCAAGGCCATGCGGCTGCTGGAGCAGGAAGCCGGTGTGCCGCTGCTGATCCGCAAGGCCCGCGGCATCGCGCTGACAGAGCCCGGCAAGCGCCTGCTGGCGCGCGCGAGAGTGGTCTCGCGCCAAGTGTCCCTGGCCTGTGAAGATCTTCGCCAATCGCAAGGCGAGGACTTCGGCTCGGTGCGCGTGGGCGTCACGCCCTTCCTGACCTTCACCGCGCTGGGGCCTGCCTTCAACTGGTTCCGTCAGCGTTACCGCAATGTGGATCTGCAGTTGATCGAGGGCCTGATGACCCGCGTGATCCCGCGCCTGCGCGACGGCACGCTGGACATCGCCGTGGTGGCCGCTGATCTTGGCGAACTTCAGGACGACGAGTTCACCCGCCAGCGCATCCTGCAGGCGCCGCAGTGCATCGTGGTCCGCGAAGGCCACCCGGTGTTGGCCGACCCGAGCGCCCGCGCCTTGACCGAACTGGAATGGGTGATGACCCAGCCCATGGCCGGCGGCGCACAACCCCGTACCGAGGCCATGTTCGTGCTGGCCGGGGTGGCGCCGCCCAGCCGGGTGATCCAGTGCGATGCGCTGGCGGCCATGAGCATCTTGCGTCACTCGGACGTGGTCGGCATCATGCCGCGGCCACTGCTCGGCCATCCCGAGACGCGCGGCATCGTCGCCATAGAAAACACGCCGCTACGCCCCTGCGACATCGAGTTGCTGCTGCTGACACAGCCCGACACGCCGTTGACAGCCGCCGCCGAGTATTTCGCCCATTGCCTGACGACCAACAGTCAGTCGGCCTGAGGCGCAAACGGTGCTGCCGGGCGTGAGGCCTCGGCCAAGGCTCGCGCCACATCGCTCACAACCGCACCACCGCGACGATAGGCACCCGGCGAACTCCCGGTCCAGTGCTTGAACGCACGCTGGAACGCCGCACTGTCGGAAAACCCCAGCTCGTCGGCCAGCGCTGCCAGCGGCACGGTACTGGTGTTCAGGCGCACGATCGCCAGGTCGCGGCGCAACGCATCCTTCAGCGCCTGGAACGAGGTGCCGTCCGAAGCCAGTTGCCGCTGCAACGTGGAGGCGGCCATGTGCAGCGCGGCTGCCGTGGCGCCCAAGTCGGGCCAAGCGGGCTGCGCCCTCTGAAGGTGAAGGCGAACGCGCTCGCTGATCAGGTCGGTGCGGCGCGGCACGATGACATTGGCCCGCGCATCGGCCAGGAATGCCCGCACCGCCGCCTTGTCCTGGCGCACCGGTTGCTGCAGCTGCCGGGCATCGATCCAGAACGCCGACTGCTGCTGCTCGAAGCGCAGCGGGGCGGGAAAGATCTTGCCGTAGCTGCCGGCGTGGGGCGGGTTCGCAAATGCGAAGTCGAAACGCTCCGCGGGCAGCCGGCCACCTGCCAGCCAGGCCAGCAGGCGCCAGAAGATACGTAGCAGCAATTCGTGCAGGAAGACCAGTCGGGCGGTGTCCGCGTCGTTGAAATGCAGGCTGATGCCGACCAGCGGCCCGGCTTGCACCAACTGCAGGGTGACTGCGTCCTGAAGCAGCCCGAAGGTCCGCCCCGCCCGGCGCATGGCCAAACCCAGGGTGTCCTCGCCCGCCGCGGAACGAACGATGAGTGCGAAGCTGCCGCGCTTGAGCGGACGCGACAGAAAGCCCAGCAGGTCGTCGTCGAGCCGGTCAGTCAGGGACTGGAACAGTGCCACGTACTGGTCTGCGGTCACACGGGCGCCGGCCAACGCCAGCAGGTCCGGGTCGATGCCCGCATCGGCAAGGTAGGTACTGCCATCAAGTCCGCGCGAACGCACACCAGACAGCATGCCTTGCACGAAGGCGATCGGGACCGTGACGGGGGATTGAAGCATCGGGCGGGTCGGTGTCGCCGATCGATGTGATTGGCCATGAGATCGATGCAATGCGCCATCGTGCCGGCAACCGTTGATTTTTACCATGCGGACCAGCCCGCCTTGACGCGTGCCGCCATTCCAAAGGAGACCCGCATGTACCTGACCCAATCGCTGCACCGTTCGGTGCAGCAACACCCCCAGCGCATCGCCGTGCGTTGCGGCGACCGCCAGCACACCTTCCGCGAGCTCGCCGACCGCGTGGCCCGGCTGGCCGGCGCACTGCAGCAGCTGGGCATGGAAGAAGGCGATCGCGTCGCCATGCTGTCGCTCAACTCTGACCGCTATCTGGAGTACCAGTGGGCGGTGCCTTGGGGCGGTGGCGTGATGAACCCCTGCAACATCCGCTGGTCGGCGGCCGAGATCCTGTACGCGCTGGACGATTCGGGCTCGAGCATCCTGCTGGTGGACGACACCTTCCGACCGATGGTCGAGCAGTTCCGTCGCGACGCGCGGACCTTGCGCGCGGTGATCTATTGCGGTGACGGCGAGGTGCCGGCCGGCATGCATGGCTACGAGGCGCTGATCGCCGCCACCGACCCGGTGCCCGACGCCGCGCGCCGCGGCGACGACCTGGCGGGCATCTTCTACACCGGCGGGACCACCGGCTTCCCCAAGGGCGTGATGCTGAGCCACACCAACATGTGCAGCTCCAGCCTGGCGCTGCATGCGGAAGGGCTGGCCACGCCGGGCGGTACCTACCTGCATGCCGCGCCGATGTTCCACCTGGCCGACATGGCCATGTCGATGATGCAGGCGATCGAAGGCAACACGCACGCCTTCATCCCGGCGTTCAACCCCGAGTCGGTGCTCGACAGAATCGAGCGCGACCGCGTCAGCTGTGTACTGCTGGTGCCGACCATGATCCAGATGCTGGTCGACCACCCGACGATGCAGAAGCCGCGCGACTTGAGCGCGCTGAAGACCATCATCTACGGGGCTTCCCCCATCGCCGAAGCGGTGCTTGAGCGCGCGATGGCTGCGCTGCCCGGCGTGGGCTTCGTGCAGGCCTATGGCATGACCGAGCTGTCGCCACTGGCCACCGTGAACCCGGCCTGGACCCACACCGTCGAGGGCCGCAAGGCCGGCAAGCTGCGCGCCGCCGGCCGTGCCGGCTACTGCATCGAGCTGCGCATCGTCGACACCGACGGCAACGAGGTGCCACGCGGCACGGTGGGCGAGGTCGTGGTGCGCGGCCCCAACGTGATGCAGGGTTACTGGAACAAGCCCGAACTGACGGCTGCCGCCGTGCGCAACGGCTGGATGCACACCGGCGATGGCGCCTGGATGGACGAGGATGGCTTCATCTTCATCGCCGACCGGCTGAAGGACATGATCATCACTGGCGGCGAGAACGTCTACTCGGGCGAGGTCGAGAACGCCGTGGCCCAGCACGCTGGCGTGGCCGCCTGCGCCGTGATCGGCATCCCCAGTGCGCAGTGGGGCGAGGCCGTGCACGCGGTGGTGGTGCGCAAGCCGGGGCAGGTCGTCTCGGATGCCGAGTTGATCGCGCACTGCAAGTCGCTGATCGCCGGCTACAAGTGCCCGCGCAGCGTGGACTTCGTCGATGCGCTGCCGATCTCGGGCGCAGGCAAGGTGCTCAAGACCAAGCTGCGCGAGCCCTTCTGGCAAGGCCGTGAGCGCAACGTCGCCTGAGGCGCCTTTCCCGGTTTCTCTCTCCCTGTTTCTCTCTCCCTCCATCGACAGGAGCTTTCCATGAGCCGTGACGTGTTCGTCACCGGGGTCGGCATGATCCCCTTCACCAAGCCCGGGGCCAACCTGCCCTACCCGCAGATGGCCGCCACGGCCACACGCGCCGCGCTGGCCGATGCCGGCCTCGGCTACGAGCAGGTCCAGCAGGCCTACGTCGGCTACGTCTACGGCGACTCCACCGCCGGCCAGCGCGCGGTCTATGAGGTGGGCATGAGCGGCATCCCCATCGTCAATGTCAACAACAACTGCTCCACCGGATCGACCGCGCTGTTCCTGGCGCGCCAGGCGGTGGCCAGCGGTGCGGCCGATTGCGTGCTGGCACTCGGCTTCGAGCACATGAATCCGGGGGCGCTGGGCACGGTGTTCCAGGACCGGCCCAGCCCCTTCGAGCGCTTCGACGAGGCCACCGACGCGCTGGTCGGCCACGGCGAGGTGCCGCTGGCACTGCGCTACTTCGGTGGCGCCGGTCTGGCCCACATGCAGCAGTACGGCACCCAGCTGTCCACCTTCGCGAAGATCCGCGCCAAGGCCAGCCGGCATGCGGCCAACAACCCACTGGCGCTGTTGCGCAAGGTCGTCACCGAAGACGAGGTGATGGCCTCGCCGATGCTGTGGCCCGGCGTGCTGACCCGGCTGATGGCCTGCCCGCCCACCTGCGGCGCGGCCGCGGCCATCGTCTGCTCGGCCGACTTTGCCCGCACGCGCGGGCTGGACCGCCGCGTGCGCATCCGCGCCCAGGCCATGACCACCGACCGCCCCGTCACCTTCGAGGCGCAGGACATGCGCGAGGTGGTCGGCTTCGGCATGGCACAGGCCGCTGCCCGCCAAGTGTATGAAGCCGCCGGCATCGGCCCGCAGGACATCGACGCGGTCGAACTGCACGACTGCTTTGCGCAGAACGAGCTGCTCAGCTACGAGGCCCTGGGCCTGTGCCCGGTGGGCGGTGCCGAGCGGTTTGTGTGCGACGGCGACAACACCTATGGCGGCAAGGTGGTCACCAACCCGTCGGGCGGCCTGCTGAGCAAGGGCCACCCACTGGGTGCCACCGGCCTGGCGCAGTGCACCGAGCTGGTCCAGCAGCTGCGCGGCACTGCCGACCAGCGCCAGGTCAACGGCGCACGCCTGGCGCTGCAACACAACCTGGGCCTGGGCGGGGCCTGCGTGGTCACCCTGTACGAACGCGTTTGAAGCGAAGGACGACACCATGATCGACAAGAAATGGATCGGGCACGAACTGCCGGCGTCGGTGCTGCCGATCGAGCGAAGCCGACTGCAGTTCTTTGCCAAGGCGATCGGCGAGACCGACCCCGTCTACACCGATGCCGCCGCTGCACGCGATGCCGGCTACCCCGACCTGCCGGCGCCACCCACCTTCCTGTTCGCGGCCGAACTCGATTCGGGCGCCGCGTTCCAGCTGATCGAAGACCTGCAGATCCCGATCGCCAAGCTGCTCCACGGCGAGCAGAGCTTCACCTACCACGCCGCCGCCTGCGCAGGCGACACGGTGACCGTGCGCTCGACCGTCAGCGACATCTACGACAAGAAGAACGGCGCGCTGGAGTTCATCGTCAAGACCTCGCGCGCCGTGAACCAGCGCGACGAACTGGTGGCCGAGCTGCGCACGGTCCTGGTCTGCCGTCATTGACCCGCCGCCACAGAGAGCAGATCCCATGACCGAACCCACCTTCGACACCGTGGCCATTGGCGACGTCCTGCCGCCACTGCAGCTGCCGCCCGTGGACCGCACCACGCTGGCCTTGTTCGCCGGCGCCTCGGGCGACCACAACCCCATCCACATCGACACCGACGTGGCGCGCCGCGCCGGCATGCCCGACGTGTTCGCCCAAGGCATGCTGGGCATGGCCTGGGTGGGCCGACTGCTCACGCGCTGGGCACCGCAAAGCCGGCTGCGCCGCTTCGACGCGCGCTTCCAGGGCATCACTCACCTGGGCAATGCCATGCGCTGCAGCGGCCGCGTGGTCGAGAAGCTCGAACACGGCGACGATCGCTGCGTGCGCATCGAACTGCAGAGCGCCAACCAGTTCGGCCAGACCAAGATCGTCGGCGAGGCGCTGGTCGCTTTGCCCTGAACCCCTCCAGGAGCCCCACAACATGTCCCCCAAACTCGACGGCAAGGTTGCCCTCATCACCGGCTCAGGTCGCGGCATCGGCCGGGCCATCGCACTCAAGCTCGCCAGCGAAGGCGCCCGCATCGTCGTCAATGACCTCGACGACGCGCCGGCGCAGGAGACCCTGGCAGAGATCCGGGCCACCGGCGGGCAGGCCGTGGCCTGCGTCGGCAATGTCACTGCGCCGGACTTTGCCGAACGCTTCGTCGGCACTGCCGTTCAGAAATTCAAGGGCCTGGACATCGTCGTCAACAACGCCGGCTACACCTGGGACAACGTGATCCAGAAGATGACCGACGAGCAGTGGTATGCCATGCTCGACTGCCACCTGACGGCACCGTTCCGCATCCTGCGTGCGGCGCAGCCGGTGATCCGCAGCCTGAGCAAGGCCGACGCCGAGGCCGGCCGCCGCGTGGTGCGCAAGGTGGTCAACATCTCGTCGGTGGCCGGCCTGTTCGGCAATGCCGGCCAGACCAACTACTCCACTGCCAAGGCCGGCATCGTCGGCATGACGCAGACGCTGGCCAAGGAGTGGGGCCGCATGAACGTCACCGTCAACTGTGTGGCTTACGGCTTCATCAAGACCCGGCTCACGGTGAGCGCGGCGGGCGAAGCCACCGCCAACATCGACGGGCGCGAGATCAAGGTGGGTGTCAACCCCGATCTGATGGCGGCGATGGAACGCGGCATCCCGTTGGGCCGTGGCGGCACGCCGGAAGAGGCGGCAGGCGCGGTGTACCTGCTGTGCATTCCGGAGTCGGACTACGTGAGCGGCCAGACGCTGATGTGCAGCGGCGGTCTGACGGGGATCTGAGCGATGCTGCCGCAACCGTTTCGTCACCGCTGGATGGACGATGACATCGAAGCCTTCCGCGAACAGGTGCGCCGCTTCATCGCCGGCGAGTTGTCGCCACACATGGACGCCTGGCGCCGCCAGGGCTACATCCCGCGCGAGGTGTGGCGTCCGTTCGGGCAGATGGGCTTCCTGCTGCCCGAGGTGCCCGAGGAGTTTGGCGGTGCGGGTGTCTCGCTGGCCTACCAGCTGGTGGTGCAGGACGAGCTGGCCAAGGCCGAGATCCCGGCCAACACGGGCGTGCACAACCTGGTGGCGCACTACCTGCTGGACTACGGCACATCCGAGCAAAAGCAGCGCTGGCTGCCCCGGCTCGCCAGCGGGGACCTGCTGGCCGGCATTGCGCTGACCGAGCCGGGCTGCGGGTCCGACCTGAAGGCGCTGCGCACCCGGGCCAGGCGCGACGGTGACCACTACGTGATCGATGGTGCGAAGACTTTCATCACCAACGGCTTCACCGCCAGCCTGCTGCTGGTCGCCGTGCGCACCGGCGATGCGGGTGGCCGTGGTGTGTCGCTGGTGCTCGTAGAGACAACAGACCAGCCAGGTTTCCGGGTCGGCCGCCGGCTTGAGAAACTGGGGCAGCATGCCTCCGATACGGCGGAGCTGTTCTTCGACGGGGTGCGCGTGCCGGCCGATCAACTGCTGGGCCAGCAGGAGGGTCAGGGCTTCATCCAGTTGATGAGCCAGCTGCCCTATGAGCGAATGTTCCTGTGCGTACCGGCAGCCGCGGCCATTGAGCGTGCGGTTGCGTTGACGGTGGACTACACCAAGCAGCGCAAGGCCTTCGGCCAGAGCGTGGCGGACTTCCAGAACGCCCGCTTCAAGCTGGCCGAGTGCGCCACGCTGGCGCATGTGGTGCGCAGCTTCGTCAACGACTGCATCCAGCGCCTGGTCGACGGCTCGCTCGATGACGAGACTGCCTACATGGCCAAGTGGTGGTGTACCGAGCAGCAGGGCAAGGTCACCGACGAATGCCTGCAACTGTTTGGCGGCTACGGCTACATGGCCGAATACCCGATCGCGCGGCTGTATGCAGACGCACGGGTGCAGCGCATCTACGGCGGTACCACCGAGATCATGAAGGATCTGATTGCACGGAAGTTGTTTGCATGAAGGCCGGAACGCCACTCCAGGCGCCGCTGAACGGCGTGCGCATCGTCGAGTTCGAAGGCATCGGCCCCGGTCCGCTTGCCGGTCAGATGCTGGTCGGCATGGGCGCCGACGTGACCGTGGTCGCGCGACCCCAGCGAGGGGCGTTGATCGACCACCTGGGGGGCACGGGCGACAATCCGATGCGTCTGGGAAAACATGTGGTGCTGCTGGATCTGAAGCGGCCTGACGCCCTGGCCGAGGCGAAGGCGCTGGTGGCCGGCGCCGACGGGCTGATCGAGGGCAACCGCCCGGGCGTGATGGAGCGGCTGGGCCTCGGCCCGGCCGAATGCGCCGCGCACAACCCGGCGCTGGTTTACGGCCGCATGACCGGCTGGGGCCAGACCGGGCCGCTGGCCCAGGCGGCTGGGCATGACCTGAACTACGTCGCGCTGACCGGGCTGCTGTCGCTCTCGGCCTACCGCGGCCAGCGGCCGATCGTGCCGCCGACGGTGGTCGGCGACGCCGCCGGCGCGCTCGGCCTGGCCTTCGGCATCGTCTGCGCGCTACTTGATGCGCGCCGCAGCGGGGCGGGTCGGGTTGTGGACGGCGCCATCGTCGACGTGGTGGCAATGCTGGGCGGCATCGCGCAGATGGTGCGTGCCGCCGGCCAGATCGATGGCCCCGCGCCGAGCACTTTCCACGACGCGCCGTTCTACGATGTGTACACCTGCGCAGACGGTGGCTACATCACGCTCGGCGCGCTAGAACCGCAGTTCTATGCCCTGTTGCTGACGACCCTCGGCCTGACCGACGTGGATCCGGCCGCGCAGTACGACACCGCAACCTGGCCTGCGCTCAAGGTGCGCTTGGCCGCGCTGTTCGCGGGCCAGCCGCGGGCGCACTGGTGTGCGCTGCTCGAAGGCACCGACGTCTGCTTCGCACCGGTTCTGAGCCTGGCTGAGGCGGTGCGCCACCCCCACAACCGGGCGCGCGGGATCTACAGCACCGACACGGCTGGCGCCATCGAGGTGAGGCCGGCACCCCGCTTTCGAGCCCTGTCAGGCGGCGGCAATTCGTGACCATCGGGTGCAGCCGCTTGGCGCCAAAACGGTCGAGACCGTCGGCCAGCGTCTGCGAACGACTGCTGTCGCCATCTCTGATTTGCCAGGCGGCGTCGGCGAAGGTCAAGTTCTAAAGTAGACCGGTCGCCCACCGAGAAGACCGCCGCCGACTCCTATGGGTCGGAAGGGTAAATTCGCTGCTGCCGGGTGTAGTCATACGGCCGGCGGCGTCAGCGTCAACTCGATGGCAATCCTGAGCGCCTTCTCAACTCGGAGGCCAGCATCAGCTTTTAGAGTGGACCGGTCGCTCGCCTCGGCCAGCGCCGGCCGGCAGCTATAGGTTGCCGCCGACATTCATCCGCCCAAACCGACCGACCGCACGCAGTCTGCAACGGTCTTGGTCAATACGGCATGGGCGTGGATCTTGCGGGATTCCGTTTTGACGTTTCAACTGCCTCTGCCGAGGTACCGGAGTGGTGCAAGTCGAAGAGGCAGCTCCAGGTGTCCGACCTCCGTCCCCGGGGGGGTGAGTTCGGGTCGCAGCGGCTGCTGCGCAGGGGCGGTCGGGCGTGGAAAGATCCTGCAGCCGAGCGGCCTGACCTCCTCGATACTGGCGCTCAAACCGCCTGCAAGCCCCATCATCCACGCCATGATCAACGTGCCCCACCTACCCGCCAGTGTTGAAACCTGCCACTGGGGCTTCTTCGACGCCACCCTGAAGCCCGTCCTGACCGTGGCCAGCGGCCAGCGATTCACCATCGCGACGGTCAGCGGTGGCAGCGCGGTGCTGCCACCGCCTGGTTTCCATGTGCCGCGCGAGTTGCCGGACATCCACGCCCGCCTGCCCATGCTGATGCCGGGCCACATCCTGACCGGCCCCGTCGCCGTGGAAGGCGCGATGCCGGGCGACACTGTGGAGGTGCGCATCATCGACGTGCAACTGCGGCAGGACTGGGGCTACAACGTGATTCGCCCCCTGGCGGGCACCTTGCCCGACGAGTTCGACGCCTATCGGCACCTGAACATCCCACTGGACCAAGCGCGCGGCGTGGCGAAGTTGCCCTGGGGCCTGGACCTGCCCCTGCACCCCTTTTTCGGCGTGATGGGGGTGGCGCCGCCGCCGAACTGGGGCCGCATCAGCACTGTCCAGCCACGCGCGCACGGCGGCAACTTGGACAACAAGGAACTCGGTCCCGGCAGCAGCCTGTACCTGCCGGTGCATGCGCCGGGCGCACTGTTTTCCTGCGGTGATGGCCACGGCGCCCAGGGTGATGGCGAAGTCTGTGTCACGGCCATCGAGACGGCCTTGCTGGGCACCTTCGAGCTGGTGTTACACAAGACCGCCGCGGGCCAAGGCCTGGCCTACCCGCGGGGCGAGACCGCCACGCACTGGATCACGATGGGCATGGACCCCGACCTGGACCGCTGCTTGGAGATCGCCCTGCGCGACATGATCAAGCTGCTGGGCGAGAAGGCCGGCCTCAGCCGCGAGGACGCCTACACCTTGTGCAGCCTAGCGGTGGACTTCCGCATCACGCAGAGCGTCAACGGGCACAAGGGCGTGCACGGCATGCTGCGCAAGGCGCTGATCGGCAGCTGAAGGCGCGCGGCAGGGCTGGTGTGGGATCAAGCAGGACAACGGCCAGCCGGGCTTCAACCAGGGCCGCGGCCCCGGTGGTGGCCGGTTATCGGTCCGCCGCCGGGAAGTTGGCGGCCTCGCCGTCGGGCAGCGGGTACTGGTCGACATTGAGCAACATGCACACCAGCTGGTAATAGCCCATCGTCGCCATCAGGTCGACCGCGCCGGTCTCGCCGAACTGCGCCAGCAGCCGCGCATAGGCGGCGTCGCCGACACGTCGGTTGGCCAGCAGTTCGCGGCAGAAGCCGTGCACCGCGGCCTCCTGAGGCGGCAGTTCACCCGGTTCGGCATCGGTCAGCAGGGTCTCGACGAGCGCCGGTGCCAGACCGCTGTCGAGCGCGATACGGCGGTGTGCCCACCAGACGAACTCGCAGCGCCAGGCCCGCGCCACCAGCAGGATCGCCATTTCGTTGAGCCGCAGCGGCAGCGACGAATGGAAGCGGGTGTGGGCACCAAACTGCTGCGCCAGCTGGCCGACTTCGGGGCTGCGCAGCAACACGTTGTACGGCCCCTGCATCGAGCCGCGCTGGCC
>JBKJKU010000114.1:0-8846 GCA_046597355.1 Aquabacterium sp.
GAGGACATGGAGGGAGCCGGTTGCCCGACGGCCTTGGCTGCCTTGGCGCCGCACGCAGCACGCAGCACACCGCACGTGGAACATCGAACGACTGCATCCCCACAGAGGGGAAGACAGCAAAGAGCCGACACCAGCCCGTCAGGCGTCCGCCCCACCAAACAACGCCGCAGCCACCTCCGCCGGCAGGGGCTGTCCAGTGCGGCGCGCACGCGCGATCACTTGCCAAAAGTAGCGGTAGCTGGCGCGGTCGTGCAGGGTGTCGCGGTGCCGGATCGGGGCCCAATGTGCGGCCTGCGCTGCGAGGATGATTTCGATCGCTTCGTCAACCTCGGCAACGCTGGGCGAGAAGGCCTCGACGATGGGCCGGATCTGTGCCGGGTGGATGCTCCACATCCGGGTGTAGCCAAACTCGCGTGCCGCCCGTCTGGCGGCGGCGGCGATGGCCTTTTCGTCCTTGAATTCGGTCACCACGCAGTGCGATGGCACCTTGCCGGCGGCATGGCAGGCGGCGGCGATTTCGAGCTTGGCGCGCACCACCAGCGGGTGTTCGAACTGGCCCCTCGCGCTCATGCCGGTTTGCGGTATCGCGCCGCGGTGCGCCGAGACAAAGTCCATCAGTCCGAACGACAAACTCTCGATGCGTGGCAAGGCGGCCAGCGCAAACACGTCGCGCAGCGCGCCGTGGGTTTCGACCAGTGCATGGACCGGCAGCGCGGCGCCGCGGCCATGAACGCGGCTGGCGTGCGCGATGTGGGCGATGGCCTGCTGCAGGTCGGCGAGGTGGCGGGGCTTGGGCACCATCAGGTAGGCAAGGCGGTCGCCCGCGCGGCCGACCAGGGTGTCGACGTCGGCGGCAAACGACGGGTGATCGACCGGGTGTACCCGGACGCCGACCCGGCCGAACCGGTTGTCGGCCGACAGCGCCAGCTCGGCACACAGATGGGCGTGTTCGGCTTCGGCGCCGATCGGGGCGCCGTCCTCGCAGTCGAGCGTGACGTCAAACACCGGGCCCAGCTCGGCCTGTAGCGCCAGCGCTTTGCGCATGCGCGGTTCGGTGCCGCAATAGTGGTCGCAGACGGGCAGGTCGACTGCGGCGTCACCGTCGTCGAACAGGGCGTGGCGAGGCAGGATGGCGTCGGTCATGGCGGAGTGTTGAATGGTCACAGCAGCGTGCAGAAAATCGTTGCAAGGGATCGGCGGGTCATGGCCAGCCGGCCATCAAAAAAGGCCGCAGGCAGTGTGTGCCGGCGGCCCTTGTCAGCTTAACCCTCGCGGGTCAGGCTGCGGTGGTCAGAGCAGGTGCTTGACGCCGTCTTGCTCGCCCTGCAACTCGGCCAGGGTCTTGTTGATGCATTCTTGCGAGAAAGCGTCGATGGCCAGGCCCTCGACCAGTTTGTACTCGCCGCCCTCGCAGGTGACGGGGAAGCCGAACATCACGTCCTTGGGGATGCCGTAGTCGCCATTGCTGGGCACGCCCATCGTGACCCAGCCGCCCTGGGTGCCCAGCGCCCAGTCATGCATGTGGTCGATGGCGGCATTGGCGGCCGACGCGGCCGACGACACGCCGCGCGCGGCGATGATGGCAGCACCCCGCTTGCCCACGGTCGGCAAGAAGGTGTTGGCGTTCCACTCCTGGTCGTTGATCATGTCCTTGACCGACGCGCCATCGATCGTGGCGAAGCGGTAATCGGCGTACATCGTGGGCGAATGGTTGCCCCACACTGCCAGCTTCTGGATCGCTGCCACCGGTTTGCCGGTCTTGGCAGCGATCTGGCTGAGGGCACGGTTGTGGTCCAGGCGCAACATCGCGGTGAAGTTCTTGCGCGGCAGATCGGGCGCACTCTTCATCGCGATGTAGGCGTTGGTGTTGGCCGGGTTGCCCACCACCAACACCTTGACGTTGCGGCTGGCCACAGCGTTCAGCGCCTTGCCTTGGGCCGTGAAGATCTCGGCGTTGACTGCCAGCAGTTCCGCCCGCTCCATGCCGGGGCCGCGCGGGCGCGAGCCGATCAGCATGGCGTAATCCACATCCTTGAAGGCGGTCATCGGGTCGCTGTGCGCTTCCATGCCGACCAGCAGCGGGAAGGCGCAATCCTGCAACTCCATCATCACGCCTTGCAGCGCCTGCTGGGCCTTTTCCACCGGCACTTCGAGCAGGCTCAGGACGACGGGCTGGTCTTTGCCCAGCATCTCGCCGGAGGCGATGCGAAACAACACGGCATAACCGATTTGGCCGGCAGCACCGGTGACAGCAACGCGAACGGGTTTCTTGCTCATGGGAGGCTCCAGGAGGATGGTGGCGAATCTGGCGTACGACAGGGATGTACGGCCCACTGCAGCTGTCTGGTCGTCCGCCCGCGTGCGGCGCACGCAAGCGACGGAAGTCAGCCACCCGAGCCGACCCGGAGTGTAGGCCAAACTAGGGGTTCATACGGGGGTTGTCAATGGTCTTATGTCTTCTATAAGACATATGTCAGCATTTGGTGGACGGCCTGCAGCGCTTGTGCTGGAATCGGCTCTGATGTCCGCCGTCCCGCCTATCTCTGCTGCATTTGCCGACCTTGCTGCGCCTTCTGGCCCGGCGTTCAGCCCGCTGTACCGCCAGATCAAGGAATTGATCACGCGCGAGTTGCAGGCGGGCGTGTGGAAGCCGGCCGAAGCCATACCGAGCGAGCAGGATCTGGCGGCCCGGTTCAAGGTCAGCCAGGGCACGGTGCGCAAGGCCATCGACGAGTTGGCGGCTGAAAACCTGCTGGTACGCCGGCAGGGCAAGGGCACCTTCGTGGCGACCCATGCCGAGCAACAGATCCAGTACCGATTCTTGCGCCTGATGCCTGACGACGGCGGGGCGCGCGACATGGCCCGCCGGCTGCTGGATTGCCGGCGCACACGGGCACCTGCGGACGTGGCGCGCATGCTGGGGTGCAAGAGTGGGGATGCCGTGGTTCAACTGCGGCGCCTGCTGTTGACGCCCACCGACAGCCCCCAGGCCGGCGCAGTGCGCCGGCTGCCGGCGGAGGGGGGCGGACCGCCTTCGGGCGGTCCGGCGGCGCAATACAAACCCGTGGTGCTCGACGAGATCTGGCTGCCCGGCAACCTGTTCAAGGGCCTGACGGCTGAACGCCTGGCGGATTACAAAGGCCCGATGTACGGCATGTTTGAGGCTGAATTCGGCGTACGCATGATCCGCGCCGAAGAGAAAATCCGGGCTTTGCCGGCCGATGCTGACAGTGCCGAGTTGCTGGCGCTGCCGGTGGGCACGCCGCTGCTCAGCGTCGAGCGCCTGTCCTTTACCTATGGCGACAAGCCGGTGGAACTGCGTCGCGGCCTGTACAACACCGAGCAACATTTCTACCGCAACGAGTTGAATTGAAGCTGAATCGCTTTGCCATGTTGCTGGGCTCGGGCTTGCCATAAGCGCCGGGTAAGCCTGCTGCATTGCAATAAACTCCGCGGGTTTCTCCCCGATTACAACGAGACCACACACCATGGCAGATCAGTCCCAAGCCCGGTCCGCACCCCGGTCCAAACCCCGCCCTGGCGAGAACATGCGTCTGATCGACGCCTTGCAGTACCGGCTGCCACTGGCGGGCGTGGTGTCGATATTGCACCGGGTCAGCGGGATGTTGATGTTCTTCCTGCTGCCGTTCATTGTCTGGATGTTCGACGCCAGCGTCACCTCTGAAGTGTCGTACGACGGCTTCACCAGCGCATTTGTCGCGGGCATCGGCGTTGTGCCCGGCTTCGTGATCAAACTGGTAGCGCTGGCGCTGATCTGGGCCTACCTGCACCATGCGGTTGCGGGTCTGCGCCACCTCTGGATGGATGCCACCCACGCGGTGACCAAAGAATTCGGGCATTCATCAGCCGTGGCCACCTTCGGGATCAGCATCGTGCTGACCGTCGTGCTGGGCGCCAAGCTGTTCGGCCTGTTCTGACCCGGCCTGTCCTGACCCCCACCCCCGCACATCACCTCAAAGGCAAGCTCTCCCATGGCTGTCAATTACGGATCAAAACGCATCGTCGTCGGTGCGCACTACGGGCTTCGCGACTGGCTGAGCCAGCGTATCACCGCGGTGGTGATGGCGCTGTTTACGTTGGCGTTGCTGCTGCAATTCATCTTTGGCGGGCCGGTCGGCTATGACAGCTGGGCCGGCATCTTCTCGCGCCAGTGGATGAAGGTACTGACTTTCATCGTCATCGTCTCGTTGGCCTGGCATGCCTGGGTCGGCATGCGGGATGTGTGGATGGACTACCTCAAGCCCGTGGGCCTGCGCCTGCTGGCCCAAGTGGCGTCGATCGCCTGGTTGGTCGGCTGTGCCGGCTGGGCCGTGCAAGTGCTGTGGAGACTGTGAATTCAATGGCAACAACCAAGACATCCGTGCCCCGTCGCAAGTTCGACGTGGTGATCGTCGGCGCCGGCGGCTCCGGCATGCGTGCATCACTTCAACTGGCGCGTGCCGGCTTGAACGTGGCGGTGCTGTCCAAGGTGTTCCCGACCCGCTCGCACACCGTGGCGGCGCAAGGTGGCATCGGCGCCTCGCTGGGCAATATGAGCGAGGACAACTGGCACTACCACTTCTACGACACGATCAAGGGCTCCGATTGGCTGGGCGACCAGGACGCGATCGAGTTCATGTGCCGCGAAGCCGGCAAGGTCGTCTACGAGCTCGAGCACTTTGGCATGCCGTTCGACCGCAACAGCGACGGCACGATCTACCAGCGCCCGTTTGGCGGCCACACTGCCAATTACGGCGAGAAGCCGGTGCAGCGCGCCTGCGCCGCCGCCGACCGTACCGGCCACGCGATGCTGCACACGCTGTACCAGCAAAACGTCAAGGCCCGCACCCAGTTTTTTGTCGAGTGGATGGCGCTGGACCTGATCCGTGACGCCGATGGCGACGTGCTGGGCGTGACCGCAATGGAGATGGAGACCGGCGAGGTCTACATGTTCGAAGCCAAAACCACGCTGTTGGCGACCGGCGGCGCCGGCCGTATCTATGCGGCCAGCACCAACGCCTTTATCAACACCGGCGACGGGTTGGGGCTGGCGGCACGTGCCGGCATCCCGCTCGAGGACATGGAGTTCTGGCAGTTCCACCCCACCGGCGTGTACAACGCCGGCGTGTTGCTGACCGAAGGCTGCCGCGGCGAGGGCGCGATCCTGCGCAACGGCAACGGCGAGCGCTTCATGGAGCGCTACGCGCCAACTTTGAAGGACCTGGCGCCGCGCGATTTCATCTCACGCTGCATGGACCAGGAGATCAAGGAAGGGCGCGGCTGCGGTCCGAACAAGGACTACATCGAGCTCGACATGACCCACCTGGGCGGCGACACCATCCTGAAGCGCTTGCCCAGCGTGTTCGAGATCGGCCACAACTTCGCCAACGTCGACATCACCAAGGAGTCGATCCCGGTGGTGCCGACCATCCATTACCAGATGGGTGGCATCCCGACCAACATCCACGGTCAGGTGGTGGTGCCCAACGGGGTGGGGGCGGACCGCAACCCCAACGCCGTGGTCAACGGCCTGTACGCGGTGGGCGAATGCTCTTGCGTCAGCGTGCACGGCGCCAACCGACTGGGCACGAATTCGCTGCTCGACCTGCTGGTGTTTGGCCGTGCTGCGGGCAACCACATCGTCGAATCCCATGCGCAAGCCGCCAAGTCAGGCGCCAAAGCCAGCAAGCCGCTGCCCGCTGACGCTGCAGATGCGTCACTCGCGCGCATTGCCAGGCTGGACGCCAGCAGCTCGGGCGAATACGCCCAGGACGTGGCCAACGACATCCGCAACACCATGCAGTTGCATGCCGGCGTGTTCCGCACCCAGGCGATGCTGGACGAAGGCGTGCGCAAGGTTGCCGCGCTGCGTGAGCGCGTGGCCGGCATCACGCTCAAGGACAAGAGCAAGGTCTTCAACACCGCCCGCATCGAGGCGCTGGAGGTCGAGAACCTGATCGAGGCTGCTGAGGCCACCATCGTCTCGGCCGCAGCCCGCCGCGAATGCCGTGGCGCACACACCGTCAACGACTACGAGCGCCCCGCGGATGACGCCGAGTTTCCGCTGGGCCGCAACGACGCCGAGTGGATGAAACACACGCTGTGGTACAGCCAGGGCAACCGGCTGGACTACAAGCCGGTGCAGCTCAAGCCGCTGACGGTGGCCAGCGTGCCGCCCAAGGTGCGTACCTTTTAAGCCCGGCGCCAGCTGCTGCAACAGGACAAAACCCATGACGAAGCGCAATTTTCAGATCTACCGCTACGACCCCGACACCGACGCCAAGCCCTACATGCAGTCGATTGACGTTGAACTCGACGGCACCGAGCGCATGTTGCTTGACGTGCTGATGAAGCTGAAGTCGATCGATCCGGCAATCACCTTCCGGCGCAGCTGCCGCGAAGGCGTGTGTGGCTCGGACGCCATGAACATCAACGGCAAGAACGGCCTGGCCTGCCTGACCAATATGCGCGACCTGCCCGGCGTGGTGGTGCTCAAGCCGCTGCCCGGCCTGCCGGTGATCCGCGACCTGATCGTCGACATGACGCAGTTCTTCAAGCAGTACAACTCGATCAAGCCTTACCTCGTCAACGACGATATTCCGCCTGAAAAAGAGCGGCTGCAAAGCCCCGAAGAACGGGACGAGCTGAACGGCCTGTACGAGTGCATCCTGTGCGCCAGCTGCTCGACCGCCTGCCCCAGCTTCTGGTGGAACCCGGACAAGTTTGTCGGCCCGGCCGGTCTGCTGCAGGCCTACCGCTTCATTGCCGACAGCCGCGACCAAGACACCGCCGCCCGGCTGGACAACCTGGAAGATCCGTACCGGCTGTTCCGCTGCCACACGATCATGAACTGTGTCGATGTCTGCCCCAAGGGGCTGAACCCGACGCGCGCCATCGGCAAGATCAAGGAACTGATGGTGCGCCGCGCCGTTTGAGTGCCTGCCTGACCTGCCCCGTGACAGCCCGCTGCAAGCCTAGCCATGCACACTGACCTGGACGACAACGCACTGATCGGTGCCGCCGAGTTGAGCCGTCTGCGCTGGCGCTGCCGTCGCGGGTTGCTTGAAAACGACCTGTTCATTGCGCGATTTTTCGAACGTCACGCGGCGTCACTGTCCGTGCGACATGCCAACGGCCTTCAGACCCTGATGGACCTGGCCGATAACGACCTGCTGGACTTGTTGCTGGTGCGCCGCGAGCCCGAGGATGAACTGGCCCAGCCCGAAGTGATCGAGGTGCTGGGCATGTTGCGCGCACGACCCTTGCCGACGATTGTTTTACCCTCCGCCGATCTGCCGACCACGTAGAACCTGACCTAGAAAAAGGGAATGCCCATGACCCCCTCAGACGTGAAAGCCACCCTGTCGTTTTCAGACGGCAGTCCCAGCATGGACATGCCGCTGTACAAGGGCAGCATCGGCCCGGATGTCATCGATATTCGAAAGCTCTACGGCCAGACTGGCAAGTTCACCTACGACCCGGGCTTTTTGTCCACCGCGTCGTGCAACTCCACCATCACCTATATCGACGGTGACAAGGGCGAGTTGTTGTACCGCGGCTACCCGATCGAGCAGTTGGCCAAAAACTGCGACTTTCTTGAAACCTGCCACCTGCTGCTCTACGGCGACCTGCCGGACGAAGCGCAGAAAAAGGATTTCACGGCCCGGGTGTCCAACCACACCATGGTCAACGAGCAGATGCAATTCTTTCTGCGCGGCTTCCGCCGGGACGCACACCCGATGGCGATCATGACCGGGCTGGTGGGCGCTTTGTCGGCCTTCTACCATGACAGCACGGACATCAACAACCCGGTGCACCGCGACATCGCAGCGATCCGCCTTATCGCCAAGATGCCCACGCTGGTGGCCATGGCCTACAAGTACACGCAGGGCCAGCCCTACATGTACCCGCGCAACAAGCTGTCGTACGCGGCCAACTTCATGCACATGATGTTTGCCAACCCCTGCGAGGACTACGAGCAAAACGACGTGCTGGTGCGGGCGATGGACCGCATCTTCATCCTGCATGCTGACCACGAGCAGAACGCGTCCACCTCCACGGTGCGGCTGTGCGGCAGCTCGGGCACCAACCCGTTTGCCGCCATTGCCGCTGGCGTGGCCTGCCTGTGGGGCCCGGCTCACGGCGGTGCCAATGAGGCCTGCCTGAACATGCTGGGCGACATCCAGAAGATGGGTGGCGTCGAGAAGATCGGCGACTTCATCCGACAGGTCAAGGACAAGAACTCGACCGTCAAGCTGATGGGTTTTGGCCACCGCGTCTACAAGAACTACGATCCGCGCGCCACGTTGATGCGCGAGACCTGTCACGAGGTGCTGGGCGCACTGGGCCTCGAAAACGATCCGCTGTTCAAGCTGGCAATGGCGTTGGAAAAGATTGCGCTGGAGGACGATTACTTCGTCTCTCGCAAGCTCTACCCGAACGTCGATTTCTACTCCGGTATCGTGCAGCGCGCCATCGGTATCCCGGTGCCGCTGTTCACCGCGATTTTTGCGCTGGCCCGTACGGTGGGCTGGGTTGCCCAACTCAACGAGATGATTGGCGACCCCGAGTACAAGATCGGCCGGCCGCGCCAGCTGTATGTGGGCGCCGCGCAGCGCGACGTCAAGCCGATTCGCGAGCGCTGAGACGCCACAACGGCTGCCCTGAAAAGCCGCCTTCGGGCGGCTTTTTGCTGCTGGTTTTGCAGCGCCGTCCGGGCGCCGTCTTGGCTACAGCAACGCCTTCAGCAGCCGCGCCATCTCGCTGGGGTTGCGGGTGATGGTGAAGCCGCAGGCCTCCATGATCTCGAGCTTGGCGTCCGCCGTGTCGGCGCCACCGCTGATCAG
>JBKJKU010000212.1:0-20497 GCA_046597355.1 Aquabacterium sp.
ACCAGGCCAAGTTGCTCGGCCAGCAGTGGCCGAAACGCCTGAAGAAGCTGGTATTCCTGGGCACGCCGCACCACGGTGCACCGCTGGAGCGCGCCGGCAACTGGCTGCACCGGGTGATGGACCTGAGCCCCTATGTGGCGCCGTTCACCCGCCTGACGCGCATCCGCAGCGCCGGCATCACCGACCTGCGCTACGCCAACCTGCTCGAGTCCGACTGGCAGGGCGCGAGCCGCTTCGACCACCGCGACCTGCGCACCCCTGTGCCGCTGCCGGCCGGGGTGGACTGCTATGCGCTGGCCAGCACGGCCGGTGATGCCGGCAGCGCCGGGTCCATGCTGGGCGACGGGCTGGTGATGATCGACAGCGGGCTGGGCCGCCACAAACGCTCGGCGCTGGACCTGGGCCTGCCCAAGTCGCGCACCTGGGTGGGCCATGGCATCCACCACCTGGATTTGCTCAACGACCCGGCGGTCTACCGCCGCCTGTTGTCGTGGCTGGGGCCCTGAGGTCAACCGCAGCGCCGGCGCGTCCCGTACCCGCCGAGGTGACAGTGCGGCAAGGCACTGCCCGTCACAATTGACGCATGTCCGATACCCCCACCTCCGATGGCCGGCCCGATGCGGCAATAGCCGGCACAGCGCCCGGCGCGGCCGCTGACGCAGCCCACGCCCTGCGCTACCCCTGCGGCGAGCCGCCGGCGCCCGGCGAGTTCAAGCGCGTCGCGCCGGGTGTGCTGTGGCTGCGCATGCCGCTGCCGTTTTCACTGAACCACATCAACCTGTGGGCGATTGCGGACGAGGACGCGCAGGGCACCGGCTGGGCTATCGTCGACACCGGCACCAAGACGCCCGAAGCCCTGGCGGCCTGGCGTGCGCTGATTGCTGCCGACGGCCCGCTGGCCGCCACGCCGCAGGGCGCGCGCATCACCCGCATCATTTGCACCCACATGCACCCCGACCATGTCGGCATGGCGGGCTGGCTGACGCGCAAGTTCCAGTGCCGGCTGTGGATGACCCGGCTGGAGTACCTGACCTGCCGCACGCTGGCCGCCGACACCGGCCGAGAGGCGCCCGAGGACGCGATCCGGTTCTATCAACAAGCGGGCTGGTCCGAGGAGGCGCTGGATGTCTACCGGGCGCGCTTTGGCGGTTTCGGCAAGTACCTGCATGCGCTGCCCGACAGCTTTCGCCGGCTCAGCGACGGCGAGACCTTCACGGTGGGCGCACACACCTGGCGTGTCATCGTCGGGCGTGGCCATTCGCCCGAGCACGCCTGCCTGTTGTGCGAGGACCTGGATGTGCTGATCTCGGGCGACCAGGTGCTGCCGCGCATCTCGTCGAACGTCAGCGTGTTCCCGACCGAGCCGGATGCCGATCCGCTGGGCGACTGGATGGCCTCGCTGGCGCATTTGCGGGCCACGCTGGGCGACCAGCTGCTGGTTCTGCCGGCGCACGGTGAGCCCTTTCACGGCCTGCATGCGCGGCTCGACCGGCTGGCTGCCGGCCATGAGCGTGGCCTGACCCGCTTGCGCCGCAGCCTGGCCGACAGCCCGAAGCGCGCAATCGACGTGTTCGGCGCGTTGTTTGCCCGGCCGATCGACGGCAAGGGCGAGTTGCTGGGCATGGCCACTGGCGAGAGCCTGGCCCACATCAACCACCTGGTGGCCCGGGGCGAGGCAGTCAGCGAGACCGGCCCCGACGGCGTGCGGCGCTACCGCATACCGCCCAACGCCTGACGCGGCGCCGGCGGTGGCCGCGCGGCTGCACGGCGGTCGGGGTTGGGCGGGCAGCGCCCACCCGTCACGGTGAGCTGCCCAGCACACAAGCCTGCGATGTCTGCGTCGGGCAGGGGCCGACCCAGCGCAGCTGGCCGCCCGCACTGTTGTCCGGCAGCGCTACCCGCCAGGTGACGGGCCGGGGCTGGCCGGCGGTCAGGCTGGCCAGCGTGGTCCAGCCGCTGGCCCCGGCGGCGCGGTAGTCCACCCGGTAGCTGCCGTTGCGCCGCATCGACCGGGTGCGCACCACCAGGTCGCCGGCTTCGATGGCGGCGGTGGGTGCTTGCGACCAGGGCCGGGCCAACGGTTCACCGACAAACAGGCCCTGTCCCGGCCAGGCCACCGACTTCCAGTAGGCCTCGATCAGCGTGGCGCCGCGCAGGTAGTGATCGATCAGCACCGACGCGCGCGAGAACTTCTCGACGTGGTTGCACGGTTCTTCCACCGTGCCGTAGCTGGCGGTAGCACCCGCGGCCAGCCAGTCGGTGGCTGGCATCTGGCCATTGCCCCCCGGCAGCAAGCCGGCATAAGAGGTGAGGTGATCGGCCGCCGCACCCGGCAGGAACCGGTTGCTCGCCAACTGGCCGACCTTGACCAGGCCGGTGAAATAAAACAGCACGTCGGTCTGGTCGCTGAGGGTCTGCGCGCTGCCTGCGGCGCTGGCGTCGGTGTAGCGCAGCGCCAGGCCGGGCGCTGTGGCCCAGGCTGCGGGCAGCGCCAGGTAGTCGGTGTAGCGCACGCTGCGGGCGCCGTCGCTGGTGCGCAGCAGGTAGCCGGTGCCGCCGGGCGCGCTGCCGTCGGCCGCCACGCCGCGGGCGATCAGCGCCTGCGCGGCGTCCAGCGTGGCAGCACCCAGCATCATCGATGGCCGCACGTTGAGTTCGGCAAACGGCCGGGTGCTGTCGCTGTCGTAGTAGGCGGACGCCTCGGTGCGGTTGCAGCCGCCGCAGCGTGCTGCGCTGTAGCCAAACGCCAGTGCGCTGGTCAGCCCCATGCCGCAGGTGCCCAGCAGGCCCACCACCCGGGACGGCTGGGTCCAGGTCACCAGCGTGGCCTGCACCCGCACCGGCAGCTGGGCGTCGATCGCGGCCTTCAGGCCGGCAAAGTCGCTGGCACTGATCACGTCGCTGCCTGCGGGTACTGTTACCCGCACCATGTTGGCCTCAGGGATGCCGCGTGCCTTCTGGTAGGCCAGACCAATCGCCTCGCTCAGCGGATCGCCGGCGGCGATCAGCACCGCCAGGTCAGCGGCCACCAGGCCGGCGCGCGGCAGGCTTGGCGGTTGCAGCGCGGGCAGGGCGTTTGCGGCGGGGGTGGAAGGTGCGGCGGGTGCGGCGGGGGTGGCAGGTGCTGCGGGTGCTGCCGGTGCGGCGGGTGCGGCGAGTGTGGCGGGGGCAGCTGCCGTAGCGGGCGCAGTGGGCGTGGCGGGTGTTGCGGCTGGGTTTGAGGCGGGGTCTGCCGCGGGGGGTGCCACGGGTGTGGCCAGGGGTGGTGCCACGGTTGTGGCTGCCGGTGTCAAGCTTGCGCCAGGCAACGCAGCCACCTCGGCAGTGCTGCTGGTGACGCTGGTCGCTGCCACGTTGACAGATTCGGCCAGGCTTGTGCCGCCGCCACCGCAGGCGGCCAGCCCGAGCAAAGCCATCAAGCACAGGATCATCGGACGCATTGGATCAGGCATGGGTCACCGGGTTGCAGGGCATGCGCCGGTTTTTACCGTCGCCCAAGTGGCCTTGATCTGCCGAAAAGCGGCCCTGCAGGCGCCATTGGCGCCGGCCACGCGCGCCGCTCGCGACTCGCTGCAGCCCGCTGCTGCCGGCCCGCGTGCCTTGCGTAGGATGCGGGTCTGCACCCCAGCCGCCGCCGCTTGCCATCGAACATGACCCAGCACACCGTTGCCATCCAGCAGGTGCAGCACATCCTGCAAGGCGTGCTGCGGCAGGGCCGCGACACCGCAGCGCTGCTGCAGCGGGCTGGCATCCCGCCGGCGCTGCTGCAGGCGCCGCTGGCGCGGGTGTCGCTGGCGCAGTACGCGCGGCTGATCCGGGTGCTGCGGCGCGCCACCCGCGACGAGCTGTGGGGCCTGTGCCGCACACCGCTTCGGGTGGGCAGTTTTGGCCAGTGCGCGCTGCAGCTGCTGGCCTGCCATGATTTGGAGGCCGCGCTGCGCCGTGGTTTTTGCATGCTGCACGGCCAGCTTGGCGACTTTGTCGGCCGCCTGACCGTGCACGGCGGCGTGGCGCGGGTGCAGTTGGTGCGCCGATCGCCAACCGGCCCAACCGGCCCAACCGGCCCGACCGGCCCAACCGGCCCGACCGGCCAGGCGCACAACCCCGCCGCACTGGACTACGCCCAAAAAGCGGTATTGCTGTTCTGCTTCGGCCTGGTCTGCTGGCTGGTGGCCCGGCGTGTGCCGCTGCTGGCAGTGGACTACACCGAGCCCATCCCGCGCAGCGACAGCTCGCGGGTCTACCAGGCGCCGATCCGCTACGACGCGCCGCACATCGGCCTGTGCTTCGAGGCCCGCTGGCTGGCGCTGCCGGTGGTGCAGAACCGGCAGAGCCTGCAAGAATTTCTGGCCGGTGCGCCCGCCAATCTGCTGATCCGCTACCGCGACGCGAGCAGCGTGTCCGAGCGCATCCGGCGGCTGTTGCAGCGTCGGCTGGACAGCGTGCTGCCGTCGCTAGAGGCGGTGGGCGAGTTGATGGCGATGACGCCGCAAACCCTGCGCCGCCGGCTGCGCGAGGAGGGCCATGGCTTCCAGGCGCTGAAGGACGCGCTGCGCCGCGATACCGCGATCGCCTGCCTGGCCCAACCCGACCTGACGCTCGTCGACATTGCCAACCGGATCGGCTTTTCCGAGGCCAGCACCTTCTGCCGGGCGTTCAAGAAGTGGACGGGCGTGGCGCCCGGTGAATACCGGCTGACCCGGATCGCCGCACCGCTGCTCTCGGGATCCGCAAGGCCAGGGTCTGCAAGGCCCCGATCCGCACCGCCAGGATCCGCACCGCCGGGGTCCGCACCGCCGGGGTCCGCACCGCAAAAGCCCGCCGCCGCCCGGCACAATGCAGGGTTGCCAACGCCGTTGCCCGAGGGTTCATGAAGAGTGCACTGTTTGTCGACTTCGACAATGTCTACACCCAGCTGCGCCAGGTGCAACCGGCTGCGGCCGAGCGATTTGCGCGCCAGCCGATCGAGTGGATCCGCTGGCTGACCGAGTCGCTGGAGATTCCGGTCGGGCACGACCCGCAGGCCCGGCGCCGGTTGCTGGTGCGGCGTTGTTACCTCAACCCGAACTGGTACCAGACCTACCGCCACGCGTTTTTGCGCGCCGGTTTCGAGATCGTCGATTGCCCGCCCGTCACGGCCCAGGGCAAAACCAGCACCGATATCCACATGGTGCTCGACATCGTCGAGCTGCTGGCCCACGACACCCGCTACGACGAGTTCATCGTGCTGTCGGCCGATGCCGACTTCACGCCGGTGCTGCGCAAGCTGCGGCGCTACGACCGGCGCACCTCGGTGCTGGCGATCGGATTTCCATCGGCGGCTTACCAGGCGTCGGCGGACCTGCTGATCGACGAACGGCTGTTCATCGAACAGGCGCTGGGGCTGGCTGTCGAGCCGGGCGACGCGGGTGCGGGCGGGGCGCTGCCGGCGCTGCTGAGTGACAGCCTGGCTGGCGCACCGTTGGTGCGCAGTGCATCGCCCGCAGCAGCACCTGCCCTGGCCGCGGTGCCCGTTGCGCCGATGGCTGCGCTGCCGGCGACACCCGGCACGCCTGCGCCGCCGCCCCGTGCTGCCACCGACGACGAACTGGCGCAGATCGCCCGCCGCATCGAGCAAGCGGTGGAGCAGGCAGCGCAGCCCCTGGCTGCCGGCCAGCTGGCGTCCCGGCTGCGTTACGAGTTCGCCGCGGCGCTGGACAACTGGAACGGCCACGGCACCTTCAAGCCGTTTTTCCGCTCGCTCGGTTTGCACCGGCTGGTCTGGATCACGGGCTCGGGCGGCCGCATCGCCGACCCGGCGCGCCACGCCGTCGATGTGGCCAGCGTGGTCGAGTCCGATGGCCAGACCGTCGACCGTGACGGCCGCTGGGCCGGTTTCGAGGCGCTGCTGCCGGTGGCGCGGGATGTCTGCAACCTGACTGGCGCGCCGCTGTTGCCGCCCGCGGTGGTGCGCGCCGTGCTGGACCTGCTGTGCGAGGACCTGGCCCTGCAGCCCTACGAGCCCACGCTCACCGCCCGCCGCATCTGCGAGCAGTGCCTGGCCCAGCGCGGGCTGGAGGTGGCGATGCGGGATGTGGTGTTCATCCTGCGCGGCATGCAGCTCAACGGCCATGTGTTTGACCGCGGCCAGGACGACGCCCGCACGCTGGCGCAGCGGCTGGTCAACCAGGTGCTGTTCTTGTGCGAGCGCGAGCAGATGGTGCTGGACAGCGCCACCGTGGCGCAGATCCGGCAGTGGATTGGCGGCGATCTGCTGGACGGAACCTCCGCAGCGGCCTGACCTTGGCCGTCAGGCCTGGTGCAGCAGCGCGCTGATCTCGTGGGTGCCGTGCGCGACCTCGGCGAAGATGCGCACCGCGTCAGCCTGGGACAGCGCCAGCGCCTGCCAGACTGCCGGGTCGATCGCTGGCACGGCTTCATTCGGATCGGCAAGCAGGTCCAGCGCGTGCGCCACCGCGTCGGCCACCTGCACCAAGCCGGACAGGCTGAGCCGCTGACCGTTGCCGGCAGGCTCGGGTGCGTGATGGTGGGCAATCGCCCGCACCACCGGCGCCGGAAAATGCCAGTGCGTGGCCAGCAGCGCGCCAACCTGCGGATGGGCGATACCCAGCACCGCCTGCTCGGCGTGTTCTGGCGGCAGGTCATTGGCCTGCGCATGGGCCAAAGCCGCGCTGGCTTGGCTGGGGTAGAAGGCGGCCAGCGCGAGTTGCCCGATGTCGTGCATCAGCCCGGCCAGGAACGCCTCGTCCGCGTCCAGGCCGGCGATGGGCGCCAGCGCGCGGGCAGACAGCGCGCAAGCGATGGCATGCTGCCAATAGGCCTGGAAGTCAAAGCCGGGGCAGGACCCGATGCGGATGGCGTTGTGCACCGATGCGGCCGCCAGCACGCCCGAGACCGTGCGCAGGCCCAGCATGCGCACCGCGTCGCCAATGCTGGCGACCCGGCCGGGCACGCCGTAGAAGGCGGAATTGGCCAGGCGCAGCAGGCGCGCCGCCAGTGCCGGGTCGTGTTCGATCAGCTCGATGCTGCGGTTGGCCGACAACTGGGCCCGGTTCAAGGCCAGCAGCACCGCGGTCATCGCCTCGGGCAGCGGCGGCAGGGCGGTGATGCGCTGCGTCAGCGTGTCGATATCGGGCAGCGCGGACGGCGGCGCTGCTGGCGGCGCTGCTGAGGCCAGGGCCGCCGTGGCCACGGGGCCGGCTGCGTTGGCCGTCACTGGCGTGCGGGACGGTACGGCCGGTTTGGCCGCTGTGGCCGGTATGACCGGTGAGGCCTGGTCATGGTAGGCACGCAGCAGCGGCAGCAAAGGGTGCGGCGCGCCGCTGAGACCGCCGCTGAGCCCGCCTCGCGGGCGGAACAACTGCGCCAACCGCGCCGGCAACGGTGCCGCTGCGCTGCCGCAGGTGGCGCCGCCGGCAGCCAGGGGCAGCGTTGACGTGTCACGGGTCAGGGCATCGGTGGTCATGGGGGTTGTGGCTCGGGAAAGGGCAGCAAGGCCAGCACGGTGCCGCGCTCGGCCTGCGGGCCGCCCGGCATGTCGCTGATCCAGGCCAGCTGGCGCTGACGGTTGATCCAGACCGTGCGTCCGCCGGCAGGGTGGCCCGACGCCGTGTTGCGCAAGCAGGCCAGCACGGCGCCGATCTGGGGTCCCGGGTCGCTGCCGAGGCAGGCTTCGGCGCCGGGCAGCAGGTCGGCGGCGCGTTGGTTGAGGTAGGCCAGCACGCCGTCGGGATCGATGCCAAACACGGCCGCCGGCAGCACATCGACCAGATCGCGCACCCCGTCGGCGCTGGCCTGCATCAGCTGAGACTGCTCGGTCTGCCGGTCCAGCAAAAGCGCCAGGCGCTGGTTCAGGCGGGCTTGGTCGGCGTTGGCGGCGGCCACCTCGCGTTGCAGGCGGCGGTTGTCGTCAGCCATTCCCTTTTGTGCAAATGCCTGCGCCACGTGGCCGCGCAGCCGTTCGTCGTCCCACGGCTTGGTCAGGAACTTGTAGACCGCACCCTCGTTGACGGCGTCGATGATGGACTGCAGGTCGGTGAAGCCCGACAGCGTCATGCGGATGGTGTGCGGGTGCAACTCCTTGGTGCGCCGCAGGAAATCCACCCCGGTCATGCCCGGCATGCGCTGGTCCGACAGGATCACGTCAACCGGGTGCGCGGCCAGCAGCTCCAGGGCCTCGGCACCGCTGGCGGCCGTCAGCAGGCGGTAGCCGTCGGGCCGGAACAGGCGCTTGAGTGCCGCCAGGATGTTGGGCTCGTCGTCCACCAGCAGCAGCGTGCGCAAGATGACCGGGCTGGCGGGCGCCAGGCCCTCCAGGCTGCGGCCGCTGCGCATCAGCTCGGCAAATGTGTCAGCCGGCACCGGCGCGCTGAACAGGAAGCCCTGCACCCGGTCACAGCCGTTGGCCACCAGCATCTGCAACTGGCCTGGGGTCTCCACCCCTTCGGCCAGCACCGGGATGTGCAGGCCGTGGGCCAGGTTGATGATCGACCGGGTGATCGACGCCTGTTCCGGCGCGGCCGTGACGTCGCTGACAAACGACCGGTCCACCTTGATCAGGTCGATCGGCAAGCGGGGCAGGCGGCTCAGATTGGACAGGCCGGTGCCGAAGTCGTCCAGCACGATCTCGGCACCGGCCGCCTGCAGCGCCTTGAGCGTGGCGGTCAGCCGGGCGCTGTCGTGCTGCAGCGCCGCTTCGGTCACCTCCAGGCCCAGGCAGCTGGCATCCAGCCCGGCGTCCGCCAGGGCCTGGCGGATGCGTTGCGCCACATCACCCAGCTGGAACTGCACCGGCGACAGGTTGATCGACACCCGAATCGGCGGCAGGCCGGCCGAGCGCCACCGCTTGATCTGCCCACAGACCTGCCCGATCACCCAGTCGCCGATCGCCACGATCAGGCCCGAGCGCTCAGCGATCGGCACAAACTCCTCAGGCGGTACGGTGCCCCACACCGCAGAGTGCCAGCGCAGCAGCGCTTCGGCGCCGACTATCTTGCCGCTGACCAGGCTGACCTGCGGCTGGTAGGCGAGCGACAGCTCGGCGCCGGCCAGCGCCTGCCGCAGTGCTGTCTCCAGCTGCAGGGCCCGCAGTGCACCGGCGTTCAAGGCCGGTTGGTAGACCATCACGCCGCCGGACGGCGGCAGCGCCAGCCGCGCGGCCTGCGCTGCCGCCAGCAGGGCCTGGGCTTGGCCGCCGTCACCCGGGCAGCTGGCGATGCCGATGCGGCAGAGCGGATAGATCTCGGTGCCGCCCAGCGGCAGCGGGGCCTGCAGGCGGGCCTGCAACGCCAACGCCAGCGACTGGGCCGCGGCGATGTCGGTGGGTGGGCTCAGCAGCCACGCAAACTCGCCGCCCCCCAGGTGCGCGATCGGGGTGTCGGGCGTGCAGTGGCCGGTGCGGGTGGGTTCAGCCGGACCGGCGTGGGCGCGCAGGCGCTCGGTGATGGCTTGGGTCAGCGCATCGCCGGCACTGTGGCCCAGCGTCACGCCCAGCTCGACGATGCGGGGCACCTCGATCGACAACAGGCAGAAACCACCGGGCTGGCGGTGGCTGGCCCGCACAGTGGCGCCGATGCGCAGCAGCAGCGCCGCGCGGTTGGCCAGCCCGGTGCTTTCGTCCACGCTGGCCAGCGCCTGGAGATGGCGTTCGGTGTCGCGCCGGGCGGTGATGTCGACCAGGATGGCGGTGCCTACCGGCGCGCTGCCCAACGCATCGGGTGGCGCCAGCAAGCCGCTGTGCAGCACCTGCAGGCGCCGGCCGTCGGCGCAGCGCACCGTGTGCTGGAACTCGAAGGCCTCGCCCGGCGTGGCACCGCGCCAGAACCGGCTGACCAGCACCCGCTCTTCGGGCGGAATCCAGTGCAGCGCGTCCAAGGTGACCGGCGCGTCGGCCGGCTCACCGCCGCCGTGACCCAGCAGTTGCCGCAGCCCGGCGGACAGCACAACGGTCATCTCGGGCCAGCACAGCTCAAACGAGCCGGTACTGCACAGCCGCTCGGTGCGGGCCAGCAGGCCGGCCTGTGGGCGGGCGCGGGGCTGTGCCGGCAGCAGGGCGCTTGGCGCTGCCGGTGGTCCGGCCGGCGCAGGCCGGGTGTCGGTGGTGGCGCTCATCGCGGGTCCGGCTGGGCGGCCGCGGGCCATTCGGGGGGCAATGCCGGCGCCGCCACGGTCGCGCTGCCTGGCCCGGCAATCGGCACCCAGACCCGGAACGCGCTGCCCACGCCGGGCGTGGAGCGGACCTGGATCTCGCCACCGTGGCGCTTGACGATGGAAAACGACAGCGACAAGCCCAGCCCGGTGCCCTTGCCGACATCCTTGGTGGTGTAGAACGGCTCGAAGATGCGCCGCCGCACCTCGTCGCTCATGCCGCTGCCGGTGTCGTCCACCTGCACCCAGGCCCAGCCGTCCTGCACGCCCGACGCCAGTGTGATGACACCGCGCTCGGCAATCGCGTGCGAGGCGTTGACGATCAGGTTCATGAACACCTGGTTCAGCTGGCCGGCCAGGCACAGCACCGACGGCAGCGGCGTCAGGGCCTTGACCACATCGGCCTTGTACTTGACCTCATGCCGCACCACGTTGAGCGTGGACTCCAGCCCGGCGTTCAGGTCGGCCTCCTGCCAGTCGGCCTGGTCCACCCGCGAGAAGTCCTTCAGGTCCTGGACGATCTTCTTGACCCGGCTCAACCCATCGGCGCTCTCGTCCAGCAGTTGCGGCAGGTCCTCCTTCAAGTAGTCCAGCTCCACCTCGGCCTGGGTGCTGGCCAGGCGCTGGGCGGCGACGGGGCTGGCGGGGTCGGTGCGGGCGCTGGCATAGGCATCGACCAGCGCCAGCAGCGAGGCCACGTACTGGCGCAGGGTGTTGAGGTTGGAGCTGACAAAGCCGACCGGGTTGTTGATCTCATGCGCCACACCGGCCGCCAGCTGGCCGATCGAGGCCATCTTGTCCGACTGCAGCAGCTGGTTCTGCGTCTGCTCGAGCTTGTAGTGGGTGGCCTGCAGCTGGTTGAAGCGCTGGCCCAGTTCCTCCTGCGCGGCGCGCATCTCGGTGCGGTCCTGCAGCATCCACCAGGTGCCGGTGTCGGGGTCTCGGTAATTGACCATCGTCGCGTTGATCTGCACCCAGATCGGCCGGCCGCTGCGGTGCTGCATCCACATCTCGTGGTGCAGCGGCCGGCCCCGGTTGAGCCGGGGGTAGGCAATGCGGGCGATCTCGGCCTGGTCGGCCGCGGCCAAGTGGAAGTCGCGCGATGGCGCTGCGCCGCCGGTCTGCGCGGCGCCGCCGGTGCCGTCGGTGGCGTCGGTGGCGTCGGTGCCGGCGGTACCGCCGGCAGTGCCGAAGATCTCGGCCATCTTGCGGTTGCTGCGCAGCACCCGGTCGCGGGCGGCGTACACCACGCCGATTGGCGCGTTGTCGATGAAAGCGTCCATCACCCTGGCGCTGGCGGCGAGCTCGGTCGAGCGGGCCTCTACCAGCAACTCCAGCCGGCGTGTCAGTTCGCCCTCGGTGCGGCGGCGCTGGCTGACGTCTTGCAAGGTGACGATGGCGCCGATCACGCCGCCCTCGGGGTTGCGCAGCGGCGCGGCCGTGAAGTTCAGCCACAGGCCCTCGGTTCCCAGATTCGGGAAATGGGCCTCGGCCTCGAAGCCCCCGGCGATCAGCGCCGACGGCCCGGCCTTGTCGCCATACAGCGCCGCCAGCTCGTCCTGGGTGCTGCCGTTGACGATCAGGTTGGCCAGCATCGGTCGGGCTTCGGCATAAAACGCGCGCCAGGATTCGGTGCTGCCGATCATCTGCTCGGCCGGGCAGCCGGTCAGGCGGCCGCAGGCGCTGTTCCAGTGCGTCACGCGGTGGTGCTGGTCGATCACGAACGACGCCACCGGCGCGCCGTCGACGATCTGGCGCAGCAGCCCGCTGGTGGACTCCAGCATGGTCTGCACGAACTGGATGTCGCTCAGGTCGATGCAGGTGACCAGCGCGCCGGGTTGGCCGGCCCAGACCACGCGGCGCAGTGTCAGCTCGACCGGCCGCTGGCTGCCGTAGGCCGCCAGCAGGTGGGTGGTCTGGGCCGGCGGCTCACCGCTGCCGTGCAGGCATTCCTGGGTGGCTGCAGCCAACACGTCGCGGCCGTCCGGCACCACCAGGCTGAGGTGCGCGGTTCGCAGCAATTCGTCGGGCGACAGTCCGCACAGGCGCTGGAAGGCGAGGTTGCCCCGCAGCGGCGCTGCAGGGCCGTACAGCCAGGCCGGCACGGCAATCGCGTCCAGCAACTCGCAGACCACGGCGTCGGCCGTCCAGGGCAGCGCAAGATCGCTCATCGGGCGGCTTTCGCGGTCACGCGTTGGGCGGGCACACCGGCGCCGCGGAGTGAAGTTGACGCCTGGATCGACTGGCGGGTGATGCGCAGCACGACCGTCAGGTTCTCGCGTCCGACGAAATCCTTGACCTGCTGAATCACCCGGGCCTGAAAGACGTAGCCCTTGGGCAGCAAGATGGCGCCGCGCGAGGTCAGCAGGTCGGTCGACAGCACCATCTGGGGCTGAAGATCAGCCACCGCGACCTCGACATCGGCGACCGCCTCGGCCGCCATCTGGTCCAGCACCTCGATCAATGCGGACACCACCACCGGGTCGTAGTGGCTGTCCCGCCCGCCCCGCAAGGCCTGGCGGGCCTGCTCTGGCCCGTAGCTGTGCTCGGCCAGGTTGCCGTGGATCAGGTCGTCGTAATCGCTGGCCGCCGCCACGATGCGCGCGCCCAGGCAGATCTCGTCGCCGGACAAGCCGTCCGGAAAACCCCGGCCATCGGCCCGCTCATGGTGCTGGCGCACGATCAGCGCCACGCCGTGCAGCTTGTCCAGCGCCATCAGCGCGGCCTGTCCGTCCAGCGGGTGGCGCCGGTAGCGCAGCAGTTCGTCGGGCCGGTAGCTCGATACCGGCTTGCCGAGCATCGCGTCGGCAAAGCCAATCGTGCCGATGTCGTGCAGCAGGGCGGCGAGCCGGATATCTTGCTGTTCACGTTCACTGCGCTTGAGCTGCACAGCGACACGGTGGGCCAGCTCACCCACCCGGCGGGCATGGCCGGCAATGCCGTCCTGGCGCATTTCGATCAGGCCGGAGAACACCGTCACTGCCATCGTGAACTGGCTGCGCACCTCCTCGTTGGCCTCTTCCAGCAGGCAGTTGATCTGTACCAGGGCACTGGTGCGGTCGAGCACCCGGGTCTCCAGGGTCTGGTTCAGGTCGCGCAATTCGCCGTTCTGGCGCTGCGTCAATGCCTGCAGTTGGACGTTCTGCCGCTCCAGGTCGCGCCGCTTCAGCGCTTCTCGGACCACCAGCAGCATGTCCTGGTCGTCCCAGGGCTTGGCGATGTAGCGGTGGATCTCGCCCCGGTTGATGGCCGCCACGGTGGAGTGGATGTCGGCATAGCCGGTCAGCAGGATGCGCACGGTGCCGGGGTGGCGGTCGCGCACCGCCTCTAAGAAGGCCGCACCGTCCATGCCGGGCATGCGCATGTCCGAGATCACCAGGTCGATCGGCTGCAGTTGCATCAGCGCCAGCGCGTCGGCGGCGCTGGTGGCCTGCTCGATCTTGTAGCCCTGGCCGCGGTACAGGCGCCGCAGCGCGCTCAGGACCGACGGCTCGTCGTCGACCAGCAGCAGCGTGGCGGCCGGATCGGCGCCGGTACTGGCGGCGGCCTCGCCAGTGGCGGTGGCGGTGGGCGTCGCGGTGCTTGCAAGGTCAGGCATGTTGCGCTCCGGCCCTGACGGAGGGGCCCCGATGCGCAAGTTATCGGCAACGGGGCTGCAAACATGAGGGTTGCGCCGCGCCGGGGCGCTCAGGCGCTGTCTGGCGCGGGTGGGCGCGGGTGGGTCGGGTGGATGCAGGTTCGGCGGGTTTGGCGGGGTCGGCCCAGCCGCCCCAGCTCAGCGCTGCGGCCTGACCCGGTACACCGCGTTGTTGCGGTTGGCGCTGAAGTAGACCGAGCCGTCGGCACCCACCGCCACGCCGGTGGGCACGTAGGGCGGCGGCATGCCGGGGCCGCCCGACAGGCCGATCGGCAGCTTGTCGGCAACGGTGCGGCGCTGGCCATTGGCCAGGTCGATCTCGGTCAGCCGGGTGCCTGCTGCCTCGGCCACCACCAGCGTGCCCCAGGGCGTGAAGGCCAGGCCTTCGGGCAGCGCCAGGCCGCTGGCAGCGGTGGTCTTGCTGCCGTCCGCCAGGTTGATGCGCACGACGTTGCCGGCGGCCTCGGTCACAAACAGGCCGCCGTCCGGGCCCAGCACCATCTGCACCGGGCCGGCCAGGCCGCTGGTGATCACGCGGCGGGTGTCAAAGTTGGGGCCGCTGGCCTGGGTGATGCTGCCGGTGGCGATCTCGGCCACCAGCACGCTGCCATCGGCCAGCGGCAGGGCGTCGTAGGGCGCCTTCCAGCCGTGGGTCATGATGTCGCTTTTCAGGGTGGTGCGGTCGATCATCTGCACCGTGCCGGTGAACCACGAGGCCAGCGCAATCTTCTGGGTCGACAGGCCTACTGCAAACGGGTACTCCAGCTCGACACCGGTGCCGTGCATGCGCCGCAGGTCGGTCACCGCGCCGGTGGCGATGTCGATCTGGCGGAGTGAAAACACATCGGCAACAAACAGCGAGCCGCCGTCCACCTTCAGGCCGGCCGGCACCGCCAGCTTGCCGCGGGTGAGGGTGCGCACCGCGCCGGTTGCGGGGTTGACCGCCTGGATCGAGTTGTCGGCCATGTTGGACACATAAACCGTGCCGTCGGGCGCAATCGCCAGGTTGTCCAGCGCCGTGGCCAACTGGGCCACCACCGTCTTGGCGCCAGTGTCCAGCGCGACCCTGGACAGCTCGCCCGCCGCGGTGTCCACCACCCACAGGTTGCCCTTGCCGTCCAGGTTGGCCGCGGCGGGGATGTCGAAGCTGGCGCTGATCACCGACACCGCGCCGTTGGACGGGTCAATCTTGACAACGCTGCGCTTGAACCACAGCGGGCCGTAGAGCATGCCGTCCGGCCCGACCTCGAAGCCGTTGAAGCCGCCCAGGTCCTTGGCGATCAGCCGCGGCGGTTTGACACCCGCCACGTCGAGCTCCCAGAGTGCGTCACCCAGAAAGACTTGCGACGCGTACAGCTTGCCGTTGCGGCGGTCGAAATCCAGCGAGTTCAGGCCCGGCAGGTCCTTGGCCAGCACCCGCATCGGCGCCTGGTCGTTGTCGCGGTAGCGCACGATGCCCATCAGGTAGTTGGTCCAGGCCATCTCGCCCTTCGGGCCGATGGCGATGTCGTCGGCCTGGCCCTCGGGGCCGCCGATCAGGATGCTGGCCGCGCCGGTCTGGCGGTCGACCTGCCACAACGCGTTGCCCACCACGCTGCCGGCCAGCAGCCGGCCCTGCTTGTCCACCGCCAGGCCGTGCACGCCGGTAAAACTGGACGGCGCCACCAGCGCCTCGGGCGCGGCCCAACTGGCGGGGCGCGAGGGCGTCATGACGCCGCAGGCCGACAGCGCCAGTGCGGCGGCGATCAGGCAGGGGGTGAAGCAGTTGCGCATCGGGTGCTCTCCTCGGGTTGTTGTGGGTGACGGGTCTTGAGCAGATCAAAACCACCGGCAACTCTAGGACTGGGACGGTCACGGTGGTGTCGCCGGTTTGACGCTGGCCCCTAGGTTGGCCCCGATCCCTGACCGCCCGGATGACCGTTTCGGCCCATCACTTTGCGCGGGCCGGCCATGGGTGCGGCGCGCTGCACAGGGCATGCTGCGGGCATGACCGATCCCAGCACACCGGCGTCCACCCTGCCAGGCGCGCCCACCCCGCCGGACGCGCCCACCCCGCCAGACGATCCCCACACCGGCCGCGCCCGCGTCATTCCGTTCCTGGCCATGCTGGGCGCCCGGCTGGTGAGCGAGCAGGACGGCGTGGCGGTGGTGCAGATCGACCTGCGCGCCGACCTGCTGAACAACCACGGCGGCGGCCACGGCGGCGTGGTGATGACGCTGCTGGACAGCGCGATGGCCAATGCCGCGCTGAGCAAGATCGACTACAGCCGGGAGGTGGTGACGATCGACATGCACATCGCCTTCATGAAGCCCGCCACCGGCCGCCTCACTGCCACGGGCCGTGCCACCGGCGGCGGACGATCGGTGTGTTTTTGCGAGGCGCAAATCCACAACGAGGCCGGCCAGGTCACGGCCAAGGCGATGGGCACGTTTCGCTACCGGGTGCCGCAGCTGCCGGGTGCGCCGGGGGGTGCTGCGGCATCGCTGGCGGGAGAGTGACGCCGTGTTTCAGCGATGGTCTGCAGGCCAGCACGCAACCGCAGCGCGCAGCATTCCGGCCAGGGCTGGTGAGCAGTTCGGCCATTGCCAACGCCGAGAGCGGGGGCGCAAACTGGTGCCAGCGCTGGCTCGATCGGGCGTGCAGCGGCGGTGGCACGCCAATTCCGACCACCACTGCGGCGCGCAGTAGCCCGACAGGAGACATTGAATGACACCAATCCCCCCGCTGTGGTCCTTGCTGTTGCTGGCCAGTGCCGCAGCGCTGGCGCCTGGCGCGGCGCAGGCCCGCGTCACCCGCATCGTGATCGACGAGGTGGCGCCGCTGCCGGCGTTGGCAGCAGCAGCGGGCGCAACACCGGCTATCGCCTACCGGCAGATCGCCGGCCGGGCCTTTGGGGAGCTTGACCCGGCACTGCCCGGCAACGCCTTGATACAGGACATCACCCTGGCGCGTGACGCGGACGGCAAAGTGCGCTACGTCAGCAGCTTCGTGATCTACCAGCCGGTGGACGCCAAACAGGCCAGCGGTTTGCTGTGGCATGACGTGCCAAACCGGGGCCGGGTGTTTGCGATGGCCGGGCCCGAGCGCGCGGCGGGCGACAGCCTGCTGGCCAGCGCCTGGCAGGGCGACAACGCCGGCAACACGGCGGTGCGCGCTACCGCCGCGCTGGCGCTGGGCCTGTGGTTGAAGCTGCCGGTGGCGCGTGGTGCGGCCGGTGAGGCGATCACCGGCGAGGTGTTGGGCCGCATCGTCAACCGCAGCGGGCCCCATTCGCAGCCGCTGCTGGTGCAGACCAACCCGCTGCCGTACGCGCCGGTCAGCCTGGACACCGCCCGGTCCAAATTGGTGTCGCGGGGCGCGGAAAACCAGCGTGGTGAGGTGACGGACGAGCAACTGATCCCGGCAGGTGCCTGGGCCTGGGCGCGCTGCGATGCTGCCAACCCGTTCCCCGGTGTCCCTGACGCCGCCCAGATCTGCCTGAAAGCCGGTTTCGACGCCAAGCGCCTGTACCAGGTGGTGTTCACCGCGGCCGACCCCTACGTGCTGGGCATCGGTTTTGCCGCCTGGCGCGATGTGGGCCAGTTTTTCAAGACCGCCAAGGCTGACGACAGCGGCACGCCCAATCCGCTGGCCGGCACGGTCAGGCACAGCATCGGGCGGGGCGTCTCGCAGTCGGGCAACTTCTTGCGCGGCTGGCTGCACCTGGGCTTCAACCAGGGCGAGGACGGCAAAGCGGTGCACGACGGCCTGTGGCCGATCATCGCCGGGCGCCGGATTGCGCTCAACTTTCGCTGGGCCCAGCCCGACGGCGTGCTGGAGCTGTACCAGGCCGGCAGCGAGGGCCCGCAGTGGTGGCTGCCCCAGGCCGACCCGGTGCGGGGCGGCCCGGTGGCCGGCATCCTGGACCGCTGCACCACCAGCCGCACTTGCCCCAAGATCATCGAGCACTTCGGGTCGGCCGAGGTCTGGGCGCTCAAGCTGACGCCGGAGTGGGTGGGCACCGACGGCAAGGCCGACCTGCCGCTGCCCGACACCGTGCGGCGCTACTACATCGGCAGCTCGTCGCACGGTGGCGGCGCGGGTGGCTTCAATTCCAGCCTGCCCGGCGTGGCGCTGCCCACCACCGGATCGGCCTGCCCCGGCAACAACTTTGGCACCGGCACGCTGCCGGCCAACCCGATGCCGCACACCGAGACGGTCAATGCGCTGCGCCAGCACTTTCGGCTGTGGGTGACGGCAGGCACCGCACCGCCCCCCAGCCGCTACCCCACCCTGGCTGCCGGCACGCTGGCGGCAGCCAGCAAGGCGGGCATCGGCTTCCCGACCCTGCCTGGCCTGCGTGCCACCGTGCCCGAGCCTGACTTCATCATGCCGGTGCACGACCTGGACTGGGGGCCGGGCTTCAATGCGGTGGACGGCTCGGGTGTGCCGTCGCTGGCGCCGCCGCGCATCAGGCAGGTGCTGGCGATGCTGGCGCCCAAAGTGGACACCGACGGCAATGAACAGGACGGCGTGCCGGTGGTGCTGCGCGATGCGCCGCTGGGCACCTACCTGGGCTGGAACATCACTGCCGGCGGGTTCCATGCCGGCCAGATCTGCAACTACACCGGCGGCATGCTGCCGTTTGCCCGCAACGCCGCCGAGCGTGAGGCCAGGGGCGACCCCCGGCCGTCTTTGGAAGAGCGCTACCGCGACCATGACGGTTATGTCGCTGCGGTGCAGCGGGCGGCAGACAAGGCGCAAAAGCAGGGATTTTTGCTGGCGCCAGACGCGGCGGCGCTGGTGCGCGCCGCGCAAGACAGCGCGGTGCTGCGCTGATCAACCCCATCCAAACCGTTACCAGACCTGTTACCAGGAGGACAAGGCGATGACACAAGCGGTACTCGTGGTGGGCGTGGGCATGATCCCGTTCACCAAACCCGGGGCCAGCGAGTCCTACGAGCGGATGGGCGCCAAAGCGGCACAGCTCGCGCTGGACGACGCCGGCATCGCCTACGGTTGGGTCGATCAAGCCTACGTCGGCTACGTCTTTGGCGACTCCACCGCCGGCCAGGCAGCGGTGTATGGCGTCGGCATGACCGGCATCCCGGTGATCAATGTCAACAACAACTGCGCCACCGGATCGACCGCCTTGTTTCTGGCGCGCCAGGCAGTGGCCAGTGGCAGCGCCGAGTGTGTGTTGGCACTCGGCTTTGACCAAATGGTGCCGGGGCCGCTGAAGGGCAACTGGACGGATCGGCCGTCACCGCTGACCAAGTTTTTGGACACGATGGCCACCGACCAGGGCTGGGACCCGGCGCTGCCGCGTGCCGCGCAGTTTTTTGGCGGCGCTGCGCGGGCCTACATGGCGGACTTCGGCATTGCGGCATCCACCTTTGCCCGCATCTCGGTCAAGGCGCGTCAGCATGCAGCGCGCAACCCGCTGGCGGTGTTCCGGCAGCCGGTCACACTCGACGAGGTGCTGGCGTCACCCGCCGTGTTTGACCCGCTGACCCGGCTGCAATGCTGCCCGCCCACCTGTGGCGCGGCCGCGGCGATCATTTGCAGCGAGGCCTTTGCCCGCAAACACGGGCTGGACGGCCGGGTGCGCATCGCCGCCCAGGCCATGACCACCGATACCGCATCCACCTTCGAGTCGCACGACATGCGCAAGCTGGTGGGTGCCGACATGGCGCGTGCTGCGGCGGCCCAGGTGTATGCCGCCGCCGGCATCGGCCCGGAGGACCTGGACGTGGTGGAGCTGCACGACTGCTTCACCGCCAATGAGCTGATCACCTACGAATCCCTGGGCTTGACACCCGAGGGCACGGCCGAGCGCTTCATCTTGGACGGCGACAACACCTACGGTGGCCGGGTGGTGACCAATCCGTCTGGTGGCCTGTTGTCCAAGGGCCATCCGCTGGGCGCCACTGGCCTGGCGCAATGTGCCGAGCTGACCTGGCAACTGCGCGGCCAGGCTGAGCAGCGCCAGGTCGAGGGCGCGCGGCTGGCGCTGCAACACAACCTGGGGCTGGGTGGCGCCTGCGTGGTCACGCTGTATGAAAAGGTGGACGTCTGATGATCGATACCCGCCACATCGGCCACCGGCTGCCGACGTTTTGCGCCGGGATCGATGCCGACCGGCTGAAGTTTTTTGCCTTGGCGACCGGCCAGACCGACCCGGTCTACACCGACGAGGCCGCTGCCGAGGCCGCCGGCCATCCAGCATTGCCGGTGCCGCCCACCTTCTTGTTCTGCTTGGAGATGGCCGCGCCCCACCCTGGCGCGATGCGTGAGCTGCTGAACATGCCGGTGCCCAAGATCTTGCATGGCGAGCAGCGGTTCAGCTACCACGCGATGTGTTTTGCCGGCGACACGCTGACCTTTGAGCAGCGCATTGCCGACATCTACAGCAAGAAGGGCGGCCTGCTGGAATTTGTGCTGCGCGAGACCCGCGTGACCAACCAGCGCGGCACGCATGTGGCTGACCTGAAAGCGATCACGGTGGTGCGCCATGGTTGATTACCGGCAACTTGAGGTGGGCGATGCCCTGCCACCGTTCACCACGCCGCCGCTGTCACGTCTGACGCTGGCGCTGTACTGCGGCGCTTCGGGCGACCACAACCCGATGCACCTGGACATCGACGTGGCGCGCCGCGCCGGCATGCCCGACGTTTTCGCGCAGGGGATGCTGGGCATGGCGTGGATCGGCCGCCTGCTCACAAACTGGGCGC
>JBKJKU010000303.1:0-6973 GCA_046597355.1 Aquabacterium sp.
GTCGCGCAGCAAGGTGATGCGGTTGGCGCTGGGTGTGCCGGCGCCGGCGCGTGACATCACCAGGCGCATCACCTTGCTGCGCGACACCGACGGTGACGGCGTGGCCGATCAACGTTCGGTATTTTTGACAGGCCTGAACTCACCCTTCGGCATGGCGCTGGTGGGCGACGCGTTGTATGTCGCCAACACCGACGCGGTGCTGCGATTTCCGTACCGCACGGGCGACCTGCAGATCAGCCAGCCCGGCACCCGTGTGCTGGACCTGCCGGCCGGCACGATCAACCACCACTGGACCAAGAACCTGATCGCCAGTGCCGACGGCCACACGCTGTTTGTGACCGTGGGCTCGAACAGCAATGTGGCCGAACGCGGCCTGGCTGCCGAAGAAGGCCGGGCGGCGATCTGGGCACTGGACATTGCCAGCGGCGCGCACCGCATTTTTGCCAGCGGACTGCGCAACCCCAACGGCCTGGCCTGGACGCCCGGCGGACCCGCCGGCCTGCCGGTGTTGTGGACGGTGGTCAATGAACGCGATGAGTTGGGCGACGATCTGGTGCCTGACTACCTCAGTGCGGTGCACGACGGCGCGTTCTACGGTTGGCCTCACAGCTACTTTGGCGCCCATGTGGACAGCAGGGTGAAACCTCCCCGGCCGGACCGGGTGGCGGCCGCGGTGGTGCCTGATTACGCGCTGGGCGCGCACACCGCATCGCTGGGTCTGGTGGCGTCCACCGGGGCGCAGTTGCCCGGTTTTGGCAACGGCATGTTCATCGGGCAGCATGGCTCCTGGAACCGTCGGCCGCACAGCGGCTACAAGGTGGTGTTTGTCGCCTTCGACGGCGACCACCCCGCCAGCGCGCCACCGGTGGATGTGCTGACCGGCTTTCTGGATGCCGACGGCCATGCCCGAGGCCGACCGGTAGGCGTCGCGCTGGACCGCCAGGGTGGCTTGCTGGTGGCCGACGATGTCGGCAATGTGGTGTGGCGGGTCAGTGCGCGGCGTTGAACGGCGGTCGATGCGGCCGGGGCTGACGGCCCGACCTGCCAGGCCAGTCGGGTCGAGCCTGCCGCGGCCGCCGCAACGGTCGGGTTGGAATTTGGCGTGGGCCGGCGCGCTGGTCTGCCTGGCCGGCTGCAGCGGTTGCAGCAGCCTGCCCACGATCGTGCCTGACCTGGCGTTGAAACGTGGCACGGTCGTGCCCATGCAAGGCGCCCGGGGCCCGCTCTCGGCCGCACAAAGCCAGGCGGTGCTGGCCAAGCTGGCGCGCGACAGCCCTGACACCAACATCTTCGACCGCCACCTGGCCGTTGAGCAGGCCATCGTTGGCAGTCCGCTGACCACTGGCAACCGTGTGCTGCTGCTGCAGGACGGCCCGGCCACCTACCGGGCCATGCTGGCGGCAATTGCCAGCGCGCGCGACCACATCAACATGGAGACCTACATCCTTGAGGACGACGTGGTCGGCCAGCACTTTGCCCAGGTGCTGATCGACAAGCGGCGGCAGGGTGTACGGGTCAACCTGATGGTTGACAGCGTCGGCACCATCGGCACGCCGAAGGCGTTTTTTCAACGCCTGATCGACAACGGTGTGCAGGTGCTCGAGTTCAACCCGGTCAACCCGCTGGCGGCACGGGCGGATTGGGCGCTGAACCAGCGCGACCACCGCAAGCTGCTGGTCGTCGACGGCCGCATCGCTTTCCTCGGCGGCATCAATATCAGCAGCGTGTATTCGGGCAGCTCGTTTGGCGGCTCCCATCGCGGCGCACGGGTCGGCTCGTTGCGTGACAGCGCGGGCGGTGCGTCCGGCCGTGCGTCGGGTGCTGCAAGCCGCGAGAGTGCTCGCGCACAGCCACCGGCGCTGGCCGCCAGCGGCCCTGCGCCTGCGGACGGTGCAGCCGGGGCGGCCGAGGTCGACATTGACAGCCTGGCTTGGCGCGACACCGATTTGCAAGTGCAAGGCCCGGCCGTGTCCGAGTTGCAGAAGCTGTTTCTGGCCGCGTGGGCCCAGCAACAAGGGCCGACCTTGGCGGCCGAGGCCTACCTTCCCGCGCCTCAGGCAGTGGGTCAACAGGTGGTGCGCGTGATTGGCAGCTCACCCGATGAGCCGTTCAGCCAGATCTATGCCACGCTGCTGTCGGCCATTGGCAGTGCCGAGACCAGCGTGAACATCACCAACGCCTACTTTGCGCCCGATCCGCAGTTGCTGGCCGCGCTGCAGACCGCCGCACGCCGCGGCGTTCGCGTCACGCTGATCCTGCCCGGCAGGACCGATTCGGGGCTGGTCTTTCATGTCGGCCGGGGCTACTACACCGAGTTGCTGCAGGCCGGTGTGCGCATCTTCGAGCGGCGGGGCGTGATCTTGCATGCCAAGACCGCGCTGATCGACGGTGTCTGGGCCACAGTCGGATCAACCAACCTCGACTGGCGCAGCTTTTTGCACAACCACGAACTGAACGCGGTGGTGCTGGGTGCTGATTTTGGTGCCCAGGTGCAGGCCGTGTTCGACCGTGATCTGGGCGCGTCGGACGAGGTGCTGCTGCCGGTCTGGCAGCAGCGCCCGCTGACCCTGCGGGTCAAGGAACTGCTGTCGCGGGTCTGGGCCTACTGGCTGTGAGCGCCCCAGGCGCTGTTTGATGCTGGCGACTTGAGCTGGCTGATCAGGGTTGGCACCAGACCAGCCATCAGCGTGGAGGTCAATGCCGGGGTCAGCACGGCGCGCGGCAGCCAGCGCCAGGACCGGCTCAACATCAGCAAGGCACCCACCGCCCCAGCGCCCAGCACCAAACGGTACGGGTGCTTTTGGGCCACCGGTTTCACCAGAGTCCGGGCGGCATCGTCGGCCAGCAGCACGGCCAGGCGCATCGGGTGTTTTACCCACCAGCGTTGCACCGTGTTGATCACGATGCTGGCCAGCGGCGCCTTGGACAGCCGGTCCAGCCAACGGAAGAATGTCGGGCGGCTTGCGCCATCGCCATCGCCAGTGCCGGTGGCGTGGGGCTGCGGCATCATCGCCTGGCGCAGGTGCACCCGCGACACGCTCAACCGGTCTGCGGCCAGCATCACAGCCGGGCTGATGACCATCGGCGGTGCCGCGTTGGCAGAGGTGTTGGTGGAGTTAGTCATTGCGCCCCCGCTTCGCGCAGCATGCGCAGATCGGCTTTGACCTGCTGGCGCAGTACGGTAAAGCTGGGCCGTCCATCACCGCGCGCTGCCAGCCCGCAACCCAGCGCCAACAGCGCCGGGACCAACGGGGTGACGAGCAGCAGGGTGCGCGCCAGTCCGGTGGTCGGTAGCAGCACCGCCCACAGCATCAGGGCCACACCGCCCAGTACCGCGGCCACGCCGGCGCTGCACAGTGCGGTGGCGCCCAGCAGCAACCTGCGCTGCCAGCCGGTGGAGGCCTCGCCGAGTTCTGCCGCCGCCAGGGCCGCGTAGGCCTCGGCATGGGCAGTCACCAGCTGTGGCCGAGTGGCGATCAGTGCCAGCAGGGGGTGCATCACGGCGGGCCGGTTAGCTGGCTTCAGCGTTGGTTGTTCGAGCGGGCCATCAGGCTGACCAGCGCCATCAACGCTGCGCCCGTGGCCGCCGCGATCAGCACCGAGCGCACCGGCTCGTCACGGATATAGCTGACCGTGCGGTCAGACGCCTGGCGGGCGCTGTCGCGAACCAGCTGGCTGCCGTCACGCACCGCATCGGCGCCGCGTTGGGCCAGGGCGGTGGCTTGGTCGCTGATGCGGGCAATCGCCGGCTTGGCTTCGTCGCGCAGCTCTTGCACGCTGCCCGACAGGCTGTCCAGCGCGTCGTTGACCGCGCCTTGGGTGGACTTGATCGCGTCCTTTGCAGTGTTGGACGCCCGGTCGGCGATGAGGTTGGTGGTGTCGTTGCTGGTGCTGGAGTACATGGTCATTCCTTGGGTGGGACTTGCGGTTGAGAAAGAAGAGGAATTGCGGGGATGAGCCAGCCAGGCTGGTCAGCCTTAGCGTCTGCGGGTCAGGCCGATCAAGAAGCTGATGACCGCCAACACGGCAAAGACAAGGAACAAGATCTTGCCGATGCCAACGGCGCTGGCGGCGATGCCGCCAAAGCCGAACAAGGCTGCGATCAGGGCGATGACAAAAAATACAACGGCGTAGTGCAGCATGGGAGGCTCCAAGAGTGATGCATCGGGCACTGGCGGGTCCGGTGGACCTTTGCCGCTGGCGTGTAAACCGTAGGTGGCTCCGATGCGTTCAGTGTGGGCGCAGGCCCACGGCGGCGCGATAGGCCTAGCTACCGGTCTGGCGTGGGAGACACCAGCGCCAGTGCGTAGGACAGCGCCGACAGCACCGGTACAACGCCCAAATTTGCCGCCTGGGTGGCCGATGCAGCGTCGCTGCCGGGCCGCGCGCTCAGGCCGGCGCCGGCACGGCGCTGGGCAGCGTCACGAGCAGTCGGGTGCCCTGCTCCGGCGCGGTGGTCAGCTTCAGTGTGCCACCCTCGGCCTCGACCCGGAAGCGCATGCCCATCAGGCCGAAGGTCGAATTCACCTTGCGGGAGCTGTCAAAGCCCACGCCGTCGTCCCGCACCGACACGTGCACCGTGTTGCCCACCTGGTCCAGGTCCAGCCAGACCTGGTGGGCCTTGGCGTACTTGCTGATGTTGGTGATCGCCTCTTGCACCACGCGGTACACCACCATTTCGGTGTCGGGGTCGAGCTGAACCGGCGACAGCGTGCACACCACCTCGATGCCGGACAGCTCGGTGAACTCGCGCGCCAGGATATCGAGTGCGGCCACCAGACCCAGGTTGCTCAGCGTGGACGGGCGCAGGTCCTCGATGATGCGGCGGCCCAGCGCGATGCTGCTGTTGAGCGTTTCCACCAGGTGCGCCAGCCGGTCCAGCGCCTCGGGCGCGGTGCCGGCCAGGCGCGACCGGATGCGCGCCGCGTCCAGCTTGGCCGAGGTCAGCAGCGCGCCCAGCTCGTCGTGCAGGTCGCGCGCCAACCGGGCGCGCTCGTCTTCTCGAGCGGTCAACAGGTGTTTGGTCAGCTCGGACAACTCGCGGGTGCGCAGCGCAACCTCGGCCGCCAGGCCATCACGCTCGGCCTGGATCAGGTGCTTCAGCTCCTCCTGGTGCAGGTCATTCAGATTGGCGTGGCGCAGGTACAGGTACAACGACAACAGGCTCAGCGCGGCCAGCAGGGCCATGCCGGTGCGGCTGAGCATCAAGGTGCGGCGCAGCGCCGCGCGGTTGTCCATGAGCGACTCAGACGACAGTGCCAGCAGCTTGCCGCTCAGCGCCCGCACCTCCTCCATTTGCTCCTTGCCGATGTTGCTGCGCAACAGGTCGGTCACTGCGGAAACGCGGCCATCGTTTTGCAGGCGTATCGTGAGTGCCAGTTCGGACAGTTTGGCCGCAGCTGCTTTGTGCAACTGGCGCAGCACCGCTTTCTCGTCGGGGTCATCCTGGTAGAAGGCCTCCAGCGATTTGAAAGCGGACTCGATGTTGGCGATCTCGGCGTCGTAGGGGACCAGGTAGTCCTTGTTCTGTGTCAACAAGTAGCCGCGCTGGCCGGTCTCGGCGTCGAGCAGGCTGCGCTCAAGGCCCAGGACCCGTTCGCGCGCGTCGCGCCCGTTGGTCAAGGCTTGCAGCCCGCTGATCGACTGCCAGTACGAGCCCTCGCTGATCAGCACCAGCGCCACCGCGGCGATGCAGGCCAACGGAAACACCACCGGACTGCGTTTGATCACCGTGACTACATCCACTGCAAGCTCCCTGTGCAATTCATGGGATCATCCGGACAGGAGAAAATGCTGCCATCATGATCCGCATAGCCATTGTTGATGACCACGCCATGGTGCGTGCCGGGTTGCGTCAGTTCTTTGCCGATCAGATCGATTTTTCTGTGGTGGCCGAGGCCGGCACCGGGCGCGAAGCCCTGGACATCGTGCGCAAAGGCGAGGTCGATGTGATCGTGATGGACATCTCCATGCCCGACCAGAGCGGCGTGGATGCGCTGGCCGCGATCAGGGCCCGGGCGCCCGACCTGCCGGTGCTGATCCTGAGTGGCTTCCCGGAGGCGCACTACGCCACCACGCTGCTGCGGCAAGGGGCGTCCGGCTACCTCAACAAGGACTGCGACCCCGAGGACATCGTCAAGGCGATCCGAACCGTCTACCGGGGCCGCAAGTACATCACCGCCGGTGTGGCCGAGCAACTGGCCGACGGCCTGGCGCGGGGCGATGACAAGCCGCCGCATGAGCACCTGTCCGAGCGCGAGTTGCAGGTGTTCCTGCGGCTGGCCAAGGGCGAGACCATCGGCCACCTGGCCGACAGCATGTCGCTGTCGGTCAAGACCGTCAGCACCTACCGGACGCGGGTGATGGAGAAGATGGCGCTGTCGTCCAACAGCGACCTGACCTACTACGCGCTCAAGAACGGGCTGATCCAGTAGCAGGGTTGGCGGGGCGTCTGGGGTTGCCCGAGCCGCATCAGTCGGGCTTGGCATGCGCGCCCAGACCGTCCGCGCCCCCTGAGAGCTGGCTGCAGTAGGCGATCAGCGCGTCGATGTCGTGTGATTTGTCGAACACCCGGTCGGCACCCAGTGCCATGCACTTGCGCCGCATGTCCACCGTGGCGTAGTTGCTCAGCACCACCCGCTTGACCGAGGGTGGCAGCGCACTGGCCGCCCGCAGCACGCCCAGGCCGGAGCCGGACTTCAAGAAGATGTCGATGATCATCAGATCGACTGGTTGCTTTGACTGCAGCATCCACTGCACCGCGCCAGCTTCGTCTTCGGCTGTGCCCACCACCTTGACCGACACCAGTTCTTCCAGGGTGGCGATCAGGCTGTCCCGGATCACGGGGCTGTCTTCGACGATGTAAGCCTTGAGGGAATGCATGGGTGAGGCGTCGGTTCTTGTCGTCCGGAGGTTGACGCGCAGGTGTGATGTCATCGAACCCGTGCCACCGATGCCGCCATGTCACCCTCTG
>JBKJKU010000294.1:0-2808 GCA_046597355.1 Aquabacterium sp.
CAGCCCTCACCTGCAATGGAATACAACGGCGCGGCGCCTTGACCCATAGATTCTTTTTCACATGGCTTGCGGCCAAACAGCCGACGCACAGTGCGTCAGGTCCGGACCACTGGTTGACACCAGCCGGGCGCGGCTGCAAATCGAAAACATTTTGTGACGGAAATTTACAACTGTTACCCCCTCGATTGGGGGGTTTACAAAACCATGGACCGTAACAAAGACTGACAAGCAACGGTTTGAAAGTCGGCATCGCCCGGGTTGATGGGTTGAGGCGGCATCAATTTGCAGTGAACATTTCCATTCCGCAATGTGCGATCGCGGGCGGGGCGGTGCAGCCAGTCCGCCAGATTTCAGCTTGACTGTTGTTGCTTCAGCATTGACCGCACCGGGTGCCGCCTGCTCGCCCCGCCGGTGCGGTGTCATGTTCTGCGAGCTCATCCAAGATCAAACCGCCAGGGAAGGCAGTCCACCATGAACACCCGCCTCAGCACGCTGTCCAGCGCCATCTTCAAGGGCTGGGCGCAACAGCCCGTCCGCCGGCCCTCGCGCCCCGCCACCCGTGGCCTGCAACTGGAGGCCGTTGAATCGCGGCTGCTGCTGTCGGCCGTGGTGGCCACCGACCTGCCCGACTACGCGCCGGGCGAGACCGCGCTGATCAGCGCCTACAACGACAACAGCACCACCAGCAGCGATTTTGCGGCCGGTGAACTGGTCAAGTTCCAGGTGGTGCGCACCGACGGCATCGAAGACTTTCCCAGCGGCAACCTGCCCTGGTTTGTGCGTGATGGGCAGGCCGAGCACCTGGAGGACAGCGACGGCGATGGGTCGCTGGATCTGCTGGTGCGGGGCGACAGCGACGGGGTGGAAAACGGGGCGGTTGGGTCGAGCTGGTTTGTTGAAGGGCAATACGCCGGCGCAACCTTGCGCTTGACGGCCGAGGGGCAGGCCTCGGGTGCGGTAGCGACGCACGATTTCACCGATTCGCCCCTGGCAACCGCAGCGTTCAATATTGCGTCGATGCCGATCAACACGCTGACCACCGTCCAGTTGACCCTGACTAACACGTCGACAACCGGTGGCCAAACGCCTGGCATTCAGTCGTTCACGATCACTCTGGCGTCAGGAACCAGTTTGAGTGGAACACCCACTATCGTTGCCCCGGCAGGTTGGTTCTACGACAGTTCGACTACGGTCGCCGGCGCGACGGTATTGGCTTTCAAGACCCCCACTGTTGGTGGTGTGCCCATCACCGCGCCCAGTGGTACCGCCGCTGTCACGCTGAGCTTGACTGCAACGACCACTGGAAATAAGACCTTCACCGTCAGTCCTTACTCCAGTTCAAACTACAGCGGTGGAAGTTTTTCATCGCTCACGCCGTCGATCAACGTCCCTGGTGCCGCGACCATCACACCCTCGTTTAGCGCATCGAACAAGGTGTATGACGGCGGCAATGCGGCATTGGTGGCATCGACCACGGCGATGCCGAGCGGCGTGACCCTGAACTACACCTCGGCCACGTTCAGCGACAAGAACGCGGCAACCGGCAAGACCGTCACTGTGTCGGGGCTGAGCCTGTCTGGCGTCAACGCCGCCAACTACGTGTTGAGCGCCACCAGCGTGACGACCACGGCCAACATCACACCCAAGGCGCTGAATGTGCAGGCCACTGTGGCCGACGAGGTCTACGACGGCAACGACGTGGCCGAAGCAGGCACCATCACATTGACCGACAACCGGATCAGCGGCGACACGCTGTCAGTCAGCTACGGCAGCGCAACGTTCGCCGACAAGAACGTGGGCATCGACAAGACCGTAACGGTCAGCGGCATCACGCTCAGCGGCACGGGTGCGAGCAATTACACGGTCAACGCCAGCGACACCGACCAGGCCAGCATCATTGCGCGCGGGTTGACCATCTCGGCCGTCACCGACACCAAGGTTTACAACGGCACAACCAGTTCCAGCGCCGCTCCGACCTTCAGCGGCCTGCAGGCCGGCGACAGCCTGACCGGTCTGGTGCAAGCTTTCACCTCGCCGAACGTTGCTGGCACGAACGGCAGCACGCTCGCGGTCTCGACCTACACCCTGAGCGATGGCAACGGCGGGCTGAACTATCTGGTCAACAGCAACGGCACCGCGCTGGGCACGATCTCGAAGGCCAACGCCGTGGTTTCAGTCGTCAGCTACAGCGTGACCTACGACGCGGTGGCGCACACTGCCACTGGCACGGCCACCGGCGTGCTGGGCGAGGCGCTGGCCGGCCTGGGCCTGTCGGGCACGACGCATACCAATGCTGGAACCTTCACCGACAGTTGGACCTTCACCGACGTCACGGGCAACTACAGCGACACCGGCGGCAGCGTCAGCGATTCGATCGCCAAGGCTAACGCGACGGTGACGGTGAACAGCTACACCGGCACCTACGACGCAGCAGCCCACGGCGCCACCGGCTCGGTGGTTGGCGTGGCAGGCGACACATCGGCCGCAGGCAGTGCGCTGAACCTGGGCGCGAACTTCACCAACGCACCCGGCGGCACGGCCAACTGGGTGTTTACTGGCGGTACGAACTACAACGACAAAACCGGCACTGCGGCGATCGTCATCAACAAGGCCAATGCCACGATCAACGTCACGCCTTACAACGTCCCCTACGACACCCTGGCCCACACGGCCACCGCCACGGTGGTGGGCGTGGATGCGGGTAATACGGCGGCCGGCACCAGCATCAACCTGGCGGGCACGACGCACACCGTCGCCGGCACCTTCGTCGACTCCTGGACCTTCGCCGGCGGCAGCAACTACAACAAT
>JBKJKU010000404.1:0-8863 GCA_046597355.1 Aquabacterium sp.
GTGTTTGATGGCGTTTTCAACCAGGCTTTGCAACATCATCGGCGGGAACTCGGCCGACAGCAGGCCGTCGCTCACGCGGATGTCGGTGTTGAGGCGGTCTTCCATGCGCACCTTCAAGATCTCCAGGTAGGGCCGGATCACCGCCAGCTCGCGCCCCAAATCGCGGAACCGCCCCACATTCGCGCCGCCATCGGCCGCCTCGCGCAGCGTGGGCATGCTGGCCCGCAGCAGCGCGATCAGGTTTTTCTGCATCTGGCTGGCACGCGGCGGGTCGGTCTCGATCAGGTGGTCGATCGAGGCCAGGGTGTTGAACAGGAAATGCGGCTCGACCTGGGCCTGCATCGCCGCCATGCGGGCCTCAAGCACCTGGCGCTTGAGCGACTCGGACTCGGCCGTCTCCACCGCCTGGGCGGCCTGCGCCTGGGCCTGCACCTGGCGCTTGTAGCTGATCTTGATCACCACCGAGACGATGATCCACAGCATCGCCAGGCTGGGTAAAAACTCGCCCAGGCTGACCTCGTGCACCTCACGGGTGCGGCGGCGGGCGTCGGCCCGGGCCCGAACGGCGTCGCGCTTGGCGTCCGCCACGGCGCTGCGGCCTTCGGCACGGGCCGCCTTGGCTTCAGCGCGGGCGGCATCGGCGTCGTCGCGGGCTTGCTGCACCGCCTCTTCAATGGATTCGCGGGCGGCCTCAACGGCGGCACGCACCGCTTCGCCGGTGGCGCCCGGCGGCACATGGATCTCGATGGCCGACCTGGCGTCCGGGTTGGACGCCGTGGCAGCGGCTGCGGGTGCGGGTGCTGCGGCTGCCGGTGCGGCGGGTGGCGAAGCGGCGGGTGCGGCAGGCGGTGCCGGCACTGCCGAAGCCGCCGTGACCCGGGGCCGCTCGACGATGTGCACCCCCCGCTCACCGATCGAGATGTCCACCCCGCCGGTCTTGCCCGAGCCGGGCTGGGTTTCGATGCGGATGGTGGGCGCGTTACGGCCAGTGGGGCTGCTCGGCGCGGCCGGCGGCGCGGGCAGCTCGGGCGCCGCGGGCACTTCCGGTGCGTTGGCGGGCGGCAGATCGGGGACGACCCGCTGAACCGTGGTGGTGTAGGTCCAGCTGAACGGCGGGATGTTTTGCAGGATGCCCGAGATGATCAGCAGCAGCACCGCCAGCACGATGAAGCGCCGCCAGCTGATGCTGATCAACCAGCCCGCGTAGCCATGGAAGCCCTGCACAAGGGCGGCTGACAAGCGCTGCCAGCGTTGGGGCCAGGGGTTGACGGGGGCGGCGGTCATGGGCGTGGGCAGAGGGCGGCATGCAGCGGTGGGATGACGCACTGTACGCAAGCCCGCCGGGCACCAGGCCGTCCGTCCGACGCGGTGCCGACGCGGGCGGACAGGCTGCGGGCACGGCGGACAGGCGGGGCGCAGTGTTGCTGAATGACCGCTGCTGAATGCCCTCTGCAGGACGGCCGCTGCTGAATTGCCGCTGTTGGATAGCCGCTGCTGGATAGCCGCTGCCGAATTGCCGCTGCTGAACAGCCGCTGCCGAACAGCCGCTGCCGGGCGCTGGCGCCATCCGCCGCCGGGCTCGCCGATCAAGGCGTCTGTCGGATCGCCTCGACCGCGATTTTCAGCCGCACGACATCCGACACAAACGGCAGGCTGTGGCTGATGCCGAAGCTGCTGCGCGAGAACTCGGCCTCGAAGTCACCGCCGCAGACCTCGCGCCGGAACAGCGGGTTGAGGTAGCAGCGAAACCGCTTGGCCACCAGCCGCAGCGGCTGGCTGCTGCCGCGCAGTGTGAACTCACCGCTGACGGCGGCCACACCGCCGCTGGCATCGAACTCGAAGCGCTCGGCCACGAAAAACGCCTGCGGATGCACCGCCACCGCCAGCATGTCGTCTTGCTTGATGCGCGCGTCCAGCACGCCCAGGCCGGTGCTGGCGTTCGCGGTGTCCACCACCACCTGCACCCGGCCGCGGCGGGCGTCGCGGTCCAGCGTGATGTCGCCGCTCAGCGGGCCGAATCGGCCGCGCAGCGTGCTGGTGTCGAAGTGCAGCACCTCGAAGCTGGCAAAGCTGTGCGACGGGTCCAGGCTGTAGGCCACCGGCTCGGCGCGGGCGCCGGGGGACATGCCGGCCAGGCCGGCCAGCAGGGCGACAGACAGCGCGAGGGTGACGGGGCGGTGGTCCATTTCGTGATGCTCGCAGAAGCGGCAACGCCCCGCACGACCTGGGGCCGTTCGGGGCGTTGCGGCGGGTCTGCAGCGCGGCTACAGCGCGGCTACAGCGCGGTCGATCAGGGCTGCTTGACGGCCTCGACCTGCACCAGCAGGCGCACGTTGTCCGAGAAACCGAAGTTCAGGCCCCAGGCCATGCCGTACTGGCTGCGCACCAGCGTGGTCTCAAAGTCGCCACCGCAGACCTCGACCTTGAGCATCGGGCTCATGTAGCAGTTGAAGTTGCTGGCCTTGAGCACCACCGGGTTGGTCTTGCCCAGCAGCGTCAGGGTGCCGGCCACTTCACTCACCTTGTCGCCGTTGAAGCTGAACTTGTCAGCCACAAACTTGGCGGTCGGGAACTCGGCCGTGTTGAAAAAGTCCTTGCTCTGCAGGTGCTTGTCAAACGCCGCCGTGCCCGAGCTGATCGAGCCGGTTTCGAGTGTCAGCTCGACCTTGCCGGTCTTGGCCGCTTTGTCCAACTGCACGGTGCCGCTCTTCTTGTCAAAGCGGCCGCGGTTGGTGGACGTGCCGAAGTGCGAGATCTCGAACGTGGCAAAGGTGTGCGTCGGGTCAATCGCGTAAGTGGCGGTCTGGGCCTGGGCGGTTAGGGCGGCGGCGGCCAGGGCGGTGGCGATGAGGGTGTTGCGGATCATTGAAAAACTCCTGTTGAAGTGGGTCGGGTTGGAAAGACTGAAAGCAAGCAACGCAGCGTCAAGCCGGCCGCCAAAAAGGATCAAGGCGGCGCCATGCCGCTTGATCGGGTTCAGGGCGGCGCCATGCCGCCGGGTTCAGGTCAGAGCGGCGCCATGCCGCTCAGGGCGAGCTTGAACTTCACCTGCACGTCGTTGGCCACCATCGAGGTGTCGGCCCATTCGCCTTCGCCGATCTTGAAGTCCAGCCGCTTGATCACGAAGCTGCCGCTGGCGGTGCTGGCAGCACCGGCCTGGGTCACGCTGACCGGCACCACCACCGGCTGGCTGGCGCCCTTGATCAGCAGGCTGCCCTGCACCTCGAACTTGCCGCCGCCCAGTGCCTTGATCGCGCTGCTCTGGAAGCTGGCCTGCGGAAACTTCGCAGCGTTGAACCACGGCGCCTTGGGCACCTCGGCATCGGTCTCGGCGGAGCCGAAACTGGCGCTGCCGGTCTGGATCGTGAAACCGATCTTGCCGGCCTCGGGCTTCTTGGGGTCAAAGCTGATCTGCGCTGTCCACAGTTTGAACTTGCCCTCCACCGGCACGCCCATCTGCTTGCTGACAAAGCTGATCTCGCTTTGCGCCGGCAGCACCTGCTGGGCCTGTGCAGCCGGTGCCAGGGCGGCCAGGGTCAAGGCGGCGGTCAACAGCGGTAAACGGGTCATGGTCGGGGGGGTCCTCAATCGGCGTCGGTGACAAATCAGGGGCAGTGGCGGGCGCAACGGGTGGGCAGGCCTGCGGGCGGGTAGGCGGGTGGACAGGTGGACAGGTGCACAGGTAAACGGGCAGGCGGGCAGGCGGCCGGCTCAGGCGTTGCGGCTGCGGCCGGGCCGCATGCGGTCGATCAGGTCGTCGCGGTCTATCCACTGGTGCTTCAGGGCGCCCGCCACATGCAGCCCCACGCAAATCGCCAGGCCCCAGGCCAGGACGGCATGCAAGCCTTTGAGGGTCTCGGCCAGCGCCTTGTCCACCGGCACGAAGTCGGGCAGCGGCAGCACGCCGAACCACACCACCGGAAACCCCGCCGCCGAGCTGTAGGCCCAGCCCGCCAGCGGCACCGCAAAAAACAGCGCGTACAGCAGGCCGTGGGTGGCATGCGCCACGCGGGCCTGCCAGGCCGGCATCGGCGCATCGGCCGGCGGGCGGTGGGTCAGGCGCCACAGCAGGCGCAGGCCAGAGAGCGCCAGGATCGTCACGCCGGCCCATTTGTGCCAGCTGAACAGCTTGAGCCGGGTGGGCGAAAACGGCAGATCTGCCATGTACAGGCCAACGCTGAACGAAGCCAGGATCATCAGTGCCAGCAGCCAGTGCAGCGCGATGGCGGTGCCGGTGTAGCGCAAGGCGGTGCGGCGGGGCGTGGGTTGCGGGGACAAATCCATGGCTGTAGTGTGGTGTGGCGGGCGCCGCGTGGGGTTCAGGCGCCTTGACCTGCCTCTTCAGTTTGACTGAACGCAAACTCCCAACACATTTCAGGGATTTCAGCGGTCCAGCCGTGACCGGCCCACCCACAGCCCTTCGGCCAGCGCCTGCAAGTGCTGGTGGCGGTTGGCCGGCAGCAGGCGCTGGCGCAGCGCAAAGTCCAGCGTCACCAGCGCCGCGTCTACCGTCATGTCGCCGGCCGCGGCGTGGGCCAGGGCCTGGTCGAGGGTCATCAGCGTGTGGCTGTGCACCTCGCCGTCCTGGTTTTGCGGCAGCAGGCTCGCGGGCAGGGCCAGGTCGAAGACGCTGATCTCCTCAAGTTGCAAGCCCTCGGGGACGTCGCGTGCCACCCTGAATCGCCGGCCCGCCACCAGCCCGGCCATCTGCGCCGGCAGCAGGCCGGCCTCCTCCCAGCCCTCGCGCACGGCGGTTTGGGCGGGTGTCTGGCCGTGTGGCACGCCGCCGCCGATCAGGTTGTCGAGCAGGCCGGGGTCGGTGGCCTTGTCCAGCGCGCGCCGGGCGATCCAGAGGTGGCTGGGCCGGCCGCGGGCGTCCACCAGGTAGCCGTTGCAGTGCGCGCCAAAGGTCAACGTGCCCCAGAACCGGGCCGCGGCCCGCTCCAGCGTGGCCAGGACCGCGCCGCCTGTGGTGGGCTGCAGCGGATAGGTTTCATTGCGCCAGCCGGTGATCAGGCCGGCAGCGTGCAGGTCGTGGTTGACTTGCGCAAGAAAGCCACTGCGCTGCGCCGCCGCCACGGTCAGGGTGACACCCGCGGCATCGGTGCGCAGCGCCTCGGGCCAGCGCGCCAGCGCCGGCAGGTGGGCGATGGCCACCGATCCGGCGACCAGCGGCTGGCCGGCATCCATCACCCAGAACGGCAGCCGGGTGTCCGGCTTGCTGGCCCGGGCGGCGTCGATGGCCGGCCAGTCCAGGGCGCGGGCCTGGGCCGGTGCTGTGTCGGGGGCTGCGTCCGTGGCTGCGTATGCGGTTGCCTTTGCGGGTGCTTCTGCGGGTGCTTCTGCGGGTGCTTCTGCGGCTGCGGCGTGGGGGTCGGTGCGGGCAAATGGAGCGTGGGGCATGGCGTGCATGTTGCCATCCGGCACCGGCAGCCCCACGAAACAAGCCCATGAAACCTGGGTTTTACGCGCTGATGCGCCCCTGGCAGCAGATGCACAATACCCTAACCTATGTCGTGAGAAGTACCACAATTTAGATTCCAGAGGTCTTCTCATTGTCCAAAGCCCAACTGCCTCCCAACGAAGCCGAGCGGCTACGCTCGCTGAATGAACTCGGCGTCCTCGACTCCGCGCCCGAGCGCGAGTTCGACGCCCTGGTGCAAGCCGCCGCGCTGGTGTGCGGCGTGCCGATATCGCTGATCAGCCTGATCGACGTCGACCGCCAGTGGTTCAAGGCCAGCACCGGTCTGCCTGGCGTCACTGAAACGCCCCGCGACCAGGCTTTCTGCGCCCATGCCATCCTGCAGGACGGCATCTTCGAGGTGCCCGATGCCACGCTCGATCCGCGTTTTGTCGACAACGCCCTGGTCACTGGCGCACCGGACATCCGGTTCTACGCTGGCGCGCCGCTGCGCCTGAGCGATGGCACCAATGCGGGCACGCTGTGCATCATCGACCGCCAGCCGCGCCAGCTCGACGACAAGCAGCGCGAGGTGCTGGGCCACCTGGCGGCGGCGGCCGGGCGCGCGCTGGAAGGCCGGCGGGCGCTGATGGCCGAGCGCGACCTGCGCGAAACCGCCGCCCGGGCGGCGGCCGTGTTGCGCAACAGCCTGGACGCGATCGTCACGCTGGCACTGGACGGCACGGTCACGCACTGGAACGCCGCCGCCGAGCGGCTGTTTGGCTACAGCGCCGCTGAGATGCAAGGCCAGCCTGCGGCCAGGCTGGTGCCTGCCGATCGGCCCGACGAACTGGCTGACCTGGGCGCCCGGTTGACCGATTCGCTCGACGGCGTCAACTTCGAAACCCTGCGCTTGCACCGCGACGGCGAAGCGATCGCGGTGTCGATCAGCCTGGCACCGATCCGCGATGCCAAAGGCGAGCTGACCGGCGCCACCGAGATCATCCGGGACGTTCGCGAACAGGCGCGCGCCGCGCGGGTGCTGGCCGACAGCGAAGCCCGCTTCAAGGCCCTGAGCGAGGTCTCGCCAATGGGGGTATTTGCCGCCGATGCGCGTGGTGTTTGCACCTACACCAACGCGCGCTGGCAGGGCATTTTCGGGCTGACGCTCGAACAAAGCCTGGGCTACGGCTGGACCGCGACCGTGCACCCCGGCGACCGCGCAGCCGTGTACGCCGAGTGGCAGCGCACGGTGGCGCAGGGTGTCGAGTTCGAGATGGAGTCGCGCATTCTGCGCAGCGACGGACAGACGCGCGTTGTGCACTCACGCGCCAGGGCCGACCACGCCAGCGATGGCGCGGTGATCGGCTATGTCGGCTCGGTGGAAGATGTCACCGCGCAACACGCGTCCAGCCGGCAACTTGAGGTCAGCGAGCAACGCTTGCGCAGGCTGTATGAATCCACGCCGGCGATGATGCATTCGATCGACCCGCAAGGCCGGCTGGTGTCTGTGAGCGGCCACTGGCTGGACAGCCTGGGCTACAGCCGCGAAGAGGTCATCGGCAAGCCGATTGCCGACTTCATGACCGAGGCGTCGCGCGCGCAGGCCAAGTTTGGCTTGCAGGCCTTTTTTGCCACCGGCAGTTGCCAGGACGTGGCCTACCAGTTGGTGCGCAAGAACGGCGAGGTGATCGATGTCTTGCTGTCCGCCGTGCTCGAGCGCGACGGCAGCGGTCAGCCCCTGCGCAGCATGACGGTGATGCAGAACGTCACCGAGCGGCTGCGCGCCGAGCGCGCGTTGGGCGATGAACGGCGGCGGCTGGCGTCGATCATCGAAGGCACCGGTGCCGGCACCTGGGAGTGGAACTTCCAGACCGGCGAGGCGCATTTCAACGAGCCCTGGGCCGGGATGGTCGGCTACACGCTGAGCGAGCTGGCGCCGACCTCGGTCCAGACTTGGCTGGGCCTGGGCCACCCCGAGGACCTGCTGCGCTCGAGTGCGGTGCTCGACAGGCACCTTTCAGGTGAGCTGGACAGCTACGAATGCGAAGCCCGCATGCGCCACCGCGACGGCCACTGGGTGTGGGTGCTGACCCATGGCCGCGTGCTGACCCGGACGCCGGACGGCCAGCCTGAATGGCTGTTCGGCACGCATGTGGACATCACCGCGCGCAAGCACCAGGACGAGGCCCTGCGCAACAGCGAGAAACTGCTCAACCGCACGGGCGAGGTCGCTGGCGTTGGGGGTTGGGCGCTGGACCTGCTGACCCAAACCTTGACCTGGTCGGCGCAGACCCACCGCATCCACGGTGTGGCGCTCGACGTCGTGCCCACCGTGGCCGACGCGATCAACTTCTACGCACCCGAGGCCCGGCCCGTCATCCAGGCGGCGGTGGATTTGGCGATGGCCACCGGACAGGGCTGGGACATTGAACTGCCCTTCATACCCGCCACCGGTCAGCGCATCTGGGTGCGGGCCGTGGGCGAGGCCGAGTTCACCGACGGCCGGCCGGTCAGGCTGGTCGGCACCTTCCAGGACATCACCGCGGTGCGCGCCCTGACCGGCGAGCTGGCCGAGCAGCACGAGCTGTTGCGTGTCACGCTGCAGTCCATTGGTGATGCGGTGATCACGACCGACGCCACCGGCCGGATCACCTGGCTCAACCCGGTGGCCGAGCGCATGACGGGCTGGCTCAATGCCGAGGCCATGGGCCGCCCCGTGGACCAGGTGTTCTACATCGTCAACGAAGACACCCGCGCACCCACTGAAAACCCGGTAGCCATCTGCCTGCAGCAAGGCAAGGTGGCGGGCCTGGCCAACCACACGGTGCTGATCTCGCGCGACGGCAACGAGTTCGGCATCGAGGACTCGGCCGCGCCGATTCGCCATGCCAATGGCGAGATCCTGGGCGTGGTGCTGGTCTTTCACGACGTGACCGAGCAGCGCCGCCTGAGCGGCGAAATGAGCTACCGCGCCACGCACGATGCGCTGACCGGGCTGGTCAACCGTGCCGAGTTTGAGACCCGGCTCCGCCGCACCCTGAACAAGGCGCATGAGGACCGCAGCGAGCATGCCTTGCTGTTCATCGACCTGGACCAGTTCAAGCTGGTCAACGACGCCTGCGGCCATTCGGTGGGCGACCAGTTGCTGCAGCAGGTGAGCAAGCTGTTGGGCGAAGCCGTGCGGGCGCGCGACACCCTGGCCCGGCTGGGCGGCGACGAGTTTGCGGTGATCCTGGAGCACTGCTCGGCCGAGCAGGCGCTGCGGGTTGGCCAGAAGATCTGCGAGCGCATGGACGACTTCCGGTTTTTGCATGATGAGCGGCGCTTCCGGATCGGCACCAGCATCGGCCTGGTGCCGGTGGACAACCGCTGGGGCACCACGGCGGCGCTGATCCAGGCGGCCGACACCTCGTGTTATGCCGCCAAGGAGGCCGGCCGCAACCGGGTGCATGCCTGGTT
>JBKJKU010000101.1:0-13030 GCA_046597355.1 Aquabacterium sp.
GGCACCTACGACAGCGCCAAAGTGGCCTTGCTGGTGATGCTGCTGGCGGCGGTGGGCTTGGGTGTGGCGTCGGCGCTGAGCATCAGCCGCGCGATCACCGGACCGATCCGGCAGGCCGTGGCGGTTGCCGAGAAGGTGGCTGCCGGTGATTTGAGCGTGCAAATCGACAGCCGCGGCCGTGACGAGACCGCCCAATTGCTGCAGGCACTGGGCCGCATGACGCGCAGCCTGGCGGACATCGTCGGGCAGGTGAGGCTCAGCAGCGACAGCATTGCCACCGGCTCAGCGCAGATCGCTGCGGGCAACGCTGACCTGAGCCAGCGGACCGAAGAGCAGGCCAGCAACCTGGAGCAGACCGCCGCCTCGATGGAGCAGCTGTCGAGCACCGTCAAGGCCAGCTCGGCCACCGCAAGCCAGGCCAACTCGCTGGCGGCTGCGGCATCGGCGGCGGCAACCCAGGGTGGGCAACTGGTCGGCAACGTGGTGGGCACGATGCAGGAGATCGCCGCCTCGTCGCGCAAGATCGCCGACATCATCGGCGTGATCGACGGCATTGCGTTCCAGACCAACATCCTGGCGCTGAATGCGGCGGTGGAGGCGGCGCGTGCCGGCGAGCAGGGCCGCGGTTTTGCGGTGGTGGCCAGCGAGGTGCGCAGCCTGGCCGGGCGCTCGGCCGATGCGGCCAAGGAGATCAAGTCGCTGATCCACGCCAGCGCGGCGCGGGTGGAGGCGGGCGCCCGCCAGGTCAACGACGCCGGCGCGGCGATGCAGGCCATCGTGGCGCAGGTGACGCAGGTCAGCCAGCTGATCAACACCATCACCCACGCCGCGCAGGAGCAGTCCCTCGGCCTCGGGCAGGTCGGCGACGCGGTGAACCAGCTGGACCGGGTGACGCAGCAAAACGCCGCACTGGTCGAACAAAGCGCTGCTTCGGCCGAGAGCCTGAAGCAGCAGGCCGCCCAGCTGGCCGGCGTGGTGGCGCAGTTCAGGGTGGGCGACGGCCTGGCGACCCAGCGCTGACGGCCGTTGGGCGCCGCAAGCGCAGCGGCGCTGTGCGGCGGCGGCAGCCTGGCTTACAGCGGTCAGCCACCGCTGCCGGCCACTGCGGCACCCGACCCGGTGGCCCGGATCGTCCCCGTGGCCAGCATCACGCGCCCAGGGTGTGACGCAGCGCTGGCCCCGTCAGGGGCTGCGGCCGCCGTGGCCAGCCCTGCACCAAGGCGGTGATGCGGGCATTGCTTGGCGCCTGCGCGCCGCAGCGCGCGGCCAGGCGCAGCACCTCGCCGTTGATCGCCTCGACCTCGGTGGGCCGGCCCAGCGCCAGGTCGTCGGCCATGCTGGACCGGGCTCGGCTGTCGATCTTGAGCATGCGGGCGGCCACCAACCTGAACAGCGGCGTGGGCAGGCGCAGTACAGCGGGCAGCCAGGCCGGCGGCAGCGGCGACAGCGCCGCCGGCGCAACGCCGGCGCGCCGCAGCAGCGCCAGGGTTTCGGCAATCAGCGCGGCAGTGCAGCAGCGCAGGTCACGGTCCAGCAGCTGGGCCCGCAGCGGCAGCCCGCTGAGTGCGTTGACGGCGTTGTTCAGGTTCAGCAGCAATTTGCCCCACTGCACCGCGGCCAGATCGGCGTGCAACGCCAGCGGCAGCCCGGCCGCTGTCAGCAGCGGCAGCCAGGGCCGCAGGGCCGGGTGGTCTTGCGCTGCCAGCTGGCCGTCGGTGCCGCGGTGCAGCTGGCCGGCACCGACCTCGGCGACGTTGAACGGCACCATCCCCGGCAGCACCGTCAACCGTGGCGCGGCGGCCTGGGCGATCGCGGCATTGCCGATACCGTTTTGCATCGACAGCACCAGCGTGCCGGCGGGCAGCCGGCAGGCCAGCTCGGCGGCGGCGACGGCAGTGGCGCCGCTCTTGACACACAGCAGCACGAGCAGCGGCGCGCCGGTGGCCGCCAGGTCGCCGGGCACGGCGGCGTGCAACTGCAGGCTGGCTGCGGGCAGGTGCAGGCGGCCGCCATCGCGGTCGGTCAGCGTCAGGCCTTGGGCGGCCAGCGCCGTCAGCATGCGCGGCCGGCCGACCAGGTGCACCCGCGCGCCCGCGGCCTGCAAGCGGCCCCCCAGCCAGCCGCCAATGCTGCCAGCGCCCATCACCAGCACCGGGCCGGGCACGGCGGGGGCGAGTTTGGCAGGCGCTGCGGGGGCGATCAGGGGGCGCAATGGCAAGGGCGTTACCGGCTGACCGGCGCGCCTGACCCGCCGCGCCGGGTGGGGCCTTCACGGCGGTTGATCTCGGCGGCCAGGGCGGCGTCCCAGCCCAGTGCCATCAGCCATTCGGCCACCACGAACATCGGCCCCACCAGCAAGCCGACCAGGTCATCGACAAACGCCGGCTTGCGGCCCTCCCAGTAGTGACCGACAAACTGGATCACCCAGCCCAGTGCAAACAGGCCCAGCCCCCAACCCAGCCAAGCCGCCACGCTGCCCGCCGCCAGCAGGTGCGCCTCGGCCATGAGCGCTGCGTTGACCGCGCTGGTGGCCAGCCCCAGCACCGGCTTGCCGCGGCTCAGGTACCAGGCGCTAGACAGCGCCCAGACGGCCCAGGCACCGCTCAGCCCGCCCACATCGACACGCGCCAGCAGCACGCCGATGGCCAAGACGATCAGCGGGATGCCGATGAAATGGCTGGCGATGTTGCGCGGGTCACGGTGGTAGCCGGCGTACTGCACCAGCAACTCGGTGGCGGGGCGGAAGAGGCTTGCGGCCATGGGGCGTCCTGGGGTGGGGGAGCGGACGCCAAGGCCGGCGTCGGCGCCAGTTGACCATGTGCGCTGGCGCACGGCCATGCGGATTGGCCCGAACCTAGAATGCCAGCGAGACCCTGCCTGGACACACGATGAGCATCAAGAGCGACAAATGGATCCGCCGCATGGCCGAGCAGACCGGCATGATCGAGCCGTTTGAGCCCGGCCAGGTGCGGCAGTCGGCCGACGGCCAGAAGATCGTCAGCTACGGCACCAGCAGCTACGGCTACGACATCCGCTGCGCCCGCGAGTTCAAGGTCTTCACCAACATCTACTCGACCGTGGTCGACCCGAAGAACTTCGACGAAAAAAGCTTTGTCGATTTCGAGACCGATGTCTGCGTGATCCCGCCCAACAGCTTTGCGCTGGCCCGCACGGTGGAGTACTTCCGCATCCCGCGCAATGTGCTAACGATCTGCCTGGGCAAAAGCACCTACGCCCGCTGCGGCATCATCGTCAACGTCACGCCGTTCGAGCCCGAATGGGAGGGCTACGTGACGCTGGAGTTCTCCAACACCACGCCGTTGCCGGCCCGCATCTATGCCGGCGAGGGCTGCGCCCAGGTGCTGTTTTTCGAGAGCGACGAGGTCTGTGAGACCAGCTACAAGGACCGCGGCGGCAAGTACCAGGGCCAGCGCGGCGTGACCTTGCCCAAGGCCTGAGGCCTGGGGCCAACCCGTACCACCCACCGGAGCAGGCCATGAAATGGGAAGGTGATCGGCAGAGTGACAACGTCGAGGACCGGCGCGACGGCGGGGGTGGCGGTGGCGGTGGTTTTGGCTTGGGCGGCCGCAGCATCGGTCTGGGGTCGGTGGCCGTCGCGCTGGTGGCGGGCTGGGTTTTCGGCATCAATCCGCTGACCGTGCTGGGCCTGCTCGGCGGCGGAGACGGACAACAAGCGCCCTCCGCGCAGACGGCGCCAGCCGCCCGACCCCCTGCCAGCGACCGGCCGGCTGCGTTTGTTGCGACCGTGCTGGCCGATACCGAAGACGTCTGGCGCGAGCAGTTCAAGGCCCAGGGCGCCACCTACCAAGATCCCAAGCTGGTGCTGTTTCGCGGCACCACGCCCACCGCCTGTGGCCGCGGCCAGTCGGCAATGGGGCCGTTTTACTGCCCCGGCGACCAGAAGGTCTACATCGACCTGGCGTTTTACGAGACCTTGCGCACCCAGCTCGGCGCGCCCGGCGACTTTGCCCAGGCCTATGTGATCGCCCACGAGGTTGGCCACCATGTGCAGAACCTGCTCGGCATCAGCGAAAAGCTCGACGCCCAGCGCGGCAAGATACCCGAGGCCCGCATGAACGCGCTGTCGGTGCGGCTGGAGTTGCAGGCCGACTGCTTTGCCGGGGTCTGGGCTTTCCACGCCAACCGCATGCGCCAGGTGCTGGAGCAGGGCGACATCGAGGAGGCGCTGAACGCCGCCGCCCAGATAGGCGATGACAAGCTGCAGGGCCAGTCCCGGGGCACGGTACGGCCCGAGAGCTTCACCCACGGCACCAGCGCGCAGCGGGTGGGTTGGTTCAAGCGCGGCATTGCGGCGGGCCGCATGGGCGACTGCAACACCTTCGAGGCCCGGTCTTTGTAGTCAAGCACCGAGGTGCCGGTGATATCAGCACGGGTTTGTAGCCACCCAAGTAGGGGATTGCGCACCGCCTGGGGTGTCGGCAGCATCTCTGGGATAAATAAGCGCGCTGGGGTCTGCCCTGGTGCTGGATCAGTGGGACTCAAAATAGGGGCAGCACGGTGACTTCCAATAATTTTTCTCTGCGGCTGGTGGCTGTAGCCGCAATGCTGGGTTTGTCCGGCGGTGCGCAGGCGGCGCTGACGGTCTACACCACCCAAGCCAGCTTCCTGGCGGCGGTGATTTCTCCCGGCACTGACACTTTTGACGACTTGGGCGTTGGCACCTCCATAGGCCCTGCTGTCCTGTCGCGCACTGCCGCGCCGTACAGCTACGACGCCACGTCAGACTTTTACATTGCGGGCGCCGGGGCAGATGCCTGGTTGTCGACAACCAACACGACAGATGTCATGGTTTTCGGCAACTTCGGGGGTGGCGTCAGGGCGGCGGGTGGACTGTTCTTCGGATCTGACATTGCAGGCGATTTCCTGGCCGGCCAGTCGATCAAGGTGGTTGCCACTGACGCCAGCGGCAGCAATACCCAGACGCTGCTGAATACCACCACCAGCACCTTCCTCGGTTTTGTCTCGACTGGGTCAATGATTTCGCTGACGGTCGCGGCCGTGGGTAACAACGTCGATGTTTGGCCCACCGTGAACAACCTGGTTCTGGCCAGCGCCATGCCTGTACCCGAGCCCGAGACCTACGCCATGATGTTGACCGGTCTGGGCTTGGTGGGCTTCCTGGCACGCCGTCGCCGCCGCGCCTGACAGCCCAGCGTTGTTGAGGCCACTGCGGCCCCGGAGCGATCCGGGGCCGCAGTGCATTTCAGGGCGCCCACTTTGACACCCCGCCGGCCGGCCCGCCGGCGCTGCCGGTGATCAGGTCGGGAACGTGCCCGGCAGCAAGATTGACTTGTCCACCTGCTCGATCCGGGTGCGGCCACAAAACGCCATCGTCAGGTCCAGCTCCTTGTGGATGATCTCGAGTGCCTTGGTGACACCGGCCTCGCCCATGGCCCCCAGGCCGTACAAAAACGCCCGACCGATGTAGGTGCCACGGGCGCCCAGCGCGCGGGCCTTCAGCACGTCCTGGCCCGACCGGATGCCGCCGTCCATGTGCACCTCGATCTGGCTGCCCACGGCGTCCACGATCGCCGGCAGCGCCTGGATGCTGGACTGCGCGCCGTCCAGTTGCCGGCCGCCGTGGTTGCTGACGATCAGCGCGTCGGCGCCGGACTCGACCGCGATCCTCGCGTCCTCGACATCCTGGATGCCCTTCAAGATCAGCTTGCCACCCCAGCGCTTCTTGATCCACTCGACATCGCCCCAGTTGAGCTGCGGGTCGAACTGCTTGCCCGTCCATTCAGACAGGCTGCCCATGTTCTCGACACCCTTGACATGGCCGACGATGTTGCCGAACTGGCGGCGTTTGGTGCCCGCCATGCCCAGACACCAGCGCGGCTTGGTGGCCATGTTCAGGATGTTGGCAATGGTCAGCTTGGGTGGTGCGGACAGGCCGTTTTTCAGGTCCTTGTGGCGCTGGCCGAGGATCTGCAAATCCAGTGTCAGCACCAGCGCGCCGCAGCGGGCGGCCTTGGCGCGGTCGATCAGGCGCTCGATGTAGTCGCGGTCACGCATCACGTAAAGCTGGAACCAGAACGGCACCCGGGTGTGGGCGGCGATGTCCTCGATCGAGCAGATGCTCATCGTGGACAAGGTGAACGGCACGCCGAACTTCTCGGCCGCCTTGGCTGCCAGGATCTCGCCGTCGGCATGCTGCATGCCGGTCAGCCCGGTGGGCGCAATCGCCACCGGCATGGCAGTAGGCACCCCGACCATGGTGGTGGCGGTGCTGCGGTCTTGCATGTTGACGGCCACCCGCTGGCGCAGCTTGATGGTCTGGAAGTCGCTCTCGTTCGCGCGGTAGGTGCTCTCGGTCCAGCTGCCGGAGTCGGCGTAGTCGTAGAACATGCGCGGTACGCGCTTTTGCGCCAGCTTGCGCAGGTCTTCGATGGTGGTGATGACGGTCATGGGCGGGTCTCGCTTTTGTTGAAGTCTCCGGGTGCAGAGATGCTAGCGGCGACACCGCCCGCCCGACCGGAAACTTGCTCAGGCCAGACCGGAAAGCCAGGCGTCGGACTGCCGCACCGCGTCAGCGCAGACAGCGCGCAGCCAGTGCGCAAAGTGGCCTGCGGCGTTGCGTTGGCCTGCCTGGTCCGCGCTGTCCGCGCTGTCGCCGTCAAACGGCATCAGCAAATAAGGATTGGCGGCGGGGGCGGTGATGGCAAACAGCGGCAGCAGTGTGCCGGTGGCCAGCCAGTGGCGGGCCAGGCTGGGCCGGGCCAGCGCCACGCCCTGGCCAGAGACGGCCGCCTCCAGCGTCAGGCCCAGGTCCACCAGCCGCGGGCCGCTGGACGGCTCGGGCCAGGCCAAGCCGGCGGCGCGCAGCCAGGGGGTCCAGGGCTCCAGCGGGGTGCGCAGCAGCGGGGCGTCGGCCAGGTCGGCGGGACGCCGCAGCGGCGGCAGCCGGGCGATCAGCGCGGGCGCGGCCACCGGCAGCACCCGGTCGGCCAGCAGCAGGCTGCCGGCGAGTGTGGCCGGGTCGCCGGCCCGCACCTCGATGTCGCTGTCCTGCGGCGCAGCGCTGCCCAGGTAGGGGATGGACAGCAGCAGCTCGAGCTCGATCTCGGGGTGTGCGGCGGTGAAGCTGGCCAACTGCGGCACCAGGATCTGGCGCGCAAAGGTGGGCGGGGTGGTGACCCGCAAACGCTGCAGCCGCTGGCTGGGCCGGCGGTGCAACGGCATCGCGGCCAGCAGGCCCAGCGCGGCGCGCACTTGCGTCAGGTATTCCTTGCCGGCGGCGGTCAGTGCCAGGGACTTGCCGCTGCGCAGCAGCAGCGGCGTGGCCAGCAGGTCTTCCAGCGTAGACAGGCGCTTGCTGACGGCGCTGGCCGAAATCGCCAGCTCGTCGGCAGCGCGCTCGAAGCTGCCCAGCCGCTCGGCCGCCTCGAATGCGCGCAGGCCGTCGATGGACGGGAATCGCAGGTCCTGGGCGGCGGGCATCGCAGAAAGCTTGTAACCAGCGCCTGGGGTGGATCAGCCTGCGGGTCTGCCGGCGGGGCTGCGCGGCGGTTGCCGACGGCTCAGCCGCAGTGGCCGCTGCCGCAACCGGTGATGGCAGCGGTTGGCGCGTCGCCGTCGCCCTGCAGGGCCAGCTCGCGGCACTGGCCGGTGGTGACATCAAAGCCCACGGCGTCCAGGTGCTGTGCCAGCGCGGCGTCCATCGTCTCTGCATGCTGCGGAAACCACGCCGCCAGTTCGCCCACGGCCATGCGCAGCGGTTCAAAGTCAACCGGCTCGCCGTCACCGCCCTCAGAACCCGCCCGGCGGGCGCAGCCCACCATCACGCCCAGCACCGACTGGTGCTGCATCGCGTGGCAGTTTTCGGGTGCAAAGCCGCTGGCGGTCATCCAGCGCTCTTCTTGCGCAAAGTGCTCGACCGTGTGGTCCACGAGTGCCTCAAAGCGGGCCAGCAGCACGGGTTCGGGCCCGGCCAGTGCGGCGTCGGTGGCGGCCAGCAGGCTGACGAATTCTTCGTGCGTGGCGTCCATTTTCGGATGCTGCAGCGTGAGCGTGTCGGTCCAGGTCAGGGCGGTCATGGGTGTGGTGGGGCCGTGGTGTGGGGGCCGGCCAATCCGGCAACAAGCTGCAAGCGTAGCAGGGCGACGTACCGGCGCGCGCGGGGCAGCGTCAAGGCTTGGCCGGGCCGGCGCCGGGCGCCCGCTGCAGGCTGCCCACCCGCACGCCCAGCAGGCGGATGCGGCGCGCCAGGTCCACCCGCTTCAGGCACAGGCCGGCCGCCAGGCGGATGGTGGCGGCATCGGCGGTGGCGTCGGCCACGCTCATGTCGCGGGTGACGGTCTTGAAGTCCTCGAAGCGCAGCTTGATGCCGATGGTGCGGCCCACATAGCCCTTCTTCTGCAGGTCGGCCGCCACCTGAGTGGCCAGGTCAGTGAAGATGGCGGTAAGCGCGGGCTTGTCGCGCCGGGCATGCAGGTCGCGCTCGAAGGTGGTTTCGCGGCTCATCGACACCGGCTCGCTGAAGGTCACCACCGGCCGCTCGTCCACCCCGTGCGCCGCATCAAACAGCCAGGCGCCGTAGCTGCGGCCAAACTGCGCCACCAAGGTCTCGCGCGGCTGCTGCGCCAGCTGTTCGATGGACTCGATACCGAGCGCCGCCAGCCGGGCGCCGGCCTTGGGCCCGATGCCGTTGATGCGGCGCACCGGCAGGGGCCAGATGCGGTCGGGCAGGTCGTCCATAGTCAGCAGCGTCAGGCCGTCGGGCTTGTCCAAGTCGCTGGCAATCTTGGACAGCAGCTTGTTGGGCGTGATGCCGATCGAGCAGCTCAGGCCGGTGGCGCGGCGCACGTTGTTCTTGATGTCCAGCGCCAGTGCCCGCACCCCGCCAAAGGGGTCGTGCGCGACGCTGTCCTGGGCGCCGGGCAGGTCGGTCAGGTCGAGGTAGATCTCGTCGATGCCGCGGTCTTCGACCACCGGCGCCAGCTCGGCCACCGCAGCCTTGAAGCGGCGGGAGTAGAGCCGGTACTGCTCAAAGTCGACCGGCAACAGCACGGCCTGTGGCGCCCGCAGCGCCGCTTTCATCAGGCCCATGCCCGAGTGCACGCCCAGGTCGCGGGCCGCGTAGGTGGCCGTGGTGATGACGCCGCGGCCGGCATAGCCGTCCAGCGTGGCAAAGCGGTGGGTGCCGTCGCCCAGCGGCACAGGCTGGTGGCGCCGGCCACCGCCGATCACCACCGGCTGGCCCAGCAGCTCGGGGTAACGCAGCAACTCGACCGACGCGTAAAACGCATCCATGTCGAGGTGGGCGATCCAGCGGCGCGGTGGCATGCACGGATTGTGGCGGCGGCGGCAGACCGGCGGACAGCGTGGCCACGGCCGCACCGGTCAGCGACGGCACCCACGGCGCGCTGCCCAGCGTTGAATCACTGGCCCACCGCATCACCTGCGGTGTGCATCCGCCCAGCCTGCTGGACGCGCGGTTGTTCGAGCAGGGCAGTGCAGCCAAGCGGGTGGGCTGTGCCAACACGCTCAAGGTTGCGGGCCGGTTGTCGGCCGAACGCACACCAGACGACGCGCAACGTATCCGTTTTGACCACTGACGCCGCCAGCTTGGCGCAGAATGGACCATTGGCAGGCCGCGTCCGGCCAGGAGCTTCGTGATGACACACAAGTCTGCGCAACGCGCGTTGTTCGATTCAGCGCTGGCCTTGCTGGCGGCGATTGCGGCGATCGCGATGTTCCTGCCGCCGATGGTGCATGCCACCACGGCGTCGGTGCCGCGCACGCTGGCCACCGGCCTGGCCATCGCGCTGGCGATGCCGCTGCACTGGGTGTTTTTGGGCATCGCGGCGCGGCGCCTGGGGCGCTCGGTCGCGGGCTGGGTCGGGCTGTCGGTGCTGCTGTTTCCGGTGGGCAGCGCCGCAGCGCTGATCCTGCTGGCCTGGGGCCTGACCGAGCCCGGCCCTGACGGTCACGCAGCCGCGCGTTGAACGCCCGGCACCTGCGGGATCAGTTCATCGCCTGCACCTGGCGCCGGCGCTCGACATAGCCGGGCTGCACGGCGGCCGCGGCGTCCGGGCAGGGCGTGCTGGCGCTGCTGCTGCGGCAGGCCACCGCATCGATCGTGAAGGCCCGCACCGTGCGCGGCACGTCCGGGCTGCTTTCGCCCTCGTTGAAGCTGCGCGAGTCACACACCACGGTGACGCGCAGGCCGCTGCCGGTGTCCAGCGTCGTGCTGGCATTGCTGCAGGTGGTCCAGCTGCCCTTGAACGCCTGGTAGAGGCCCCATTCGATGCCGGAGCGCGCGGCGGCCGTCGCCCGGGCGCCTTCGATGTCCTGTGCGGTCACGCTGGCGCCCACCTGCGCCAGCCGCAGCACCGCGGCGGCCATCGCCGCCAGCCCGACCAGCACCACGATCACCGTGATGGCGCCCATGCCGCGCGAGCGGCCATGGCCAGGCGGTTTGGCGGTGGCGCGGCGGCTCATGGTGTGTTGGCCACGTGCGCACCGGCCACCACGCTGGCGGACTCGGCGTCGCGGGTGAACTCGAGCTGGATCGAGATGAAGCCGCTTTGCTGGGTTGCGCCCTGGTTGGCGGTGTACAAGAAGCGGCAGGACTTCAGGCCGGTGGCCATCAGATCGGCATTGGTGGTGGGCGGGCAACTGCCGGGTGCGGCGGCATTGAAGCCATAGCCCTTGAGCCGGTAAAGCTTGCCGGGGGCGTCGCCGTTGCTGTCCAGCGTGGCGCTGGCGCCGCTGCAGACATAAAAAACCGCCTGCTGCGCAGCGGGCACCACGGTGAACCGGCCGCCGTCATAGCCCAGCGGAAACTGCAGTGCATTGATCGCCAACCGGTGCCGGCCCAGCGCCGCTGCCGGCGTGGACACTGCGGTGATCGCGCTGCGGTTGGCGCCGCTGTAGACATCGCCCGGGTTCTGGTTGTCCACCACCACCCAGTCGCCAGCGGCGGGCAGCGCGGCCAACGGTGTCAGCACGTCAAAGCTGGTGGTGGCGGTGGCCGGGTCTACCGCCGCCGCGCCGGCCGCCAAGATGTCGATGCCCATGCGGTAGCGCCCGCCGCCGCTGGTGGGCACCAGCTCGAAGCACGCGGTGTCGGGGGTGCGAATCGAGTTGGGCACCGCCACCCGCACGTCCTGCAGCATGCGGCGCAGCGCGTTGTCGGCGGTGGCTGCCAGCGCGCTGCGGTTGCGCACCGCCAGCCAGGTGTCGAGCGCCGGTTTGAAAAACACCGTCAGCGTGGCCGCCATGATGCCAAACAGCACCAGCGTGACGATCATCTCGACCAGCGTGAAGCCGCGCCGGGCGCGCGGCTGGCAGGTGCCCAGCGTCCGGCTCATGGCGACGCGTAATCCGTGCGCCAGCCCACCAGCGACAGGCTCTCGCTGGCATTGCTGACCGTCACCGTGACCGACTTGGCGGCCGTCACGCCCTGCAGCGTGCCGGCGACCACGGCCACCTGCACGCTGTAGCCGGCCAGCGCGGCGATGGCCACACCGTCCACGGTGCAGATGCCGGTGGCGCTGTAGCCGTTGAAATCACTGACGTCGTTGTAGGTGTCGCGGGCGCAGCCGGCCGGCGCGGCATTGGCCACGACGGTGTAGGGCTTGAGCAAGACCTCCTCCAGCATCTCCTGGCCGATCGCCAGCATCTGCTTGCGCAGCACCGGGTCGGCGCTGCTGCGCGCCACCGTGCCAAAGGCCAGCAGCAAGCCGGCCAGGCCGACGCCGATCACCACGATCGCCAGAATGGCCTCGGGCAGGGTGAAACCCCGAACGCGATGCCGGCCCCGGCGCCGGACCCGGCGCGGTTCGGCGGCCGGCCGGGCGGCCTGCACGGCGCCACGGGCGGGGCTACTGCACATGGCCGGTCTCGCCGATCAGTTGCAGCGTGGTTTCACCTGCCAGGGTGACTGTGACGTTGACGCTGCTGCTGCCCGCACCGTCGCTGGTGATGCGGCCGTCGGGCTGGAAGTACAGCGTGCCGGCCGGTTGCTGCGTCAGGGCGATGGCGTTGCCGTCCACCGCCCAGCGGGCGTCGCCGTCGGCGCCCTTGACCGTGTTGTCGCAACTGCTGGCCGGATTGGTGGTGGCCTGGGCCATGCGCAGCTCACCGGTGGCCAGCGTCACGCAGACCAGGCGCCGGTGGCCGTGTGCCAGCGTGCGGGCCTGCAACAGGCCGGCCTGCACCTGGTCGCGCCAGCCGGCGCCGCGCAATGCAAACGCGCCTTCCATCCGGGGCAGGGCCACGGTGGCCAGCACGCCGACCAGCATCATCACGGCGATCAGCTCGACCAGCGTGAAGCCGTGCCGGCGCAAGCCGGGCCGCCGCTGCGGCATTGGCCGGTCAGAAGATGTCGCGCGCATGGACGGTCTTGCGGGATTCGGGGCTGTACAGCCCAAAGCTGGCGCGCGCCGACGGGTCGCGGTCGGCGCTGGCCGCGCAGCTGCCGTTTTGCGCCCGCAGCCAGGGCTTGGCCGCACCCACGCTCGCCGGGTGGCTGGCCTGGCAGCTCAGGTCAGCGTTGCTGCTGCCCAGGTTGACGGCCAGGTCCAGGCTCAGGCTGCTGCCGCTGGGCGTGGGGGCAGTCAGGGTGATCAAGCCGCTGCCGTTGGCCAGCACGGTCGCGCCGGCGCCGCTGGTGGCGCTGCTGGTGCCGCCAGCAGCGTTGCGCGGGTTGGACAGCACCACGTTGCCGGCGGCCAGCGTGGTGCAGTTGTCGGCGCTGTTGAGCACCCAGCTGTTGCCGCTCCAGTACTCGGCCACCACCGGCACCTGCAGCGCGGCGCTGGCGCTGCCGTAGGCATTGCTCAGGCGAAGCCGCCCCCAGCGCAGCGGCGTGCCGGCGCCCACCGCGGTGGTTGTCAGGGCCACGCCGTCCGAATCCACTGGTGCGGCCATGATGACGACCGAGGTCTGTCCAGTCAGCGCGGTCGGACGGCTGACCTGGTGCAGCGCCGTCACCACGGCCGCGCCCAGCGTCCAGCTGCCCGAGGGCGCGGTGGCGCTGGCG
>JBKJKU010000275.1:0-8271 GCA_046597355.1 Aquabacterium sp.
GGCGCCCGGTAGCGGTTTGGCGGCAGGCGTGGGCAAAGCCGGCGGCGCGGCGGGTGCCAGCACTTCCCCCAGGAGGTCCAGTAATCGCGTGCGAGCGCGCTGCGGGTGTCGGCGGTAATAAGTGAGCACCAACCCGACGATGAAGCGTTCGTCGTCGTCCTGCGGCAGTGGGCTGGCTGCGGCTTCTGGCGCGGCCCCACCGTTGCGCGGCAGCGGTTGCAAGGCCACCCGGTTGGCCGAGTGTCCATGCGGAACGTCCATCCAGCCCACGGGCTTGTGAGACAGTTGCTCAAACTGGCGCGCCAGCCGCTCGCCGATCTGGCGCGACCGGCTTTTGATCTGGCTCCAGTAGCTGGGCTGGATCTGCAGCCGCTCGGCAAAGCGCCGCTCCAGGCCCCTCAGGGTGGCGGCATCGGGCGATTTGATGGTGGCCTGCACAAATTCATCAAACAAAAGCATCGCGTTCTCGAAGCGAATGCGCGCCACATCGTGCAGGGGATTCATGCCTGGATGATAAATGGCGATTGCGCTGGCGCTGGCGGTGGCGATTGCCGCCCCGGGGTCTGGCCGGGCACGCCCGGATCGGCTACCTTTGCAACCAGACCTCAAAACCAGGAGCACGGCCCATGCGCACGCACCTCCAGAGTCAGCCTGCCGGCCCGCTGCGGCGGCGTGCCATGTCCGGCAGCAAGCTTGTTTGCGGCGTCGCGCTGGGGCTGCTTGCAGCCATCGCCCCAGCGCTGGTGCAGGCCGCCGAGCGCGCCATCGACAAGGAGGTGGTGGTGGCCGCTGATGTCGATGCCGTCTGGGCCGCCTGGACCACGCGCGAGGGCATCACCAGCTTCTTCGCGCCCGACGCCGAAATCGATCCGCGGGTCGGTGGTGCTTTCCACATCTTCATCGACCCGCTGGCGGCGCCCGGTGCGCGCGGCGCCGATGACATGCGTTTCATGGCCCTGCAGCCCAAGCGCATGCTCAGCTTCGACTGGAACGCGCCGCCGTTCCTGCCCGAGGCGCGGGCGCAGCGCAGCTTCGTCATTGTTCGGCTCGAACCGGTCGACGCCACCCACACCCGCGTGCGTCTGCACCACACCGGCTGGGGCGACGGCGGCCAGTGGGAGGGTGCGCTGACCTACTTCGACCGGGCCTGGGGGTCGGTGCTGGGCAACCTCAAGACCCGCTTCGAGACCGGACCCCAGGACTGGACCGGCTGGCTGGCGCAACTCAGGGCCATGCACGCCGCCGCCGCGGCCAAAGCCAAGCCCTGAGCCGCTGCGCCCGCCACGCCCGCCACGCCTGCCGGGTTCAGGCGCGCCTGCCCTCAGTCCTCGTCGCGCTGCTTCCAGCCCGCCACCAGCTGCTGCTGCACCGCTGGCGGCACGGCCTCGTAGTGCGACAGGGCCAGCGTGTAGCGGCCCTGGCCGCTGGTCATCGCGTTCAAGCGTGACTGGTAGTCGGCCAGTTCGGCCAGCGGCGCCAGGCCGCGCACCACCATCGCCCCGGCCACGTTGCCCAGCGTGCCGTTGTCGGTGCCCGCCACCTGGCCGCGCCGGGCCGCCAGGTCGCCGGTGATGTCACCGACGGCGGCTTCGGGCGCACTGATCTCGACCGCCACGATCGGCTCCAGCACGATCGGCCGGGCTTCGCGTACCGCTGCCAAAAACGCCTGGCGGCCGGCGGTGACAAAGGCGATCTCCTTGCTGTCCACGCTGTGGTGCTTGCCGTCGAACACGGTGACCCGCACATCAACCACCGGGTGGCCCGAGATGGCGCCGCTGGCCAGCACCTCGCGCACGCCTTTTTCGACCGCCGGGATGTAGACACCCGGGATAGTGCCGCCCTTGACTGCATCGACGAACTCGAAGCCGGCGCCCGTGCCGTCGGAGCGCGGCAGCGGCTCGACCCGCAGGTAGACCTCGCCAAACTGGCCGGCGCCGCCGCTTTGTTTCTTGTGCCGGTAGTGGCCCTCTGCCGCGCTGGTGACGGTCTCGCGGTAGGCGATGCGCGGCGGGTGGGTGTCGACCTCGAAGCGGTGCACCTCGCGCAGCCGGTCCAGCAGCAGGCGCAGGTGCAGCTCGCCCAGGCCGTAGACCACGGTCTCGTTGGTGCTGGCCACGTGTTGCACCTTCAGGCAGGGGTCTTCACCCACCAGCTTGGCCAGGATCTCCCACAGCCGCTGCTCGTCGCCACGCCGCTTGGGCGCAATCGCCAGGCCGTGCACCGGCGCCGGGAAGGCCAGCGGCTTCAAGTGGATGTGGTCGTCCTCGGCAGCGTCGTGCAGCACGGCGTCATAGTGCAGTTCGTCGATCTTGGCGATGGCGCAGATGTCACCGGGCAGCGCACGCGGCACCTCGACATGGGATTTGCCTTGCAACCGGTACAGGTGCGCCACCTTGAAAGGCTTGCGGCTGTCGCCGACATACAGCTGGCAGCCCGTCGTGATCGTGCCCTGGTGCACCCGCAACACACCCAGCTTGCCGACATACGGGTCAACCGCGACCTTGAAGACGTGTGCCAGCACATGCAAAGACGGGTCGGGCTGGGCCTGCATCGGCTTGGCGTCGCTGCCTTCGCCCCTGAAGAAAGCCGGTGGATTGCCCTCGCCGGGGTGCGGCAGCAGGTGGTGGATGATGTCCAGCAATTCGGGCACGCCAGCGCCGGTGCGGGCCGAGACAAAGCACACCGGGATCAAATGACCCTCGCGCAGGGCTTGTTCCAGCGGCGCGTGCAGCTCGGCCGGGTCGATGTCGCCGTCTTCCAGGTAGCGCTCGACAAAGGCGGCGTCCACCTCGACCACCTGCTCCACCAGGGCGCGGTGCGCGGCCGCCACGCCGCCCAAGTCGCTGTTGCCGGCACGGTTGTAGAAGCAGTCCAGCACGGTGGTGACGCCGGCGTCGGTGCGCGGCAGGTTCACCGGCAGGCAGGCCTTGCCGAACGCGGCCTGCAGGCTGACCAGCAGCGCGCCCAGGTCCACGCCCGGTGCGTCGATCTTGTTGACGATCAGCAGCCGGTCCAGGCCGCGCTCGGCGGCCTGCGTCATCATGCGCACGGCCATCGGCTCGATGCCGGTGATGGCGTTGATCACCACCGCCGCGGTCTCCACCGCCTCCAGCGCCGGCAGGCTCTGGCCGATCAAGTCGGGCGCGCCCGGGGTGTCGATCAGGTGGATGCGGCTGCCAAGCCACTCGGTGTGCATCACGCTGGCATTGAGCGAATGGCCGATGCGGCGCTCCAGCGGGTCGAAATCGCTGACGGTGCTGCCGCGCTCCAGGCTGCCGGCGCTGGCGATGGCGCCCGAAGCCAGCAGCAAAGCTTCGGCCAGGCAGGTCTTGCCGGCAGCGGCGGGGCCGACCAGCGCCAGGGTGCGCAAGTCGGCGACCAGAACCGCGCCGGTGGGTTGTAGGCTGGGCATGGACGCTTCTCCTCGGGGTGGCGCCCGCCGGGCCGCTGGGCGCTGGGCGCACATGCGGGCTGCAGGCCGGGTTATGGGGACAGTCCAGCCTATGCCTGTCGCCTGGGCTGCGCAAGTGGGAAAGCAGCCGGCGCTGTGCCAGGCCGGGTGCAGTGCCACAGCCCGGCGCCCGGCCAGCGTTGCGAAGCGCGCAAACTTGCGCATTCGTCGGCCAAGTACGCCAATTTGGCCCGCCAGACCGCGAAAACTTGGGTCTAGAATGGTCTGCAAGTTCTGTGCCGATCAATGTTTACCCTGCCTATTTCTTCCCTTTTGTCGCGTTCTTGCGTGGTGGCGCTGTTGTGGGCCAGCGGGCCGGCGGCGTGGGCCGAGAAGGCCGACCGCAGCAAGCCAATGACGCTGGAATCCGACCAGCCCTGCACCGTGAATTTGCTCAAGCAAACCAGCGTGTGCAGCGGCAATGTCGTGATCAGCCAGGGCACGCTGTTGATCCGGGCCGACCGGCTGGAGTTGCGCGAAACCCCCGACGGCTACCAGATGGCGCAAGCCATTGGCACAGCCGGCAAGGCCGCCACCTACCGCCAGAAGCGCGACAGCGTGGACGAGACCGTCGAGGGCACGGCGCAGCGCATCGATTACGACAGCCGCACCGGCACGCTGCGCTTTGACGGCGTGGCGCAGGTGCGGCGCTTGCAGGGCACGGTGGTGGCCGACGAGATCTCCGGTGGCGTGATCGTCTGGGACAGCGTGGCCGAGACCTTCAACGTGCGCGGCGGCGCCGCCACCGCCGCCAATCCGGGTGGCCGGGTGCGGGCGGTGATCGCCCCGCGTGCGCCGGCCGATGCCGGCTCCGCGCCACCGGCGGCGGCTGCAGGGTTGAAGCCGTCCGCTGTGCTGGGCGATCGCCGGTGAGCGCGGCACCCGCCGCTGCGGTCGAGGCGGCCGTCAAGCATGGGCTGTATGTCACCGGCCTGCAAAAGCACTACGGCTCGCGCCAGGTCGTCAAGGACGTGCACCTGGCGGTGGGCGCCGGTGAGGTGGTGGGGCTGCTCGGCCCCAATGGCGCGGGCAAGACCACCACCTTCTACATGGTGGTGGGCCTGGTGCGGGCCGATGCCGGCGAGATCTGGATCGACGGTGTCTCGGTGCAGAGCAAGCCGATCCACCAGCGCGCCCGCATGGGTTTGAGCTACCTGCCGCAAGAGGCGTCGATCTTCCGCAAGCTCACGGTCGAGGAGAACATCCGCGCCGTGCTGGAGCTGCAGACCGGCCCCAACGGCAAGGCCCTGCGGCCCGAGGCCATCAACACCCTGCTCGAACAACTGCTGCGCGACCTGTCGATCGACAAGCTGCGCGACTCGCCAGCGCCAGCGCTGTCCGGCGGTGAGCGGCGCCGCGTGGAGATTGCCCGCGCGCTGGCCACGCAGCCGCGGTTCATCCTGCTGGACGAGCCGTTTGCCGGCGTCGATCCGATCGCGGTGATCGAGATCCAGCGCATCATCGGCTTCCTCAAAAGCCGCGGCATCGGTGTGCTGATCACCGACCACAACGTGCGCGAGATGCTGGGCATTTGCGACCGCGCCTACATCATCAGCGAGGGCCGGGTGCTGGCTGAGGGCACGCCCGCCGAAATCATCGACAACGCCGACGTGCGCCGGGTCTACCTCGGCGAGCACTTCCGGATGTGAGCCCAACCGCGGCCCGCCGATGAAACCCTCACTGCAGGTACGACTCTCACAGCACCTGGCGCTGACGCCCCAGCTGCAGCAATCGATCCGGCTGCTGCAGTTGTCCACGCTGGAGCTGCACCAGGAAATCGAGCAGATGCTCGAGCAGAACCCGTTTCTGGATGTGGACGACGACCACACGCCGATGGAGTTTGGGCTGGAGCGGGTGGTGGCACCCGCCGACCAGAGCGCCGAGCGCGAAAAGGCCAGCCTGTCCGAGCGTGAGGACGGCGGCGACGGCAACAGCAGCGCCGACGAGCCCGCGGGCGTGGACACGGCTGAGTTTGGCGGCACCGAGCGCGACGACTGGGAAAACGGCACCGAGCGCGATGACTTCGACGGCATCCGCGAGCTGCCGTCCTCGAACAGCGCGTCGGGCAGCGGCGACGACGACCGCGAACCCACAGACACCGGCGACAGCGGCCCGACCCTGCAAGACCATCTGCGCCGGCAACTGCTGGGCATGCGGCTGTCGCCCGATGACGTGGCAGCGGTGATGGTGTTGATCGAGTCGCTCAACGAGGACGGCTACCTGGCCGACACGCTCGAGGACATCGCTGAAAAACTGGCCGCCGGCATGGGGCTGGACGGCGAAGAGGACGCCGACGACCGCGAAGAACTCGACGACCGGCTGCGCTGCGCGTTGAAATGGTTGCAAAGCCTGGAGCCGACCGGCGTGGGCGCTGCCAACCTGGGCGATTGCCTGGTGCTGCAACTGCGCGAGCGGCCGGCCAGCGACGCCAGAACCGTGGCCATCCAAATCTGCCAGGGCCACCTCGAACTGCTGGCCCGCAAGGACATGAAAAAGCTGATGGCCGCCACCGGCGCCGACGAAGACCTGCTGCGCGCCGCGCAAGGCCTGATCGTCGCCTGCGAGCCCAAGCCCGGCCGGCCCTTCACCCGGGCCGAGGCCAACATCATCGTGCCCGATGTGATGGTGATCAAGGCCGGGCGCGGCTTCAAGGCCATGCTCAACCCCGACGTGATGCCCAAGCTGCGCATCAACGATTTGTACGCCCAGGCCATCCGCGGCCAGCGCAACGGCAGTGCCGCCGGCCTGTCAACGCGGCTGCAGGAGGCACGCTGGTTCATGAAAAACATCCTGCAGCGCTTCGACACCATCCTGCGCGTCAGCCAGGCCATCGTCGAGCGGCAAAAGGGTTTTTTCAGCCACGGCGAGATCGCGATGAAGCCGCTGGTGTTGCGCGAAATCGCCGATGAGCTGGGCCTGCACGAGAGCACGATCTCGCGCGTGACCACCGCCAAGTACATGAACACGCCGTATGGCACCTTCGAGCTGAAATACTTCTTTGGCTCCTCCCTCAACACCGACGCCGGTGGCAACGCCAGCAGCACCGCGGTACGGGCCCTGATCAAGCAGCTGGTGGTCTCGGAGGCGCCAGAAAAGCCGCTGTCCGACAGCCAGCTGTCGGACATGCTGGGCGAGCAGGGCATCACGGTGGCGCGGCGCACCGTCGCCAAATACCGCGAAGCGCTGAAGATCGCACCGGCCAACCTGCGCAAGGCGCTATGAACCCCCGCAACGACGACGCCGGCGTGCCGGTCCCGCCGCCGGCGACGGCCCTTGCGGCCGGCGCGGCAGCAACCACGGCATCACCCGGCGCCCGGCCCACCGCGGGCAGCAAGCGCATGGCGGCGGTCGGCGACACGCCGGTGGCGCTGTTCCTGCCCTGTTCGGCCGGCGCCGAGGCGTTGCTGGTTGACGAGATCACCCGCATCCTGGGTGCCGAGACCCGGATCCAGACCGACCGCGGTGGTGTGCAGGTCATGGGCGATGCGGTGGCCGCGATGCGGCTCAACCTGGAAAGCCGGCTGGCGCAGCGGGTGCTGTGGCCGCTGGTCTACGGCCCTTACGAACATGAACACGACCTGTACGCCCTGGCGCGCACGGTGCCGTGGACTGAGTGGATCAGCAACACCCAGACCTTCCGCATCGACACCACCGCCCAGCGGTCGCCGCTGCAAAGCCTGAACTTTGCGACGCTGCGGGTCAAGGACGCGGTCTGCGACGTGCTGCGCGACGCCACCGGCGAGCGGCCCAGCATCGACACCAAGTTCCCCGACCTGCCGCTCACGCTGCACCTGTCGCCCACCCACGCCACGCTGTATGCCGACACCTCGGGCGAAGCCCTGTTCAAGCGCGGCTGGCGTGATGCCCAGGGCCTGAAGGGCGACGCACCGCTGAAAGAAACCCTGGCCGCCACCTTGCTGGCGGCCGCCGGCTGGCAAGGCCGTGTCGAGGACGGGCCCCTGTTCGACCCGTGCTGCGGCGCCGGCACAATCGCGATAGAGGCCGCCCAGATCGCCTGTGGCATCGCACCGGGGCTGCAACGGCGCTTTGCGTTCGAAAAAATGCTGCCGTTCCGACCGCACCAGAACAGCTGGTCGCGGCTGAAGGACGCGGCGCGTGCCCGCCAACATGCGCCGCTGGTGCCGATCTACGCAGGCGATGTATCGTTTCGGATGGTCGACTTTGCCCAGCGCAATGCCGAACGCGCCGGTGTGGCTGCAGCGATCGATTTCAAGACCGCCGACGCACTGCAGCGTCTGCCACCGACCGAGCGCGGCGTGATGATCATCAACCCGCCTTACGGTGAACGCATCGCACCGATGGGGCGCGGCAGCGACAGGCGCGGTGGTGACCGCAGCCCCGATGCCGACCGCAACGCCCGCCCGGCGCGCGAGGGTTTTGAGGGCGGCGCCGGCCCGGCCGAGTTTTTCAGCCAGCTGGCCAGCCACTGGAAACAGCACTACGCCGGCTGGACCGCCTGGGTGCTGAGCCCCGACATGAAACTGCCGCAGGCACTGCGCCTGAAAGAAAACCGCCGTGTGCCGATGTGGAACGGGCCGATCGAGTGCCGGCTCTTTCGCTTTGAGCTGGTGGCGGGATCGGCACGCGCCAAGCCGGACGCTGGCTGAGCTTTGGGTGGACGCGGGCTTGGCGACGCCGGTTTGTCCACCGGCATGGGATGTGTGTTGACGACTCTTTGCTGTCTTTCGCCTGGTGTGGATGCGGTCGTTCGACGTTCGACGTGCGGTGTGCTGCGTGCGGCGTGCGGCGCCAAGGCAGCCAAGGCCGTCGGGCAACCGGCACCCTCCATGTCCTCCGAT
>JBKJKU010000381.1:0-11452 GCA_046597355.1 Aquabacterium sp.
TGCCCGCCGCCATCATGAGTTTTCGAGGACGATGCCCTCGACGATGTTGGCCACGTCCTCGCAGCGGTCGGAGATCGACTCCAGGTGCTCGTACACCGCCTTCAACTTGATCAGCTCGCGCACCTCGATGTTGTCGCGGAACAGCTTGCTCATCGCCGAGCGCATCACCCGGTCGGCGTCACTCTCAAGCTGGTCGATCTCTTCGCAGATCTTGAGCGCATCGGCCGCCACCGTGGACTTGCTCAATTGCGGCAGCAGCGTGATCACGTGCTGCACCCGCTCACAGCACCGGGCGGAAATCTCGCCCAGGCGCAGCACGTCTTCGCTGACGGTTTTAAGGTCATAGAGCTGCATCACTTCGGCCGAGTCCTGCAACAGGTCGAGGATGTCGTCCATCGCATTGATCAGGCTGTGGATCTGCTCGCGGTCGATTGGCGTGATGAAGGTCTTGTGCAGCAGCCGGTGCACCTCGGCAGTGACCCGGTCGGCCTGCTTTTCGGCGCTGTCGACCTCGGCCGCATATTTGGCGCGCAGGGTCTCGTCGCTGTAGTGCTGCACCAGCGACATGAAGGCGCGCGCGCCGGCCACGATGTGCTTGCCGTGGTCATTGAACAGCTCGAAGAAGTTGCCTTCTCGGGGCAGCAGCTTGCCGAAGAACATGGGAGAAACTCCAGGGTGATCGGCAGTGGGACGCGGCCGGAATCTGTCGCGAAACGGTCAGCGTTTCGTCACAAAACAATTGTATGCGGGCAGGATTGCCTGGCCTGACGTCACCAGGCCTGACATCACCCAGCCTGGCATCAGCGGCAAGGGCAGGTACACCGGCACGGTCAGCGGTTGGCTGGTTTTTCAAGCACCTGGCCGGCAACCCCTGGCAGCCAGGCGGCCAGCGGCCCCAGTCCTGGGGCGGCAAGGTCGGGCGCCAGGTCCAGCAGCGGCCGCAGCACAAACGCACGCCGGTGCAGCCGCGGGTGCGGCAGGGTCAGCACCGGTGTGTCCAGCACGGTATCGCCGTGCAGCAACAGATCCAGATCGAGCGTGCGCGGTGCATTGAGGTAGGGCCGCTCGCGGCCGCAGGCCGACTCGATCGCCTGCAAGGCCCGCAGCAGCGCGGTTGGCGACAACGTGGTGTGCAACTCGGCCACGGCGTTGAAGAAGTCCGGCCCGGCGGCATCCACCGGCGCCGACCGGTACACCGCCGACGCACGGCGCAGCGTGCAGCCGGGCAGCCGGCCCAGTGCGGCGAGCGCGTCGATCACGCTGCGGTGGGCGTCACCCAGGTTGGCGCCGACGCCGACAAAGGCGGGCACGCCGGGCACAGTCGTGTCAGGAACTGCTTGCAGGCGCGTCACCGCCGCCGCCCTGGCCGGCAGCGTCGACAGCCGCCTCCCCCGGCGCCGCACCGGCCGGCTTGCGGCGCCGACGCCGGCGCTTGCGGGCAGGCGCGGTGGTTTCGGCGTTGTCTGCGGCGCCGCCCTCGGGGTCCTCAGGTTCGTCGTCACTGGCCTCGTGCGGTAGCGCGCCGAGATCGGCACCGCCCTCGGCCGGTGGGTTCTCGCCAGCGGCCGCCCGCGGCGCCGGCTTGGGCCCCTTGGACGCCCCGCCCTTGCGCGGGCGCTGGACCTCGCGCACGGCAACCAGCAAGGCCTCGCGCTCTTCGTCGCTGCCCATCGAGAAGTCTTCCCACCACTCGGCCAACTCGGTCGGCGCTTCGCCCACATCGGCGCGCAAGCGCAGGAAGTCAAAACCAGCGCGGAAACGGGCCAGCTCGATCAGCGCGTGCGCGGTGTTGGACTGCCGGCGCTCGAAGCGCGGCTGCATCATCCAGATCTCGCGCATGTCGGCGCCCAGCTTGCCGCGGCCCGAGATGTCGCCGATGCGGGCGTCGAACACCGCGTCCACCGCCTGCTGCAGCGCTTGCACGGTATGTTCGCCATCGGCCTGGCGCTGGGTCCAGCCGGCCAGCACGTCGTGCCAGAGCAGGCAGGCCAGCAAGAAGCTGGGCGCCACCGGCTTGCCTTCGCCGACCCGGCGGTCGGTGTCGGCCAGCGCCTGGCGGATGAACGCCTGTTTTTGACCGTGGTCAAGCGGTGATCCCCGCGACTCGTCGAACACCGCGTCCAGCACCGGGAACACGCTGCGGTGCAGGTCGTAACGCTTGAGCGTGGCGATGCTGGCCAGCGCATGGCCGGTCTGCAGCAGTTTGATCATCTCGTCAAACATGCGCGAGATCGGCACGTTGGCCAGCAGCGGCGCGGTCTCGGCGATCGGCGCACCGGTGCTGGGCTCAAACTCGAAACCCAGCTTGGCGGCAAATCGCAGTGCCCGGATGATGCGCACCGGGTCTTCGCGATAACGTGTAGCCGGGTCGCCGATCAGGCGCAGCAGCTTGGCTTTCACGTCGGCAATGCCGCCGTGGTAGTCAATCACGAGCTGGGTCGCGGGGTCGTAGTACATCGCGTTGATGCTGAAGTCGCGCCGTGCGGCGTCCTCGACCTGCGGGCCCCAGACGTTGTCGCGCAGCACCCGGCCGCTGGCGTCCACCGCATGCGCCGAGCCAGCCAGCGCCGCCTTGCTGGTTTTTTCGTTGCCGGCGACTTGCGTCGCTTCGCTGCTGTCCATGTAAGCGCGGAAGGTCGAGACCTCGATCACCTCATGGTCGCGGCCGCGGCCGTGGATCACGTGCACGATGCGGAAGCGCCGGCCGATGATGAAGGCGCGCCTGAACAGCGACTTCACCTGCTCGGGCGTGGCGTCAGTGGCCACGTCGAAATCCTTGGGCCGCAAGCCCACCAGCAGGTCACGTACCGCGCCGCCCACCACATACGCCTGGAAGCCGGCCTGCTGCAACGTGCGCACCACCTTGACAGCGCGCTCGTCCACCAGCGACGGGTCGATGTGGTGCTGGGACACCGGCACCTCGACCCGCTTGCCGGCGGGCATGACCGGTGCGGCGGGCGCGGCGGGGGCGGCCACAACGGGCACTGCAGCCTGGGCTGCGCCGGCTGCCGGCTTGCCAAGCAGGCGGGAGATGAATTTTTTGATCATGCGAACAACCTCAGGATGCGCCAGCCGCGCTGCAGGGCAATGGCCTCGAGCGCCGGGCTGGGGTTGGTGGCCACCGGCTCATGCACGGTCTCGAGCAGCGGCAGGTCGTTGGTGGAGTCACTGTAGAACACGCTGTGCTCGAAGCCGGACAGGGTGTGCCCCAGGCTGTGCAGCCAGTCGTGCACCCGGGCGATCTTGCCCTCACGGAACGAGGGCACGCCGTGGATGCGGCCGGTGGCAGCGCCGCTGGCGTCGCGCTCCAGGTCCACCGCCAGCAGGTGGGCAACACCCAGCGCACTGGCGATCGGCCGGGTGACGAAGTCGTTGGTGGCGGTGACGATGGCGACCAGATCGCCCGCGTCCTGGTGCCAAGCCAACAGCGCACGCGCCGGCGCCGTCAACTGCGGCGCCATCACCTCGGTCATGAAACGGGCACTCGCCGCCTGCTGCTCGGCCAGCGGGCGGCAGCGCCAGGCGCTGGTGGAGAACTGCACATAGGCGTCGATGTCCAGGCAGCCGGCCAGGTACTGGCGGTAAAACTCATCGTTGCGGCGGCGGTGCACATCGGCGTCCACCCAGCCCAGCGCGATCATGAAATCGCCAAAAGCATGGTCGGAATCGCCGGGGATCAGCGTGCCGTCCAGGTCGAACAAAGCGAGGTTCATGCAGCGTGGCCCTCCTCGGCCAGCATTTTCTTGAGCAGCGGCACGGTGACTGAGCGCTGCTCGGCGAGCGCAAAGCCGTCGAGCCGACCCAGCAGGCCCATCAGGTGGCTCATGTCGCGCCGCAGGTGGTTGAGCAGGTAGTCCATCACCTCGTCGGACAAGAAGATACCGCGCCGGTCGGCCTCGCGGCGCAGTGCAGCACGGGTTTCGGTTTCGGCCAGCGCGTGCAGCGCAAACACATGGCCCCAGCCCAACCGGCTGCGCAAATCATCCCGCAGCGCCAGGTCCACCGGCGGCAGGCGGCCGGCCGCTGCCCACTGCACGCCCTGGGCGTCGGCCTCGACAAACAGCGCAAAGGCGGCCCGGCTGTGGGCGGCGTCCAGCGCGTCGCAGCGGTCGACCACGACCAGGCGCCAGCCTTCGTCCAGCACCCAGGGCAGCGCATCGGCGGCGTCGAACCAGCCGACCCGGTCGCCCTCGGCCTGGACCTGTGTGGCCAGTGCGCGCAGCAGCCGGGTCTTGCCGGTGCCGGCATCGCCCCACAGGTACACCGGCGCGGCCACCACCGGGCTATTGCACAGGCTGCGCAAATGCGCCACCGCCGAAGCGTTGCGGCCGACGACCAGGCTGTCGAAGCCGTCGGCGGGTATCGGCAGTATCGGTAGGGGCAGTTGCCTCACGGGCTGCACCGGCCCGCACAGGCCGGTCTCGCCGGGGGCAACGCTGGCAAGACCGGCGCTCCCCAGATCTGCGCCCGCGAGATCTGCGCTGAAACAACGCGGGAGTCCGGCAAGCTGCGCATTCCACATTGTAGGAGGCGGGTCAATGCAGACCGGGCGCGCCGCCCGCCCTCAACTCGGCCTGCAAGCCGGCCAGCCGCTCGCGGAAGGCCGGTGCATCGTCGGCATCGGGCCGGGCATCCAGGTAGGCGGCCAGGTCCTCGGCGGCCTCGACCGGCCGGCCCAGCTCGGCCCAGGCCAGGCCCCGGTCACGGCGCTCCTCCCAGGCCTGCGGCAGCAGCAGCACCAGGCGCTGCTGCACCGCCAGCAGGCGCGACCAGTCCTCGCCGGTGCGGTGGATCTCCTTCAGGTTGAACAGCAGCCGGGCCAGCACATCGCGCGGCGGTGCTGCCTGCAGAAACAAGCCCAGCGGCGCCTCGAAATCGCCCTCCAGCCCGTGCCGGCTGCGGTAGGGGCTGAGCCGCTCGTCCAGGTCGTCGCGCGACAGCGAGCGGCCGTTGATCGGGTCGATCACCACCTCGCCCTGTGGCATGCGCAACTTGACCAGGAAATGCCCCGGAAAGCTCACGCCGCGCGCGGTCAGGCCGAGCTGGGTGGCCAACTCACAAAACAGCAAGGCCAGCGTGATCGGGATACCGCGGCGCGACGCCAGCACCTCGTGCAGGTGGCTGTTGCGCCGGTCGTAGTAGTTGTTGACATTGCCGGCAAAGGCCAGCTCGCCGTAGAAATACTGGTTCAGGGCCTGCAGGCGGCTCAGCGACGACGCATCGGCGGCCAGCCTGGCTTTCAGGCGACCGGCCAGGCGGTCGATGTCGGCCAGCACGGTCTGCACGTCGAGCGCCGGGTTGTCGTCGTGCGCCACGCAGATGGCTGCCTCAATCAGCGCAAAACCGGCGTCCTCGGCCACCAGGGTCGCAAAGTACGCCAGCGCGCTTGGCGGGGCAAGCAGCAGGTGTTTCATGGTGGGCAGTCTCGGCAGGCCACTGTCAGGCCCGGCGCATGAAGCTGCTGCGGCGCAGGCCCAGCAGCGCCAGCACGGCAAAGTACAGCGCCGCTGCGGCGGCCAGCGTCAGGGCCATCGCGCCAGCGCGCAGCGCTTCGTGGCGGCCCAGTGCCAGCCAGTCGATCTGCCGTGCGGCCAGGGCCATCAGGCCGCCCATCACCGCGCTGGCCAGCACCACGCGCCAGGCAAATGCCAGCCAGCCGGGTGCCGGCTGGTACAGGCCGCGCCGCTTCAGGCCCCACAACAGCAGGCCGGCGTTGGCGTTGGCCGCCAGCCCGATCGACAGCGCCAGTGCCGACACCCCCATGCCCAGGCCACCGATCAGCCCGGCGTTGAGCACCTGCGTCAGCACCAGCGAGACGATCGCCACCCGCATCGGCGTTTGCATGTCCTGCTGGGCGTAATACGCTGGCGCGGCGACCTTGACCGCCACCAGCCCGATCACACCGGCGCCATAGCCCATCACCGCCAGCGTGGTCATCGTCACCGCGCGGCCATCAAATGCGCCGCGGTGGAACAGCACCGCCACCATCGGCTGCGCAAACACCAGCAGCGCCACCGCGCAGGGCAGCGCCAGCAGCAGCACCAGCCGCAAGCCCCAGTCGAGCAGGCCGGAGTAGCCGGCTGCATCGCCGCTGGCCTTGGCCGCCGCCAACTGCGGCGTCAGCACCACGCCCAGCGCCACGCCCAGCAGCGCGGTGGGCAGCTCCATCAGCCGGTCGGCATAGACCAGGGTGGACACCGCGCCCGTGCCCAAGTGGCTGGCGATCTGTGAATTGACCATCAGCGAGATCTGCGCGACCGACACACCCAGCAGCGCCGGCGCCATGCGCGACAGCATGCGCTTGACGCCCGGATGCGCCCAGGCCGCACGCACCCTGCGCCAGCCGACGCCCAGCCGCGGCAACATGCCGATGGCGGCCAGCGCGGGCAATTGCAGCGCCAGTTGCAGCACGCCGCCCACCATCACGCCCACGGCGAGTGCGTAAACCGGCTCGATGCCACGGGCCCGGAAAACCGGCACCAGCAGCAAGGCCGCGCCGATCACGCTCAGGTTGAGCAAAACCGGCGTGAAAGCCGGCACTGCAAAGCGCCGCCAGGTGTTGAGCACGCCCGACGCCAGCGCCACCATCGACATGCAGCCGATGTACGGGAACATCCAGCGCGTCATCACCACCGCCGCGTCCTCGGTGGCCGGCGCAAAGCCCGAGGCCAGCAGCCAGACCAACCCCGGCGCAGCGGCAATGCCCAAGGCGCAGGTCAGCAGCAGCGCCCAAGCCAGCACGGTGGCCACCGCATCGACCAGGGCGTGCGTGGCGTCGTCACCGTCAGACGCCCGGGTGGCGGCGATCAGCGGCACAAAGGCCTGGGCGAACGCGCCTTCGGCAAACAGCCGCCGCAGCAGGTTGGGGATGCGGAAGGCGATCTGGAACGCGTCCATCATTGCCGAGGTGCCAAACAGCGCCGCACCGATTTGCTCACGCACCAGGCCGGTGATGCGGGACAGCAGTGTGAGGGCGGAGACCGAGAAAACGGCCTTGGACAGGTTCATGCGGGCAGGGTGAAGTGCGGCGGCGCGCACGGTGGGGGCAATCAGGCCCGGACTGGCAAAGTTTGCCGCCAGACCGAGCAATGCCCATTATAAGAAGCCCGGGCAAGCGGCTTTGCCGCTGATCACCCGCGATGCTATACTTCTGGGCTCCATCCGGATCAAGCGCAGCAGTTTTAGCCTCGATTTCAGCCACAGTTTCAGGATCAGCAGCAACATGGCCACCTCTTCAAAAGCCAAAAAGAAAACAGTCCGCCTGGCGTCAGGCCGCAAGCGCGCACGCCAGGACGTGGTCCTGAACGCCGCCAACACGTCGCTGCGCTCGAAGTTCCGCACGGTCGTCAAGAACGTGCAAAAAGCGCTGGACAAAGCCGCCACCGGTGGTGACAAGGCCGCGCCCGCCGAATTGTTCAAGAACGCCCAGTCCGTGATCGATTCGATCGCCGACAAAGGCATCTTCCACAAGAACAAGGCCGCCCGCCACAAGAGCCGCCTGTCGGCCAAGATCAAGGCACTGTCGGCCACCGCCACTGCCACAGCCTGATCGGCTTGCCGGATGGCAGCAAAAAGCCCGCTTCGGCGGGCTTTTTTCATGGTCGGCCGCGGCCGACCCAAAACAGCCTGCCTGGCGTTTCAGGCCGGCGGCGCCAACGGCGGATCTGGCATCAGGCAGGCCTCGACCACCTGCAATTCGTTGTCGCGCGCAAAGTGCATGACAAAGTCCCAGGCCATGGGCTCCAGGTCGCGCAGCGCCTCATTGACGATCACGCACTTGACGCCCTCGATCACCTGCGGCACGCAGTAGGGTGAGTAGCCGATGTGCGCGCCGATGCCGCCCGTGCCTGACTTGGGCCGGAAACTCGACAGCGCGCCGGCCAGCCGCTCGGACCAGTCACTGGGCCGGAACGTCTTGCCCGCCAGGGTGATGCCCTGGATGAAAAACTCACGCGGTTTGGGGGCAGACATGCGGGCCGGGGATGGGGAGGCAGGGTCAGGCGGAACCCGCAGTGGCGCCACCGGCTGCACCAGCGGTGGACACAACACCGGGAAAACCGCGATTGTGCCGCGGAAGTGCTGCGCTGCAGCATTCATGGGGAACTCCAACGCCTGATCGATTCAGCGGTATCGGCCAAGTCGGGGCTGCACTTTAGAATCCAGACTCCCAGCCGGCGTCGTGCCCGAAGTGGCATGCCACCGGCTTTTTCATTGTCGGACCGCTTTTCTTGGAGCCTGTTGATGACCTCCCACGTGATGAACACCTATGGCCGGCTGCCTTTTGCGCTGTCACATGGCCGGGGCTGCCGCGTCTGGGATACCGAGGGCCGCGAATACCTGGACGGCCTGGGCGGCATCGCCGTCAACACCTTGGGCCATGCCCACCCCAAGCTGGTGCCGGCGCTGCAAGATCAGATCGGCAAGCTGATCCACTGCAGCAACTACTACGCAGCGCCCATGCAGGAGGCGCTGGCCGCCAAGCTGTGTGAGCTCTCGGGCCTGGACGCGGTGTTCTTCTGCTCGACCGGGCTGGAGGCCAACGAGGGTGCGCTCAAGATCGCCCGCAAGTTCGGCCATGACAAGGGCATCGACCGGCCCGAGATCATCGTCTACGACAAGGCCTTCCACGGCCGCTCGATTGCCACGCTGTCGGCCACCGGCAACCCCAAGGTGCAGGCTGGTTTTGGCCCCTTGGTGGAGGGCTTTGTGCGGCTGCCGCTGAACGACCTGGACGCGGTGCGCGAGGTGGCGCGGACCAACCCGAACGTGGTGGCGATTTTTCTGGAGACGATCCAGGGCGAAGGCGGCATCCACCCGACCCGCATCGACATCCTGCGCGGCCTGCGCCAGATCTGCGACGAGCAAAACTGGCTGCTGATGCTTGACGAGGTGCAGTGCGGCATCGGCCGCACCGGCAAATGGTTTGCCCACCAGTGGGCCGGCATCCTGCCGGACGTGATGCCGCTGGCCAAGGGCCTGGGCTCGGGCGTGCCGATAGGTGCCATCGTTGCCGGCCCGCGCGCCAAGGACGTGCTGCAGCCGGGCAACCACGGCACCACCTTCGGTGGCAACCCGCTGGCGATGCGTGCCGGCATCGAGACCCTGCGCATCATGGAAGAGGACGGTCTGATGGCCAATGCTGCGGCGATGGGCGAGCGCATCCGCGCCGGCATCACCGAAGGCCTGACCGGCGTGAGTGGCTTGAAGGAGATCCGCGGCCAGGGCCTGATGATCGGTATCGAGCTGGACCGGCCGTGCAACGGGCTGCTGCTCCAAGCCGCGCAGGCTGGGCTGTTGATCAGCGTCACCGCCGACAGCGTGATCCGGCTGCTGCCGCCGCTGATCCTGAGCGCGGCCGAGGCCGACGAGCTGGTCGGCATCCTGGTGCCGCTGCTGCGCAACTTTCTGGCAGCGCCCCAGGCCTGAGGCCTGGCCTGTGAAGCCCGCCCCCTGAAACCAGCGCCATGAAGCCGGGACCGAGCCTGATGAAACACTTCTTGCAGTTCAAGGACTTGCGTGCCGAGGAGTACGCCTACCTGTTCGAGCGCACCCGCACGATCAAGACCCGTTTCAAGAACTACGAGCGCTACCAGCCGCTGGTAGATCGCACGTTGGCGATGATCTTCGAGAAAGCCAGCACCCGCACCCGCGTCAGCTTCGAGGCCGGCATGTACCAGATGGGCGGCTCGGTGGTGCACTTGACCACCGGCGACAGCCATATGGGCCGAGCCGAGCCGATCGAGGACTCAGCCCGCGTCATCAGCCGGATGGTCGACCTGGTGCTGATCCGCACCTACGAGCACACCAAGATCGAGGCTTTTGCGGCGCACTCGCGGGTGCCGGTGATCAACGGCCTGACCAACGAATACCACCCCTGCCAGATCCTGGCCGACATCTTCACCTTCATCGAGCAGCGCGGTGACATCGCCGGCAAGGTGGTGGCCTGGGTGGGCGACGGCAACAACATGGCCAACACCTGGCTGCAGGCGGCCGATGTGCTGGGCTTCACCCTGCACATCAGCACGCCCGGCGGTTATGAACTCGACCCGCGGCTGGGCAGTGTCGCCAACCCGGCCTGCGTGAAGACCTTCAAAAGCCCGTTTGCCGCTTGCGAAGGCGCGCACCTGGTGACCACCGACGTGTGGACCAGCATGGGCTTCGAAGCCGAAAACGCCACCCGCCAGCAGGCCTTTGCCGACTGGTGCGTGGACACCCAGATGATGTCGCTGGCCAAGAAGGACGCGCTGTTCATGCACTGCCTGCCGGCGCACCGCGGTGAAGAGGTGGCCGCCGATGTGATCGACGGCCCGCAATCCGTCGTCTGGGAAGAAGCCGAAAACAGGCTGCACGTGCAAAAGGCACTCATGGAGTACCTGTTGCTCGGCCGGATCGGATGAAAGCCGAGATGGTGGCCCGCCAGGGCCGGCAGCCTGTTTCGGTGCAGGCTCACATCGCGCAGCGATGTGAAGGCGCGCCAGCGCCGGGCCGAAACCACAACAGGCTGCACGTGCAAAAGGCACTCATGGAGTACCTGTTGCTCGGCCGGATCGGCTGACGCCACGCCGTGACCCCGGCGCCAGAGTGGCGTCAGCATCGCAGCTCAGCATGATCGGCCGGGCACCTCACCATGAAAACCGCCTTCATCACCGACCTGCATGCCAACCGCGAAGCGGTGGAAGCGGTGCTGGACAGCGCCCGCCAGCACGGCGCCGAGCGCTGGGTGCTGTTGGGCGACTTTGTGGGCTATGGCGCCGACCCGGCCTGGGTGGTGGACCAGGTGCGCGAGCTGGTGGGCCAGGGCGCCATCGCGGTGATGGGCAACCACGACGAGGCGGTGGTGCGGGGTGCGGCGCCGCACATGCGGCCCGATGCCCGTTACGTGATCGAGTGGACCCGCGCCCAGCTGGACGCGGCGCAACTGGATTTTCTGGCCAGCCTGCCGATGAGCCAGCGCCAGGGCGACCAGCTCTACGTGCACGCCAATGCGTGGGCGCCGGCCGGGTGGGACTACATCCAGGGCCGCAGCGAGGCGGTGCGCAGCTTGCACGCCACCGAATGCCGCTACACCTTTTGCGGCCACATGCACGAACCCAAGCTGTACCACGTGTCGGGCACCGGCAAGGCCGGTGACTTCGTGCCCACGGCGGGCGTGCCGATCCCGGTGCCGCCGCACCGACAGTGGCTGGTGATCCCCGGCTCAGCCGGCCAGCCGCGCGACGGCAACCCGGCCGCCTGCTGGGCGATGTTCGACGACACCGCCAGCGCCATCACCTACCACCGCGTGCCCTACGACTTCGAGGCCGCCGGCGCCAAGATCCTCGCCGCCAAGCTGCCGCAGCGCCTGGCCTCGCGGTTGGAAGAAGGGCACTGAGCGATGGACAGCAAGCTGTACAGCAATACGCTGGGCTACACCGGCTCGGGCGGCCAGAACGCACCCAGCCTGCTGGCGCCG
>JBKJKU010000389.1:0-4879 GCA_046597355.1 Aquabacterium sp.
CTGAGGCAAGGGCAAGGGCGCTTCCCGGCCTGACGGGCGGGCCTGGCCCGTTGGTTCAGCGGGCGCGCCAGCCACCGCTGACACCCGCGACCCGCGTCAGCCCGCCAGCCACATGAAGACGGTCGGCATCCGGCCGCCCAGCGCCTGACCTGGCGCGCCGCGCCACTGTTGCACGCTGCGGGTTTCGCATCGACAGCCCGGCAAGGTCAGCCCGCTGGCAATACCCAGGCGGGTGGTCGGCTGCAGATGCTCGATCAATGCGCCCAGCAACGCATCGTTGCGGTAGGGTGTCTCGATCGCGAGCTGGGTTTGGCCCTGACGCCGCGACAAGGCGTCCAACTCACGGATGCGGGCGGCCCGGGCGCTGGCATCAACCGGCAGGTAACCGACAAACGCAAAGCTCTGGCCGTTCAGGCCGCTGGCGGCCAGTGCCAGCAGCAGTGAGCTGGGGCCGGCCATCGGTTCAACCGCAATGCCCAGCGCATGGGCCGCCTGCACCAGCGCGGCGCCGGGGTCGGCCACGGCTGGCAAGCCGGCCTCGGACAACAAGCCAATGTCGTGGCCGGCCAGTGCCGGGGCCAGCAGCGGCTTGAGATCGGGCGCGCTGCCGGCGCCGCCCCTTGCCGCACCGCCTTTGGGCGGACGTGGCAACTCACTGATCTGGATCTGCTGCAGCGGCTGGGCCAGCGGCACCCGTTGGTCCACCCGTTTCAGCAAGGCGCGGGTGGTCTTGGCGTTTTCGCAGACCCAAAAACCCAGCCGTGCAGCGCGCTGGATCACGGCCTGCGGCAACACGTCGCCCAGATCGACTTCATGGTCGGTGCCCAGGTCCAAGGTGTTGGGCACCAGCACCAGCCGACCCAAGGCTTTGGGTGTCGCACCGGCGCCGCTCATGCCGGCACCGCCAGGGCGTCAAGACCGCAGGCGCGCAGCAGGGCGCTGGTGCGGATCAGTGGCAGGCCGACCAGCGCCGTCGGGTCGTCGGAGTGGATGGCGTCCAGCAGCGTGATGCCCAGCGTTTCGCACTTGGCGCTGCCGGCGCAGTCGTAAGGCTGCTCCAGGTGCAGGTAGTGGTCGATCTGCGCGTCGGTCAGCGTGCGAAACCGCACCGTCACCGGTGCGTTCACCACTTGGGCAAAGCCCGCGGCGTGGCTGACGACGGCGACAGCACTGTGGAACACCACCGTGCGGCCGCTCAAGCCCTGCAATTGCGCACGGGCCCGCTCAAAGTTGCCGGGCTTGCCGATGGCCACGCCGTCCAGATCCGCCACCTGATCGGCACCGATCACCACCGCGTCCGGGTGGCGCGAGGCGACGTCCTGGGCTTTTTCCAGCGCCAGACGCATCGCCAAGTCGATTGGCTTTTCCGCCGGGCGGGCCAACTCGTCAACCCCCGGCGCAACCACATCAAAAGGCAGCCGCAAGCGTTGCAGCAACTCCCTGCGGTACGGCGAGGTCGAGCCAAGGATCAGGCGGGGTGGGCTGGCAGCAGTCGGCAGGGGCATGGCGCGGATTGTCATGGCGGATTGTCCCATCGCCACACCGTACACTGGCCCGATGAAGACGATGCGCCACGATCCGTTGCGGCTGGACATGGCCGCTTTTGCCGCCGAGGGTGCGGTGTTGGCGGGCCATTGGGCGGGTGCCGATCTGGGCCGGCTGGCCGAGTCGCAGTCGCCGCCGCAGGACGGCGCGCTGGACAACGTGGCCTGGCAAGCCCAGGGTGAGCGCCGGACGCTGCCCGCGGGCGACCCCGAGGTCTGGCTCGCGCTGCAGGCCACCGCCCCGGTCTGGCTGACCTGCCAGCGTTGCCTGCAGCCGCTGGCGCTGACCCTGACACTCGACCGGCGCCTGCGCTTTGTGGTGGGTGAGTCCCAGGCTGAGGCGATGGACGCCGAGCTTGAGGACGATGTGTTGGCCCTGCCGCGCTGGCTGGACCTGCGCGAACTGGTTGAAGACGAACTGCTGCTGGCGTTGCCCCTGGTGCCGCGGCACGACAGCTGCCCACAGCCCTTGCCGGTTGCCGTCGGGCAAAGCGAGGGTCTGGACGGGGTTGAGGGCGGTACGCGCGCTACCGAGGGGGGATCAGACGGGATTCCGGACGGGTTTGGCGACAAACCCAACCCGTTTGCGGTGTTGCGCGGCCTCAAGACCGGCGTCGGCGGTTCAGGGTCCGGCGAGCGCTGAAATCCGGCTGTCTTGCAGTCGGATGCTATACTCATAGGCTTTCCTTGTGAGTCAAAACGCCTGCGCGCAGGTGCGGGCCAGCGTCAGGTCTCTGGCCCGGGCAGTGACCACAACAGTACCCGCAACACTATTTGCCGGGTGTCCGATGCAGGCGATGCACGGGCGCCCAAGTCCGATCAGGAGATCCACCATGGCCGTTCAACAAAACAAGAAGTCACCTTCCAAGCGTGGCATGCACCGTTCGCACAATGCCCTGGTCACGCCGGGCACGGCGATCGAGCCCACCACCGGTGAAGTGCACCTGCGCCATCACATCAGCCCGACCGGCTTTTACCGCGGTCGCAAGGTCCTCAAGACCAAAGCCGACGCCTGATCCCGCGGCAAGCCCTGGCCGGTTGGGTTGCCGTTTTGGCGACTGCCGGTAACGGGCTCGGTGGGCGATGTCCGGCGCTTGCCCAGTGCGTCAGCCGGCGGCAAGTCAACGATGTGACCCGGTTCCGCTGTTGGCTGAGCCGGGTTTTGACGTTTCCGGGCCAGGCTGCGGCGGTGCGGTGCGGGCAGGGCTGCCCCGCTTGTGCGCTGCGCCGGGTTCACCTACCGTAGGCCGGGTTTTGACGGGTAGGCGGTTTGGCCTGTCGGTCTGGCCCATCGTTTCAGCTCCCGGCCTCACGGGTCGCCAGCGCAGGTTCTAAGTGCCTTTCCAGTCGTCTCCTCCCTCTGTCCTGCAGCCTCTGGCACGTGTTCGTGTCGCCGTCGATTGCATGGGCGGTGACCACGGTCCGTCGGTCACTTTGCCGGCCTGCCGGCAGTTTCTCGACGCGCACCCGCAGGCCGATCTGGTGCTCGTGGGCACGGCCCAGGCACTGCAGCCAGCGCAGGGCTGGGCGCGCTGCACGCTGGTGGTCGCCACTGAGGTCGTGGCGATGGACGACGCCGTCGAGGTGGCCCTGCGGCGCAAGCGTGATTCATCGATGCGGGTGGCGATAGCGCAGCTCAAGCCGGGTCCGGTGGCCGATGGCGTGGCGCCGCAGGCAGCGGCCGATGTTTGCGTGTCGGCCGGCAACACCGGCGCCTTGATGGCGGTGGCGCGCTATGTGCTCAAGACCTTCGACGGCATAGACCGGCCGGCCATCGCCGCGCTGCTGCCCAACATGCGCGGCGGCTTCACCAAGGTGCTCGACTTGGGTGCCAACGTCGATTGCAGTGCCGAGCACTTGCTGCAGTTTGCGGTGATGGGCAGTGCGTTGGTCAGCGCGCTCGACGCCAACGAGCAGCCCACCGTGGGCCTGCTCAACATCGGCGAGGAGACGATCAAGGGCAGCGAGGTCATCAAGCGTGCCGGCGAGCTGTTTCGCGCCGCCGATGCCGCGGGCCAGATCAACTTCCACGGCAACGTCGAAGGCAACGACATCTTCAAAGGCACCACCGACCTGGTGGTGTGTGATGGTTTTGTCGGTAACGTGCTGCTCAAGACCTCCGAGGGCCTGGCCGGCATGATGGGCCAGTTCATCAAGGAGGAGTTCACCCGCTCGCCGCTGGCCAAGCTGGCCGCGCTGGTGGCGATGCCGGTGCTCAACCGGTTCAAGGCGCGGGTCGACCACCGGCGCTACAGCGGCGGCGCGCTGCTGGGCCTGCGGGGGCTGGTGTTCAAGGCGCATGGCGGCTCGGACGCGTTTGCCTTTGAACGGGCCTTGGCGCGGGCTTATGATGCGGCGCGAAATCGACTGCTCGACCGGGTGCACGACCGCATACGCAACACGTTTGCTGTCCTGCCCGGTGCTGCAGAGCCCGGCGCCGCCCGCCTTGCCGATGTCATCCCGGCAGGCGCAGCGGGTTTTGCCGCAACGCCGCCAGCCAAAGCCGCATGAATCCCAGCCCTTTGACCCCCCCAGCCGGTTTGCCGCCCTACACCCGCATTGCCGGCACCGGCAGCATGCTGCCGGCCCGGCGGGTCAGCAACGCCGAGTTGGCGGCCGAACTGGGCGCCAAGGGCGTTGAGACGTCGGACGAGTGGATCGTTGAGCGCACCGGCATCCGGGCGCGGTATTTTGTAGATGCCGCCACCACCACCAGCGACCTGGCCGCAGGCGCGGCCCGCCATGCGATGGAGGCCGCGGGTTGCCTGCCGTCCGATATCGACCTGATCATCGTGGCCACCTCCACGCCCGACATGGTGTTCCCGTCCACCGCGTGCATCCTGCAGAACAAGCTCGGCATCGTCGGCTGTCCGGCCTTTGATGTGCAGGCGGTGTGTTCGGGTTTTGTCTACGCGCTGACGGTGGCCGACGCGATGATCCGCACCGGCACGGCGCGGCGCGCGCTGGTGATCGGCGCCGAGGTGTTTTCGCGCATCCTGGATTTCACCGACCGCGGCACCTGCGTGCTGTTTGGCGATGGCGCGGGCGCCGTGGTGCTCGAGGCCAGCGACACACCCGGCCTGCTGGCCACCGACCTGCACGCCGATGGCCGCCATGTCGGCATCCTGTGTGTGCCAGGCACGGTGTCGGGAGGCCAGGTGCTGGGTGACCCGCTGCTCAAGATGGACGGCCAGGCGGTGTTCAAGCTGGCGGTGGGCGTGTTGGATGAAACCGCGCGCGCGTCGCTCGCCAAGGCCGGGCGCAGTGCAGAAGACATCGACTGGCTGGTACCCCACCAAGCCAACATCCGCATCATGCAAAGCACCGCGCGCAAG
>JBKJKU010000397.1:0-14601 GCA_046597355.1 Aquabacterium sp.
GGGCGCCAGCACCGGCGCGGGGGTGGTGGCCATCGGCAGGCCGTGCAGCGCGCGGGCGGCGGGCATGGCCAGCCGGCGCTCGTGCACCCAGCTGCCGGCGGGGATGGTGGCCACGGCAGTGCCGATGGGCACGTTGTAGCGCCGCACGGTGACACCGGCGGGCAGGTCGATCAGCGCCACCTTGTGACCTTGCGGCACTTTCTCGCACAGGATCAGGCCATCGGGCAGCAGGGTGCCGGCGGGCAGGCCGCCATCATTGGCGACGATGGCGACGTTGTCGGCCGGGTGCATGCGGATCAGCAGCGGTGGGCGGGCGGCTGCGCTGGTAACAGGCGCGGCGGCAGCGGGCGCTGTGGGGGCTGGCAAGGCCGGTGGGTCGGGTTGGTCCATGGCGGTCAATCTACCTTGATCGCGCCGTCCTTGACGACCTTGGCCCATTTGCTGCGCTCCCGAATCTCGAAGGCGCCCAGCTCGTCGGGTGTCATGCCCGAAGGCTCCAGCCCCATCGCCTCGAGCCGGGCGCGGATGTCGGGCTGGGCCAGGATCTTGGCGATCTCGGTCTGCAGGCGCAGCACGGTTTCGCGCGGCGTGCCGGCGGGTGCGTGCACCGCCTGCCAGCTGACCACGTCGTAGCCCGGCACGCCGGACTCGGCCAGTGTCGGGATGGTCTCGAAGCCCTTGACCCGCTTGCCGGCAGTGACCGCCAATGCCCGCAGGCTGCCGCTTTTGATGTGGGCCGAGGTGGACACCAGCGTGTCGATGCCGAAGTTGACCTGGCCCGCGATCACATCTTGCACCGCCGGGCCGCTGCCACGGTAGGGGATGTGCAGGATGAAGGTGCCCGCCATCTGCTTGAGCAATTCACCGCCCATGTGCTGGCTGGTGCCGGTGCCCGCCGACGAGAAGCTCAGCTTGCCCGGGTTCCTGCGGGCAAAGGCCAGCAATTCGCCGATGGTCTTGAACGGGCTGCTGGCCGGCACGACGATCACGTTGCTGGTGGCGCCGATCATCGTGACCGGCGCAAAGTCCTTGGCCGCGTTGTAGGGGATCTTGGGGTTGAGCGCGGGGTTGATGGCCTGGGTCGAGATGGTGCTGCCCAGCAGGGTGTAGCCGTCAGGCGGTGACTTGGCCACCACATCGGCGCCCAGCACACCACCGGCGCCGGCCCGGTTGTCCACCACAAAAGTCTGGCCCAGCACCGCGGCCAGCTTGGGCGTGATCAGCCGGGCCAGCACGTCGGTGGTGCCGCCGGCCGCAAACGGTACAACGTAGCGGACCGGCTTGGCGGGCCAGGTGTCGGCGCGGGCGCCGGTGGCAGGCAGCAGGCTGCTTGCCAGCAGGGATTGAAGCAGGTGGCGTCTTTGCATGGCGGTTTTAGATGTGGGTTGAATCAGGCGGCACCCTGCACGTTGACGTACAGCGCGTAGAGCGAATGGCTGGCGGCCATGAACAGCCGGTTGCGCCGGGCACCGCCAAAACACAGGTTGGCGCAGCGCTCGGGCAGGTGGATATGGCCGATGGCCTGGCCGTTCGGGTTGAAGACCCGCACACCGTCCAGCCCGTTCGACGACGCGCCCGGCCGGCCGTCGCTGCCCCAACCGCACCAGATGTTGCCGGCAGTGTCCACGGCAATGCCGTCCAGCGCACCCGCGCCATCGGCGTCGATGTGCAGGCGCTTGCCCGACAAGCAGCCATCGGCCGCCACGTCATAAGCCCAGACCAGGCGGCTGGGCGCAGCCCGGCTCTCCACCACGTACAGCACGCCTTCATCGGGTGAAAACGCCAGGCCGTTGGGGCCGTCCAGGTTGTCGAGCACGCAGGCTATGCGGCCGGTTGCGGCATCGATGCGGTACACGCCGTGTGGCCGCTCGGGCTGCGCCGGTTCGCCCTCCCACCAGCCGTGGATGCCGAAGCTGGGGTCGGTGAACCAGATGCTGCCGGCGCCCGGCCCGCTGCGCTGGCAGATGATGTCGTTGGGCGAGTTCAGGCGCTGGCCATCAAAGTTGTCGGCCAGCACGGTGAGGCTGCCGTCCACTTCCGTCCGGGTGATGCGGCGGCTCAGGTGCTCACAGGCCAGCAGCCGGCCCTGCGCATCACGCGCCAGGCCATTGGCGTGGTTGGACGGTGCGCGGAAGGTGGTGACCCGGCCGCTGGCCTCGTCCCAACGCTGGATGCGGTTGCCGGGGATGTCGCTCCACAGCAGGCAGCGGTGGTCGCCAAACCACAACGGGCCTTCAGACCAGCGGCAGCCACTGGCCAGTTGCTCGACGCTGCTGCTGTAGACCCGGTACTTGGCAAACTCGGGCGTCAGCAGTTCAACGGCCGGGTCGGGGTAACGCGCGCTGGGCGTGAACGGGATGTGCGGGCCGTCGCTCATGCCGCGCTCATTTCAGCAGCAGGTTGGGCAGCCACATGGCAAAGCCCGGCACATAGGTGACCAGCATCAACGCAAAGATCAGCGCGCTGTAAAACGGCCAGATCGTCTTCATCACCTCGCCCACGGAGATCTCGCCAATGGTGCAACCGACAAACTGCGTGGTGCCCACCGGCGGGGTGTTGAGCCCCAGCGCGCAGTTGATCAGGATCACGATACCGAACTGCTCGGTGCTCATGCCGTACTGCTGGCAGATCGGCAGAAAGATCGGGGTGCAGATCAGGATGGTGGCCGCCATGTCCAGAAAGGTGCCCAGCACAAACAGGATCACGTTGACCGACAGGAAGATCACCCACGGTGAACTGCTGAGCCCCGCGAGCATCTTGCCGGTCAGTTCGGCCACACCATACAGGCCGATCAGGTAGCCGAACATCGAGCTGATGCCGATCAGCAGCAATACCGTGCCGGTGGTCTTCACGGCCTTGGCCGCGGCTTTGAGGAATTGCTCACGGCTCAGGCGCCGGTAGACCAAGGCCGACAGGAACAGCGCCCAGACCACCGCCACCGAGGCCGATTCGGTGGCGGTGAAGGCCCCCGACAAAATGCCCACGACGATGATCACCACGATCAGCAGCCCAGGCAGCGATTGCATGAAGCTCTTGCCAACGATGGCCCAGCCGGGGAAGGTGCCGGCCGGGTACCCGCGCTTGACCGCCACCGCATAGGCCGCGACCAGGTTGCAGACGGTGAGCAGCACCGCCGGCACGATGCCGGCCAGGATCAAGGCTGCAATGCTGACCTTGCCGCTGGCCGCCAGCGTGAAGATGATCAGGTTGTGCGAGGTGGGCATCAGCGCACCCACCAGCGAAGCATGGGTGGTGACGTTGACCGCGTAGTCGGCGTCGTAGCCCTCTTTTTTCATCTGCGGGATCAGCACCGCGCCCATCGCCGAGACATCGGCCACTGGTGAGCCCGACACGCCGCCAAACAGCGTGCAGGCCAGCACATTGCTCATGCCCAGGCCACCGCGCACATGGCCGGCCAGCGATTTGGCAAAGGTGATGATCTTGTCGGCGATGCCGCCATACATCATGATTTCGCCGGCAAAGATGAAAAACGGAATCGCCAGGAACGAAAACGGGTTCATGCCCGAAATCATCTGCTGGAAGCCCACCGCCAGCGGCAGGCCTTCAAACAGGATCGTGGCCAGTGACGACAGGCCGATCGAAAAGGCCACCGGCACGCCCAGCAACAGCAGCAGCGTGAAGCTGACGCAAAGAATCGTCAGTGCCACGATGTGCCCCTGGACGTGCTGCGCGCCAGGTGCGCCATAGGAAGTGGCCTGTACCTGCGTGCGATCAATGCCATGCCGGCTCAACTTCCGTGCCGCGCAGCAGCGCGATGATGTGTTCGATCGAGAACATCGCCACCAGCGCTCCGGCAATGGCCGGTGGGGCGTACTTGAAGGCTTCGCTCAGCCCCAGCGTGGGGATCTTGTAGCCGGCCACGCTGATGGCCAGGGTGGCGCACTGCCAGGCCATCACCAGGCCGAACAGCATCACCAGTGCATGGATCAGCAACTCCATCTTGTGGCGCACATGCTCAGGCGCCAGCACCAGCATCGACTCCAGGCCGATGTGGCCGGCGTCGCGCACGCCCACGGCCATGCCCAGCATGGTCACGTAGAGCACCAGCAGCACTGCGCCGCTTTCGGCCCAGGTGGGGGTGTCGTTGAAAACATAGCGGCCGATCACCTGGTAGAGCACGGCGGCGATCAACAGCACCAGGCCGACGATGCCGGCGCCCAGGCAAAACCGCGCGGTGGCGGCACACAGTCGGGTGTACATGGCGCTTTCTGGAAAGGTTGTGGGCGCGCGCGGCGGGGGCAGAGCGCTTACTTCACGTCCTGGATGCGCTTGACCATGTCCTGCAGCTTCGGGTCTTTCAGGAACTTGTCGTACACCGGCTTCATCGCGCCCTGGAAGCTGGCCTTGTCGACCTCGATGATCTGCGCGCCGCCGGCCTTGACGATGGCGAGCGACTTTTCTTCCCGCTCGTCCCACAGCTTGCGCATGAAGCCCACGCTCTCCTTGGCGGCGGCGCGGATCTGCTTTTGCTCATCGGCGCTCAAGCCGTCCCACACCCGCTTGGAGAACAGCAAGATCTCGGGCGCCATCGAATGCTCGGTCTTGCTGTAGAACTTGGCCACCTCGAAGTGACGGCTGCTTTCGTAGCTGGGGTAGTTGTTCTCGGCCGCGTCGACCAGGCCGGTCTTGAGCGCGGTATAGACCTCGCCAAACGGCATGGGCGTGGCGTTGGCGCCCATGGTTTCAAGCAGCGAGACCCACAGGTCGCTCTGCTGCACCCGCACCTTCAGGCCTTTGGCATCGGCCAGGGTCTTGATCGGCTTTTTGGCCGAGTAGATCGAGCGTGCGCCTGAGTCGTAGAAGGCCAGGCCGATGAAGCCCTGGGCTTCACAGTTCTTGAGGATCTCGTCGCCGATCGGGCCGTCCAGCACCTTGCGCATGTGATCGGCCGAACGGAACAAAAACGGCATCGTCGGCACCATCGTGGCCGGGCAGATGTTGTTCATCGGCGCCACGTTCACACGGGTCATCGCCAGAGCGCCGAGCTTGGTCTGCTCTATGGTGTCCTTCTCGTTGCCAAGCGCGCCCTTGGAGAACACCTTGATGCTGTGCTTGCCACCGCTGCTCTGGGCCAGAGTCTCGGCCAAGTGGCGCACGGCCTGCACCGTGGGGTAGTCGTCGGGGTGGATGTCGGACGAGCGGAACTCGGTGGCTTGCGCCGCGCCCAGGCTCAGCAGCGTGGCCAGGGCGGTCAGGGTGTATTTGAAGGCGGTCATCGTGGTGGTCTCGTTAGGGGTGGTGGGGGGCATGGGCGCGAAAGGCCCGGGGGTGGGCTCAGCCGGTGGGCCCGGCGCGCACAAAGCCGCCGCCCTGGTAGATGACCACCGGGTCGGTGGTGTCGAGTTGCGGCTGCCGGGCTTGGGCGGCGGCGCGGAACGGCTCTGAGCTGTCCTGCGGCCGGTAGCCGATGTGCGCGGCGTGGCGGTTGTCCCACCAGGTGCTGGTGTTGTCGGACATGCCGAACAGCACCGTGTGGCCGGCCAGCGGCGCCGTCAGGCAGGCGACCACCAGGCGCTCCAGGTCGTCGCAGCTCAGCCAGGTGGCCAGCATGCGGCGGTCTCGTGGCTCGGGGAAGGATGAGCCGATGCGCACGCACACCGTCTCGATGCCGTAGCGGTCGAAGTAAAAGCGGGACAGGTTCTCGCCAAACGCCTTGCTGACGCCATACAGGCTGTCCGGCCGCACCGGGGCGCGGGCGTCGATCACCTCGTCCTGCCGGTAAAAGCCGGTGACATGGTTGCTGCTGGCAAACACCACCCGCTTGACGCCCTGCTGTCGCGCAGCCTCGTACAGGTTGTAGACGCCGATGATGTTGGCCTGCAGGATCGGCGCCCAGGGCTGCTCGGTCGACACACCGCCCAGGTGCACCACGGCGTCCACACCGGCCAGCAGCGCCAGCACCGCGTCGGCATCCTCCAGCCGGGCGGGCACCAGTTCTTCACCCGCAGCGGCGGCGCCCAGGTCGGCCAGGTCGGACAGGCGCAGGGTGTGGCAATGCGGTTTCAGGCGCTGGCGCAGTTCACGGCCCAAGCCACCGGCGGCGCCGGTGAGCAGCAGGCGGCCAAAGCGCATCGAGGGCGTGGTGGGGGCGGTCATCCGGTGTCTCGGCAGGAGGGAGGCGCGCAACGCTGGGCAGCGTTTGCTTTGCTAAAGTGCATTGACATCTTGTTGTAAGTCGTCAGTTGTCGTACAACACGGACTGTCGGTGACCCAAGCTTGGCTGTCAAGCCAGCCAGCCGGGGGTTAACCCGGATCAACCCGAGACCGCATGACCAGCCTGCTGCCGCCCCAACGTCGCCGCCCGCGAACCCTGGCACTTGAACTTGTCGATGGCCTGGGCGACCGCATTCGCGACGGCCGGCTCAAGCCTGGCGACAGGCTGCCGACCGAGGCGGCGATCATGGCCGAGTACGGCGTCAGCCGCACGGTGGTGCGGGAGGCCCTGTCCAAGCTGCAGGCCTCGGGGCTGGTGGCCACCCGCCACGGCGTGGGCAGTTTTGTTGAAGCGTTGTGCCCGGTGGCGGGCGAGGCCGCGGGTTTCCGGATTGCGCCCGAGCAGTACGCCACGCTGCGCGACGTGGTGGCGGTGCTGGAGCTGCGCATCGGCGTGGAGACCGAAGCCGCGGGCCTGGCCGCGCAGCGCCGTAGCGCGCAAGACCTGGTGGCCATGCGGCTGGCACTGGACGCCATGAGCGCAGCGATGGCGCGAGGCGACGATGCGGTAGACGCGGATTTCCAGTTTCACCTGGAGATCGCCCGGGCCACCCAGAACCCGCACTTTGCGCAGCTGATGGGCACGCTGGGTGCGATGGTGATCCCGCGGGCGCGGCTGGCGTTGGGCAGCCCGGCCGGTGCCAGCGCGGAGGTGTTGGCAGGGTTGGACAACGAGCGACAGACCTACCTGCGCCGTGTGCATGCTGAGCACGAGAGCATCCTGGACGCGATTGCCGGGCAGGACACCGAAGCCGCCCGCGCAGCCATGCGCACCCACCTGGCCAACAGCCGTGAACGCCGGCGCAAGGCGGCCGCCTTGCTGGCGCCGGGCGCTGCGGCAGGTGCCTGAGCGCACCCAGCGCTGGCGCGGCGGTCAGCGGACGCAACATTCCCTTGACGGTTTTCGGCCCTGTTGTACGATGTCATATAAGTAGCCGTTGGCGTTGAGCGTCACCGCGACCCACTGAACCGGAGCCCTCCATGCGTGAAAACAGACTGCGTACCCTGTGGCAGGCCGACCAGGCTGCCATCAACGGCTGGCTGGCCATCCCCAACAGCTTCTCGGCCGAGGTGATGGCCCACCAGGGCTGGGACACCTTGACCATCGACCTGCAGCACGGCGTGATCGACTACGCGCAGATGGTCACGATGCTGCAGGCCATCTCCACCACCGCGACCGTGCCGATCGTGCGGGTGCCCTGGCTGGAGCCCGGCATCATCATGAAAACGCTGGACGCCGGCGCCTACGGCGTGATCTGTCCGATGGTCAACTCGCGCGACGAGGCGGCCCGGTTCGTCAGCTACACCCGTTACGCGCCGCGCGGGGTGCGCAGTTTCGGCCCGGTGCGGGCGATGTACTACAGCGGCCCCGATTACCCGGAGCATGCCAACGACACCGTCGTGGCGTTTGCCATGATCGAAACCAAGCAGGCGCTTGACCGGCTCGACGACATCCTGTCGGTTGAAGGGCTGGACGCGGTCTACATCGGCCCGTCCGATTTGTCGCTGTCGATGGGCTGCAAACCGGTGTTCGACGATGTCGATGCGCCGGTGGCCCAGGCCATCGCCCACATTGCCGAGCGCGCCAAGGCCCACGGCGTGCAGTGCGGCATCCACAACGGGCTGACCTCGGTCGCAATCGCGCGGCGCGCGCTGGGTTACCGCTTCCTCACCGTCAGCTCCGACGCCCGGCTGATCGCCGCCGGCGCGCAGCAGGTGCTGGGCGCGATGCGCGCGGGCTGAGCCTGCCGCCGATGTTCGATGCGAAGCAGCACGCCGTCGAGCGCGTGTTGGGTTCAGTGCCTGCGGCCGTGCGCTATTTGCCGATCGATTTCGACACCCATCCACTGGGCTCGGCGCTGGCGGCGGCGGGCTACCGGACCGGTGACAAGGCCCTGTTCATTTTGGAGGGCGTGTCGATGCACATCAACGCAGCGGGCACCGACGCGACACTGGCCTTCATGGCGCCAGAATCCGCCAGCCGGCTTTTCAGCTGCCTCGACATCCGCGAAATTGGCACATGCCAGGCGCCCCAAACCTGCCAGGCTTTCAGGGTGTCAATTCGAACAGTGCGGACCCATCGCCGTTGTCCTTGACCAGCGAGATCTGCGGATAGCGCGGCAGGTGAACGATCGCGCCGGCGCCCGACACAAAGCGCAGCTTGATACCCGCCACCGGCAGGATGCGCCAGTTGTTGTCGGCGCTGGGATTGATGCCGCTGCCCGCGCTGCCACCTGTGCTGCCGCTTGAACGGCTGCTTGTGCTGCTGCTTGTGCGGTTGTTCGTGCGGTTGTTCGTGCGGTTGTTCGTGCTGTTGTTCGTCCTGTTGTCCGTGCTGTTGTCCGAGCTGTTGTCCGTGCCGCCGTTGCTGCGCAAATACTGGATCACCGCCTCGCGGTTTTCATCCGGCGCGTCCATGACGATGTTCTTGCCGTCCAGGCCCGGAAAGCTGCCGCCACCCGAGGCGCGGTAGTTGTTGGTCACCACCACAAAACGCGCCGCATCATCGATCGGCTTGCCCTGATACTGCAGCGATGTGATGCGGTGCGCCTGGGGCGCCACGGGCTTGCCGTCGCGGTTGTAGCGGGCGGGCTGGGTGAGGTCGATCTGGTAGCTCACGCCGTCGATCATGTCGAAGTTGTAAGCCGGGAACGCCGGGTTGATCAGGTCTTGCTCGGCCGGACCCGCCGGGTCGATGCGGTTGAGCTGGCCGGCCGACATCTCCAGCCACTCGCGCACCTGGGCGCCACTGATACGCACCGCCTTGATGGTGTTGGGGTAGACGTACAGGTCGGCAACGTGACGGATCGACAGCGTGCCGGCCGGGATGTCGGTGTAGTTGGTCCAGCCCATGCGCCCGCCGGACTTGAACGGCGATGCGGCCGACAGCAGCGGCAGGCCCTCGAACTCGGTGCCCTGCAGCGCCCGCCGGGCGTAGTGCAGTTGAGCGTTGTTGATGAGTTGCACCGAGGGGTCGTCGGCCACCTGGGCAAAGTAGCTGGTGATCGGCGCGCTGGTCTGGGCCACCTCGCCGCGCACATAGCGCAGCGTGGCCGCATGCTCGGGCCCGATCAACGCGGCCACCATCGGGTCGGCGGCGACCAGCGCTTTGCGGGTGGCGCGGTCAAACACCGGACGCAGCGCGCTGCGGCTGTCCACCACCCGCCACGCGCCGCCGCTGTTGTCCAGCACCAGGTCGATCACGCCCAGCTTGTCGCCAAAAAAGCCCGGCATCACCGCTGGCACGCCGTTGATCGTGCCGCGGGCCAGGTCGACCTTGGGATAGTTGGCAAAAAACGCGCCCGGAAACTCACCGTGCGAATGGCCGAACAGGATCGCGTCGATGCCGGGCACCTCGGCCAGCCGGGCCACCGAGTTCTCGGCAAATCGCGGGGTCTCGCCACGCTCAAAGCCCGAATGCGGGACTGCCACCACGATGTCGGCGCCCTTGGCGCGCATCTCGGGCACCAGCCGGCGGGCGGTCTCCTGGATGTCGCGCACGGTGAGCTTGCCGTCGAGCCTGAGGCGGTCCCAGACCAGGATCTGCGGCGGTACAAAGCCGATCACGCCGATCTTGAGCCGGTGTTGCGCACCTGCGGCGTCGCTGACGCTGCGCTCCAGGATCACGTAGGGCGTGAAGGCGTGCAGGTCGTTGTCGGGGTTGCCGTCACCGTCATCGATGTGCACGTTGGCGCTGACATACGGAAACGCCGCACCGGCAATCGCCTGCCTCAAAAACGACAAACCGTAGTTGAACTCATGGTTGCCAATGTTGGCAGCGTCCACGCCCAGCGCATTGAGCACCTTGTAGGCCGGGTGCACCTGGCCGGGCTGCAGTGGCGGGCCGTTGGCCACAAAGTCACCCAGTGGGCTGCCTTGCAGCAGGTCGCCGTTGTCGAACAGCAGCGAGTTTTTGACCTCGGCACGGGCGGCCTTGATCAAGGTGATCGTCTTGGCCAGGCCGTACTCGTCGGTGGGCTTGTCCTGGTAGTAGTCGTAGTTCAGCAGGTTCATGTGGAGATCGGTGGTCTCCAGGATGCGCAGGCGCACTTCGGCGGCGCTGCCGGGGCCAGCGGTCAGTGCGGCCAGCAGGCAAGCGACCAGCCACGGGCCCAAGCGCCCGAGCGGGGTAAGACGGATCATCGACAAGGTCCTTCGGCGGGGATTCAGCGCCCCGGCAACGACCGGGTCAGGGCCGCCAGCATACGGCCCACCTCGGCCTGCTGGTCGAAGCCAGCGCCTTCCGAGGCCAGCCGGATCAACTCCGACTTGGCCAACGCCTTGTCGCCGGCTTGCAGGTAGATGCGGGCCAGGTTCAGCCGCCAGCCCCCGTTGTCCGGCTCAAGTGCCACCGCCCGCTTCTGCCATTCGGCCGCTTTGGCGGCCTGGTTGCCGGCCAACAGGCACTGCGCCAGCGTGTCCAGCAGCGCTGCCTGATCGGGGGCGAGTGTCACTGCCCGCTCGGCCAGGGTTTTGGCAGCCGCCGGGTCGCGTGGCAGGTGCAGCATCGCCAGGTTGTTGAGCGCCAGCACATGCGCCGGCTGCACCGCCAGCACCTGCTGGTAGCGCGCCTCAGCCTGGCGGCTGTCACCCGCCACCTGGGCCAGATGCCCGAGGTAGAACTGGAAGCCGGCATCGGCGTGCGGGTCGCGGGTCCACTGGCGGGCAACGGTCTCGGCCTCGTCCGGCTGGCCCGCTTGCAGCAGTGCACGGTGTAACTGCTCGGGCGCGGTGCGGGGGTTGGCCTTGCCCGTCGCCTGGCGCAGGACGGCCACGGCATGGCGCCACTGTTGTCGGCCGATCTCGATCTCGCCCTCACGCAGGAAGCCCAGCGCATCGGCAGGCTGGTGGGCCTGCAGTTGGCGGGCCAGCGCCAACGCCGTGTCGGTCTGGCCGCGACGCAGGGCCAGCTGGAGCGCCAGGTCCAAGGGCTCGGCGTTGTCGGGCGCCAGCTCCAGCGCCCGATTGACACTGCGCTGGGCCAGGTCGAGCTTGTCCGTGAGCAGGTAGACACCCACCAGCCCCAGATGGCCACGGGGCGATTTGGGGTGCAGCGTGATGATCTTGCCGAAACTGGTCAGCGCCTGGCCGGTTTCGCCGCTGCGCACCTGGCACCTGCCCAGCAGGTCCAGCAGCTCGATGCTGTTGGGCAGGGCACGGTGGGCCATCTGAGCCGCCAACAGCGCCGCGGCCACATCGTGGCCGTCCAGATGATGGGTCACCAACGCGGCGTGCGCGTCCGGGTTGTTGGGCGCGGCCTTGATGGCTGCAAGGATCAGTTTTTGGGTGTCCGCCCGGGGTGCGCCTCGGCTGCGTGCCAGCTCGGCCAAGGCCAGCCGGGCCTCGACATTGCGGGGCTGGGCCTGGGCCAGATCGGCCAGCCGCTGCCGGGCAGTGTCGGGCTGCTGGTCCTGCAGATCCAGCGCCGCCAATGCAGCCACTGCCGGAAAGTAGCCGGCCTGGCGGACCAACGCTTGCTCAAAACTTTGGCGGGCGCCCACCCGGTTGCCCAAGGCTGCCTGCAGCTGTCCGCGCCACAGCGGTGCGCCGGGGTCGGTGGGGCGCTTGCGGTCCAGTGCCTCCAGCGCCTGCAGCGCGGCGTCGGTCTGCTGGCGCTGCTGCAATGCGCCGATCAGCGCGGTATCGGCCGCCGTGCCAGTGTCGGCCGCGGCGATCGCGCGCAACTCGGCAAACACCTGGGCATCGGGCCGCTTGCCCAGACCCGCTGTGGCAATGACAGTGCGCAAGCGGGCGTCGGTGGGGTTGAGGCGGGCCAGCCGGCCGAACAGGGCGTCGGCCGCAGGCGCCTCGCCATTGGCCGTGCGGATCAGGGCGGCCAGCGCCAGCACGTCGCCGGGAGCGGTTGGGGCGTCGACCAGCGGGGCCAACGTCAGCAAGGCCTTGTGGGACTGGCCCAGCCGCACCTGGGCCTGGGCCAGCAGGCGGCGGGCCGTGGCGTCCTGTGGCACCAGCGCCGAGGCCTTGGCCAGGTGGGCCTCGGCCTGCAGGGCGGCCTGCAGCCGCAGCTCGTTTTCACCAGCGGCCACGAGAAGGATGAAGTCGTCCGGCCAGGCCCGCAGCAGGTGCTGGTACAGCTCACGGGCCTGGGCGTGTCGGCCCTCGGCAAAGGCCAGTCGGGCTTCCAGCAGCCCAGTGCTCGGGTGCTGGGGTGCCACCTTGCGCAGGCCGGCCCACTGCGCGCGGGCGGTTTCGATCTGGCCGCTGGCCAGCAGCTGGGTCACCAGCGCGGCGCGGGCATAGGTCTGCTGTGGCCTGGCCTCGATCGAGCGGGTCAGGGCGGCGATCGCATCGTCTTGCCGCCCGGGCAGGTGCAGCAACAGGTCGCCCTTGACCGCCCAGGCCTTGTCGTCGAACGGTTCGTCGGCCAGCAGGCTGTCCAGCTGCTTCAGGGCGGCATCGCTGTCGCCATCGGCCACGGCCAGGCGGACTTGCATCAATCGGGCCGGCGCTGACCCGGCCGCTGCGGCCACCGCCCGCCCGGTCGCAGCGCGGGCCAGGGGCAGGTCGCCCTGCAGCAGCCCGGCATGGCCTACTGCCGCCTGCAGCCGCGCCATGGCCAGTGGGTCGTCCAGCGCGGTGTTGCCAAACCGGCTGGTCACTTCCCTGCCCTTGCCGTCGAGGATCAGGGCTTCGGCCAGCGGGGGCAGTGCGGCGGACTCGGCAAAGTTGTGGTCGATGGCCTGCTGCAGCTGGGCGGCGGCAGTGACAACATCGCCATCGGCCAGCAATTGCCGGCCCAGCATGAAGTGGGCCTCGCCCGAGCGTGGATAGGCCCGGACCAGCTTGGTGAGTTCAAGCCTGGCGGCCTCACCGCGCTTGTCGGCCAGCGACGCCTTGGCGCGGGCGATTGCAGCGGGTTCGTTCTTGCCGCAGCCGGACAGGGCCAGCGCCAGGATGGCCACCAGTGCCAGGGTCAGCGCGGGCCGCAGCATGGCGGGTTGGGGCAACGGAATATCCTTTCGGCGGGGCGGCTGGGATGGGCTGGATCCTGCCGTGAACACCCGTACTTTATCGCTGGGCCTCTGGGCCTCTGGGCCCTTGGGCCTCTGGCCTTTCGCCTTATAGCCCTATGACTCTCTGGCTGCCCTGACCGCCCGCCCCGGATTTTGGCTGCGGTGCCGCGCCTGCGCGTGGGTACCGCCTCAGATCTGCATGCTGTTGCCACCGTTGAGCGTGCGTCAAGGCCAACGCGACCGCCACCACCCCATGACGCGTGCCGCAAGATGCAGTGCGGCCCGCCGGGTTGCCCCGGCGGGCCGCATCACGTCAGTCTGCCGCGGTCCTGGCCGGTCAGACCGTCACGCCCTTGGCGGTATCGGCGTACTCCGCGATTTTGTCAAAGTTCAGGTATTGGTAGATCTGCTGGCTTGACGAGTTGATCACGCCCATGTCGGCCTGGTACTCGGCCAGCGTCGGGATGCGGCCGATCTTGCTGGCGATGGCCGCCAACTCGGCCGATGCCAGGTAGACGTTGGTGTTCTTGCCCAGCCGGTTCGGGAAGTTGCGGGTGCTGGTCGACACCACCGTCGCGCCCTCGCGGACCTGCGCCTGATTGCCCATGCACAGGCTGCAGCCTGGCATCTCGGTGCGTGCCCCGGCGGCGCCAAACACGCCGTAGTGGCCTTCTTGCGTCAGTTGCTGGGCGTCCATCTTGGTCGGCGGGGCAATCCACAGCTTGACGGGGATGTCGCGCTTGCCGTCGAGCAGCTTGCTGGCGGCACGGAAGTGGCCGATGTTGGTCATGCAACTGCCGATGAAGACCTCGTCGATCTTGACGCCGGCCACCTCCGACAGCAGCTTGGCGTCGTCCGGGTCGTTCGGGCAGCACAGCACCGGCTCTTTCAGCAAGTCCAGGTCGATCTCGATGACTTCGGCGTACTCGGCGTCTTTGTCGGCTTCCAGCAACTGCGGGTTGGCCAGCCACGCCTCGACCGCGGTGATGCGGCGCTCAAGCGTGCGGCGGTCAAGGTAGCCGTCGGCAATCATGTTCTTCATCAGCACGACGTTGCTGGTGAGGTACTCCTTGACCGGCTCGGGGTTCAGCTTGACGGTGCAACCGGCAGCGCTGCGCTCGGCGCTGGCATCGCTCAGCTCAAAGGCTTGCTCGACCTTGAGGTCGGGCAGGCCTTCGATCTCGAGGATGCGGCCCGAAAACGCGTTGATCTTGCCCTGCTTGGCAACGGTCAGCAGCCCGGCCTTGATCGCGTAGTAGGGGATGGCGTGCACCAAATCGCGCAGCGTGATGCCCGGCTGCATCGTGCCTTTGAAGCGCACCAGGATCGACTCGGGCATGTCCAGCGGCATCACGCCGGTGGCCGCACCAAACGCCACCAGGCCGGCACCCGC
>JBKJKU010000021.1:0-10734 GCA_046597355.1 Aquabacterium sp.
TGCTGCTGAAAATCGCCTTCTACTGGCTCAACGCCAGCGCCTACCGCAGCATGGGCAAGATGAAGGCGGTCGCGCCCAAGGTGAATGAACTGAAAGAGCGCTACAAGGACAAGCCGCAAGAGATGCAGCAGGCCATGATGCGCATCTACAAGGAAGAAAAGGTCAACCCCCTTGGCGGTTGCCTGCCGATCTTTGTGCAGATGCCATTTTTCATCGCGCTGTACTGGGTGCTGTTGTCCACCGTCGAGATGCGCAACGCGCCCTGGATTGGCTGGATCCACGACCTGTCCACCAAAGACCCGTTTTTCATCCTGCCGTTGCTGATGACCGCGTCCACGATGTTCCAGACCTGGCTTAACCCGACGCCACCCGATCCTGTGCAGGCCAAGATGATGTGGATCATGCCGCTGGTGTTCTCGGTGATGTTCTTCTATTTCCCTGCCGGTCTGGTGCTGTACTGGCTGACGAACAATATCCTGGGCATCGCCCAGCAGTGGTACATCAACAAAAAGCTGGGTGTGAAGTAGGCGCCAACGCGGCCCTGAGGCTGCTGCGCTGCAGCGGACATACCCACTTACAAGCCCGCGCATGCGCGGCCGTGACGGGCTGCACAAACCTGCCGAGACACGCGCTGTTCGGGGATTGACGCGAGACGCCTTTGGCCGATGATGGGTCTCAAGGCACCCTGCGGTTTTTGCCGCAGCATCACCGACCACCGATCAACGCGGGGACCTCCGGCGCAGCCCAGTGCCGGCTTGGGGCGTACAAGACGGGCAGCTCACGCGAGCCACCCGGCGCTCCACCCCGCGCCATTTGCGGCACTCGCGCAGCTGCGCGTGGCGGCGTCTGTCTTGCGGCAGGCCCGAGGCTCCAGGGCCGGAACGCATCGCAGACAATGCCGCGGGTGTCGCTGCACCAGCAACTGGATCCCATCGCCGCCATCGCCACCGCGCCGGGGCGAGGTGCGGTTGGCATCGTGCGCGTCTCAGGCCGCGGCCTGGGCAAATTGATGGTGGCGCTGTGCGGCCGCCACCTGCCGCCGCGTCAGGCCTGCTACGGACCGTTCAGCGATGCCGATGGCGAGGCTATCGACCAAGGCTTGGCGCTGTGGTTTCCGGCCCCGCAGTCCTACACCGGCGAGGATGTGCTGGAGCTTCAGGCCCACGGCGGCCCGGTGGTGTTGCAGCTGCTGCTGGCACGCTGCCTGGCCGCCGCTGCCGAGCCTGACAGCCAGACCACCCTGCCGCGCCTGCCCGGCCTGCGGCTGGCGCAGCCGGGCGAGTTCACCCAGCGCGCCTTTCTCAATGACAAGCTGGACCTGGCCCAGGCCGAGGCCGTTGCCGATTTGATCGACGCCAGCACCGAGGCGGCGGCGCGCTCGGCCGGGCGGTCGTTGTCAGGCGCGTTCTCCCACGAGATCGAGGCACTGCGCCAGCGCACCGTGCGCCTGCGGCTGCTGGTCGAGGCGACGCTTGATTTTCCGGAGGAGGAGATCGACTTCCTGCAACAAGCCGATGCCCGCGGCCAGCTTGATGCGATCGACGGTGCGCTGGCCAGCGTGGTGGCACGCGCCCGCCAAGGTGCACTGCTCCGAGAAGGCTTGCAGGTGGTGCTGGCCGGCCAGCCCAACGTTGGCAAGAGCTCGCTGCTGAACGCCTTGGCGGGCGCCGAGCTGGCGATCGTTACCGCGATCCCGGGCACCACGCGCGACAAGGTCAGCGAGACCATACAGATCGAGGGCGTGCCGGTGCATGTGATCGACACCGCCGGGCTGCGTGGCGAGCACGAGGCGGCCGACGAGGTGGAGCGCATCGGCATGGCGCGCAGCTGGGACGCCATCACCGGGGCCGATGCGGTGATTTTTTTGCACGACCTGACACGGCGCGGCGAGGCCGGCTACGAGGCGGCTGAAGCCTTGATCGCAGCGCGCTTGGCCGTTGACGGCGGGGTGCAGTCAGCGCGCATCGTGCATGTGCACAACAAAGCGGATGCAGCGGCATCAGTCGAAGTCACAACTGTCGGCAGCCCGATGCCCGGCGACATCGTGTTGTCGGCCCGCACCGGCGCCGGGCTGGATGCACTGCGTCAGGCGCTGTTGCAGCGTGCCGGCTGGCAGGCCGCGACCGAAGGCGTGTTCATTGCGCGCAAACGACACCTGCTGGCATTGCAGCGCACAGCGGCCCATTTGCAGGCCGCGCGCGACCATGCCGCGGTGGGCGATACCGCACTCGACCTGTTTGCTGAAGAGTTGCGCCTGGCGCACGACGCCTTGAGCGACATCACCGGTGCGTTCAGCGCCGATGACCTGCTGGGCGAGATTTTCAGCAACTTTTGCATCGGCAAATGAAAACGGCGCAGGCCAGCCCCTGAAAGGCTGGCGCTGCGCCGCAACCCCCTGCCGCAAGGCGGCAGACAGTCAACCGCGATTCAGCGCATTGACACCCGCTTCAGCGCGCTGACACCCGCTTGCGCCGCGATGCGGCCATGCCGGCAATGCCCAACGCCACCAAGGCCAGCGACGCCGGTTCTGGCACGACGCCGGCATCCAGCAAGGTGGTGAACGGTGTGAAGGTTGCGCCAGCCGTGCTGAAGTCTGCCAGCAGCCCGCTGCTGTCCCCAAACTGCCACAACTGACCAGCGCCGGTCCCGGTGATGCCGGGCAGTGTGGGCAACCCCAGCAACTGGTCAAAGTAGTTGTTGTTGGCGTCGTACACGCCGGTGAATGCCAGCAACTCGTTCAGCGAGAACCGCATGTCGGTGTTGAAGTCCTCGTAGGTCAGCGAAAACGCCACATTGCTCAACCCCGGATCGGGTGCCTGGCCATTGGTGGTGGCGTCGATCAGGAAGATCGGCGCCGCTGCCGCGGGCAGGCTGGCCGCGCAAACGATGGCCACGGCGGCCAACGCTGCGGCCGTACTGCGCTGGGCGCCGGCAAGAGTCGTGAAGGTGTTCATGGTTTGCCTTTCAAGGTGTCGTGTCGGTGCGCTTACTTGGCGCCTGGGTTGGGCGTGTTCAGGTACGGGAACCCCGCCATCAGCGGCACCACAGCCTGGTCTACCGCGTCATGCAGCTTGAACACCGTGCCGTTGGCCGCCAGCGGCACAACCGAAGGATTGCACGCCGCGCCAAAGCCGAGCGCGTTGTTGTTGCCGTTGGCCACGCACAGCCCGCCCATCACTGCCACCAGCGAGATGTCGACCACGTCGTCCTTGGGCCGGCGGCCGTTCGGGTAGCCTGCCAGGTCAGACCCGCCGGACAGCAGGCTGCCCACCACGCCCAGCCGGTTCTGCTGGGCGAACGGCACGGCAGCCACGGCGGTGTTGAGCCGCAACTGCTCAGACGCCACCACATTGGCCGGCTGGTTCAGGTTGAACGGCGTGCCACCCGGGCCGAGGTTGGTCTTGATACCGGTCAGGAAGGTCGAGACCAGATCCATCCGCGGGAAGTTGGTCGGTGCAATGCTGGCATTGCCCAGGTCGGCGGCATAGACCAGGCTGATCAGCGCCGGCAGCGTCGGGTTGGTCACATAGCTGGCGAACTGTCCGTCCTTGCTGGGGTGCGAGGCATTGAATCTGTCTTTGTCGCCCAAGCCGATCACGACTTCGTTGACCAGGGGCATGCCCAACCGCGACACCTGCACCCACGCGCCGCCCACGTTCACCGCCGTGCCGTGCCCGGGCGGCGGGTTGGGGTTGACAAGCTGGCTCTGGCGCACGCTGGCACTGGTCCAGCCGCCGATCACCGTCTCGCTGCCCTGGGTCAGGCAGGCTTTGGGCACTTCCAGCGCCAGGGTGGTGACGTTTTTGTCCTGGATCGAGTTGGCGGCTGCCGCATTGATCAGCGAAGGGTCGGTGATCACGCCCAGCGGTGCATTCACCAGGTCGAAGATCGGGCCCAGATTGACTGCAAACGCCTCTTGCCGCTGACCGACAAACAGCCGGCCCGGCTGGGCGCAGCCAGGGATCGTGATGCTGTAGACGTGCTTGGCGGCATAGGCGTCATACGCGGCCTTGTTGCCCAGCGTCTTGGTGCCGATGTAGTCGACCGGTTTGTCGAACACGGCTGTCTGGGCGCCGCCATTGCTGCCGGTGACGGCTGCTGCGTTGCCGGAGCGGCGGTCCCCGCGCACAACGGTCACGCTGAACTGCTCATTGACATTGAGCGCCGCGTCGTTGGGCGCGCTGACAGGGCCGGCCTGGGTCAGCGGGATACCGATCATCTGGTTGCCAATGGGCAGCTTGATGTTCTTGAAGTTGTTCTTGAACTGGAACTGGAAGGTGATGTCTTCCTTGGCGTCGCCGTTGTTGTCGATGTGGATCTCGTACAGCGCGTTCGCGTCCATCTTGAAATAGTTGGGTCCGCCGTACGGGTCTTGCAGTGGCTGGTAGTTGGCGATCAGCGTCACAAAGTCGCCGCGGCCGGATTCGTAGCTGTTGAACAGGTAGAAGTCGGTACCGTCGGTCTTGGGCATGGCGGTAATGCTGGGCGCTTCGCGGTGGCTCGACGCCATCACGGGGCCGGCAGCCAGTGTGGCCAGGATTGCGGCGCAGACAGCGCTGACGGCGCCCAGGGCGGGAGGCAAGGTCAACGACGCCAAACGTGACGCGGCAAGGGTAGGCAGGTTCATGGCAGTTCCTCGGGGTGGGTGTTGTCGACTGACGCACCTCGGTTGAGCGCGCCGCTCAGCGCCCGAACTAGGTGCTGATAGAGATCCTTACGCAGGCGCCGAAATTTGGATGTGGCGCGACAGCGGTTTTCACCCCCCCGGATCAGGGGGGGTGGCTGTCAGTCCGAACGGCGAGCTGCCGATGCCCCAGCCCGATTCACCCCATCGGCAGGCGCATGGCGGCCCAGCAAACAGCCAAGCAGGTTCAGCCGCGCAGCAATTTGGCCTCGGCCAGCGCCAGCGCCTCGGGCAGCCCCGACAGCACCAGCGTGTCGCCACCGGCCAGCACCAGGGTGTCATCGGCCGCCACCACCCGGCCGCCGGCCAGCCGCAGCGACGCCACCTGCACACCAATGGCGTGCAGCGCCTGGTCGGCCAGTGGCCGGCCCAGGCAGGCCGCTGCCATCGGCAGCGTGACGCTCGCCAGGCGGGCTTGCTGCAACTCCTCGACCGTGTCGTCGTCCTGGCCATGGAAGTAGCCCCGCAGCAGGCTGTACCGCGCGTCGCGGGCATCGCGGGTCAGGCGGATGACACGCCGCATCGGCACGCCGACCAGGGCCAGCGCCTGCGCCGCCAGCATCAGCGAGCCCTCGATGGCTTCGGGCACCACCTCGGTGGCGCCGGCGTCGCGCAGGCGCTCGATGTCGCGGTCGTCCAGCGTGCGCACGATCACCGGCACCCTGGGAGCGTGCGCCAGCACCAGTTGCAGGATCTTCAACGCCGACGGCGTGTCGTGGTAGCTCACCACCACCGCGCTGGCCCGCGCCAGGCCGGCGGCCATCAGGCTTTGCAGCCGGGCGGCGTCGCCAAACACCACGCTTTGGCCAGCGGCCGCGGCCTGCCGTACCCGATCGGGGTCCAGGTCCAGCGCGATATAGGGGATCGACTCCTGCGCCAGCATGCGCGACAGGTTTTGTCCGCTGCGGCCGTAGCCGGCGATGATCACGTGGGCTTCGGTCTTGATGGCCTTCTTGGCGATGGACGTGACCTGCAACGACTGCAGCAGCCACTCGCTGGCTGAGAGCTTCATCACGATCCGGTTGGCATACATCACCCAGAACGGCGACGCCAGCATCGAGATCACCATGCAGGCCAGCACCGGGCTGACCCAGCGCGGGCTGACCAGGCCCTGGTCGGCGCCCAGCGTCAGCAGCACAAAACCGAACTCGCCGGCCTGCGCCAGGTACAGCCCGGTGCGTATCGCCACGCCTGGCGTGGCCCGGAACGCCCGCGCCAGACCGGCCACCAGCACCGCTTTGGCCAGCACCGGCAGTGCGCTGAGCAGCAGCACCAGGAACCAGTGCTCGATCACCGGCCGCCAGTCCAGCTTCATGCCGATGGTGATGAAAAACAGCCCCAGCAGCACGTCATGGAACGGTCGGATGTCGGTCTCGACCTGGTGCTTGAACTCGGTTTCGGCCACCAGCATGCCGGCCACAAACGCGCCCAGCGCCAGTGACAGCCCGGCGTGCTCGGTCAGCCAGGCCAGGCCCAGCGTGACCAGCAGCAGGTTCAGCACGAACAGCTCTTCGCTCTTGCGCCGCGCCACCAGGGTCAGCCACCAGCGCATCACGCGCTGGCCGCCCACCAGCAGCAAGGTCAGCAGCACGGTCGCCTTGACCAGTGCCAGCGCCAGTGCGCGCGCCATGTTCTCGCCGCTGTCACCCAGCGCCGGGATCAGCACCAGCAGCGGCACCACCGCCAAGTCCTGGAACAGCAGGACGCCCATGACCCGCTTGCCGTGCTCGCTTTCCAGCTCCAGCCGCTCGGCCATCAGCTTGACGACGATGGCCGTCGACGACATCGCCATTGCCGACCCCAACACCACCGCGCCCTGCCAGCCCAAGCCCCATTGCACCCCGGCCCAGCCAAAAGCCAGCGCCAGCAGCGCATTGCCCGCCACCGCGCCCAGCACCGTCAGCAGCACCTGCGACAGCCCCAGCCCGAACACCAGCGTGCGCATGCTGCGCAGCTTGGGCAGGTTGAACTCCAGCCCGATCACGAACATCAGGAACACCACGCCAAACTCGGCCAGGTACTTCACGCCAGCGGTGTCCTTGGCCAGCGCCAGCGCGTTGGGGCCGATCAGCACGCCCACGGCCAGGTAGCCCAGCATCGGCGGCAGCCGCAACATGCGGCAAGCCACCACGCCCAGCACCGCGGCGACAAGGTAGAGCAGGACGAGTTCTAGGGTGGTGGCCATGCCGTGGAGAGGGGGTCGCTTGCGGGCCTGTGCAGCCGGGGCGCACCTAGAATCAGTCGCGCCGCCTCCGTGATGCTAAGGCAGGTCACCACGGCAGGGCGGTATCCGCTGCCTGGCGCGGCCCGCGCCGCCGCCGACCTCGCTGAGATTGATTCCGCCGCCAGTTTCATCCCCCAAGCCCTACCAAAAATTCCCCAACCCGGCCCGCGACCGCCCCTCAATGCCCACGCCACCGCCCTTCAATCCCGACCGCGCGCTGCAGCTCGCCGCCCAGACCTTCGAGATCGAAGCGCGCGCGCTGCTGGGCCTGGCTGCGCGCCAGGGCGATGGGTTTGCCGGTGCGGTAGCCGCCATGCTGGCTTGTCACGGCAGGGTGATCGTGATGGGCATGGGCAAGAGTGGCCATGTCGGACGCAAGATCGCGGCCACGCTGGCGTCTACTGGCACGCCGGCGTTTTTTGTCCATCCGGCCGAAGCCAGCCACGGCGATTTGGGCATGGTGCAGCGGGGCGATGTGGTGCTGGCCATCTCCAACAGTGGTGAGAGCGACGAGCTGGCCGCAATCGTGCCGGCCCTGCGCCGGCTGGGCACCACGCTGGTGGCGATGACTGGCCGGCCGGACTCCACACTGGCGCGCCACGCCGACCAGGTGATCAGCAGCGCGGTGGACCAGGAGGCCTGCCCGCTCAACCTGGCGCCTACCGCCAGCACCACCGCCCAAATGGCATTGGGCGATGCGTTGGCCGTGGCCCTGCTGGACGCGCGCGGTTTCAAGGAAGACGACTTCGCCCGCTCGCACCCGGGCGGCGCGCTGGGCCGCAAGTTGCTGGTGCATGTGGCCGACCTGATGGTGCAGGGTGACGCGCTGCCGCGGGTGACCGCAGGCACCCCGGCGATCGACATGATGCGCACGATGTCGGCCAAGGGGCTGGGCGCGGCGCTGGTGGTGGACGGTCAGGGGCGGTTGTTGGGCATCTTCACTGATGGCGATTTGCGCCGCCAGGTCGAGCGCGGCGCCGATTTGCGCACGCTGACCGCCGGCAGCGTGATGCACCCCCACCCGCGCACCGTGCGCGACGACGCGCTGGCGGTGGCCGCGGCCGAGCTGATGGAGCTGCACCGCATCACCTCGGTGGCGGTGCTGGCGGCTGATGGCACGCTGGTGGGCATGCTCGGCATCGGCGACCTGATGCGCGCCAAGGTGGTCTGACGCCATGGCCGCGCTGCACTTCCCGCCCGAGCTGCTGCTGCGCGCCCAGGGCACCGGCCTGGGCATGAAGGCCGCGATCTTCGACGTCGACGGCGTGCTCACCGATGGCCGGCTGTTCATCGGCGAGGCGGGCGAGGTGTTCAAGGCCTTTCACGTGCTGGACGGCCACGGCCTCAAGCTGCTGGCCCAGGCCGGTATCACGCCGATCATCATCACCGGCCGCGATTCCGCAGCGGTGCGGCGCCGCGTCAGCGATCTGGGTCTGACACACGCCTATTTTGGCGTCAGCGACAAGCTGGCACTGGCCAGCACCGTGTTGGCCGAGCAGGGTATTGACTGGGGCGATCTGGCGGTGATCGGCGACGACTGGCCCGACCTGCCGCTGCTGGCGCGGGCGGGTTTTGCCTGCGCGCCGGCCAACGCCCATGCCGAGGCCCGGGCGCTGGCGCACCATGTCACCGCAGCGGCGGGCGGCGCGGGCGCGGCGCGCGAATTCTGTGATCTGCTGCTGATGGCCTGCGGTCGCTACGGAGCGATGTTGCAGGCCTGCCTGCAAGCCGGTCTCGGCACGCTCGACGCCCGCTGACGCCGCCTGTGTCGATCAACGCCGTCACCACGCCGCGCGCCTTGCACCTGCCCGGCCTGCCCGAGGTGTCGGTGCAGATCGGCGGCATCGCGCCCGATTCGACGCTGGACCCGATTGCCGAGGTAGCAACCGCGCCCCGCCCGGCGCCGGCGCTGGGTTTCCGGCTGCGCCAGGCGCTGTCGTCGTACCTGCCGCTGGGGCTGATGGCGCTGCTCGCGCTGTCCACCGGCTGGCTGGTCAAGCACACCCCGCAAACACCGCCACCGGCGGCCACTGGCGCTGTGCGCCAGGACCCGGACTACACCATGACCGGTTTTTCGATCGTGCGTTTTGGGCCGGACGGCCGCGAAGTGCTGCGCATTGCTGGCAATGTGCTGCGCCACTACCCCGCCACCGACCAGTTGGACATCGAGGGCGTGCGCATCCACGCCACCGCACCCGACGGCCGCGTCACCGACGCCACGGCGCGCCGGGCACTGGCCAATGGCGACGGCAGCGAGGTGCAGTTGCTCGGCGGGGCGCGGGTGGTCAGCCAGATCGATGGCGGCGATGCGCTGGAAATGCGTGGCGAGTTTTTTCACGCTTTCCTGCGTTTTGAGCGGCTGCGCTCCCATTTGCCGGTGCAGGTGCGGCGGGGTGGCACCGAAACCCGGGCCGGTGGCCTGGACTACAACCACCTGGACCGCCAGCTGCAGTTTCTCGGCCCGGTGCGCACCACAGTGATGCCCGGGCCGCGGCCGGTCAGCGCGGCCGTCCCCGTGGCCCAAACGAAGGCGCCGCGCTGATGCGCCCGTACGGTCGCCAGCACGGCAACCACCTGTCCACCACCCGCGCGGAGCCTGCCTGATGTCAACCCAGCCCCCTCTGGTTTTCATCACGGGTGCCTCCAGCGGCCTGGGCCAGGCCTTGGCCCTGCGCTATTACCGGGACGGCTGGTCGCTGGCGCTGGTGGCGCGGCGCGCCGACGGGTTGCGCCTGTGGGTCGCCGCCCAAGGCCTGACACCATCACGGGTGTCGGTCTATGGCGCAGACGTGCGCGATGTGGCCGCCATTACCGCCGTCGGCAGGGCTTGTATTGCGGCCCAAGGCCTGCCCGACGTGGTGATCGCCAACGCCGGCATCAGCGTGGGCATGGACACCGCGCAGGCCGAGGACCTGGAGGTCATGCGCGCCACCTTCGAAACCAATGTGCTCGGCACAGCCGCCAGCTTCCAGCCCTTTGTCGCGGCCATGTGCCTGCGCGGCAGCGGCGCGTTGGTGGGCATTGCCAGCGTGGCGGGCATCCGCGGCCTGCCCGGCCACGGTGCCTATTGCGCCAGCAAGGCCGCGGTGATCAGCTACTGCGAAAGCCTGCGCGGCGAATGCCGGCCGTTTGGCGTCAAGGTGGTGACGATCGCGCCCGGCTACATCGACACGCCGCTGACCCGTGGCAACCGCTACAGCATGCCATTTTTGCTGAGCGCCGATACCTTCGCCGACCGCGCATCCCGCTGTATCGCTGCCGGCCGCCGGTTTCAGGTGATCCCGTGGCAGATGGGCGTGGTGGCGTCGCTGATGCGGCTGTTGCCCAACGCGCTGTTCGACAGGCTGTTTGCCGGCCGTGCACGCAAGCGCCGGCAAAACGAATAGGCCTGCGGCTGTCTGTGTGTCAACTTGAGCTTGGGCCGTCCATGAAAAAAGGCGCCGCAAGGCGCCTTTTCACTGGGCTCGTGAGCCCGGCAGGTCAGTAGCCCTGGCTACCGCCACCGCCGTAACCGCCGCCACCACCACCGCTGCCGCCGCCACGGGGGCCGCCGCGACCGGTGCCGTAGGGGCTGCGGCCACCGCCGCCACCCGCGCCGCCGCCGGCACCACCGCCGTAGCCGCCGCCGCCACCGCTGCGGCCACCACCACCACCGCCGTAGCCGCCACCACCGCCGCCGCCATCACGACGACCGCCGCCGCCACCACCGAAGCCACCGGTGCGTGGCTCCATTGGACGGGCTTCATTGACCACCATGTCACGGCCATCAACGGACTTGCCGTTCATGCCGCTGATGGCAGCCTGGGCTTCTGCGTCGCTGGACATT
>JBKJKU010000077.1:0-9348 GCA_046597355.1 Aquabacterium sp.
GCGCCGGCGGGCCACTGCCGACGATGCTCATCGGCACGCTGCCCGTGGTGATTGCCATCGTGTCCAACCTGCGCGGCTCGGCGGCCGTGCGCTTGCGCGACGGCCGGCTGCCCTGGGCGCGGCTGGCACCGTCGCTGCTGCTCATCGCGGCCGGCATCGCCTGCGTCAACCAGGCCGAACTGCAGCATCTGCAGCGCCGTGGAGGCATCGACTTGCAGCGTTATGCAGAAGGTGCGCTGCTGGCGCTGGCGGCGGTGGCCTGCTGGACCTGGTACCCGATCCGCAATGCCGACTGGCTGCGCGCCCACCCCGACCGCAGCCCCCGCGCCTGGGCCACCGCGCAGGGCGTGGCCACGCTGCCGCTCGCGCTGCTGGGGTTTTTGCTGTTCTGGGCCTGGACGGCATTGAGCCCCAGCGCGCTGCCGATGCCGCTGGGGCCCCGGCCGGCGGTCTACCTGGGTCTGATGTTTGCCATCGGCTTGTTCGCCAGCTGGCTGGGCACGCTGTGCTGGAACGAGGCCAGCCAGCGCCTGCCCACCGCGCTGGTCGGTCAGCTGATCGTGTTCGAGACGCTGTCGGCGCTGGCCTATGCGCTGTTGTTGCGCGGCGCCTGGCCGCCGCTGCTTACCGGCATCGGCGTGGCCTTGCTGATAGCCGGCGTGAGCTGGGCGCTGCGCATCCGGCCCGAGCCGCTGCCCGAGGCGGCCGCCCAGCCGCATTGACAAGTCATTGCCGGTCGGCCGTGGCGGCGCCGCGCAGGCGCGCCCCGCGTCCGTATCATTTGGCCAATTTCCAGGAGTGAGCCGCATGGCCAACGACATGTCCCCCCGCCCAAAACGCAGCCTGTGGGGCCGCTTGTGGTGGTGGGTGGACGGCAGCCGCCGGTTGGTGCTGAACCTGCTGTTCCTGGCCATCGTGCTGGGCTTGCTGGCGGCGTGGATCAAGAGCGGCCCGCCCCGCTTGAAGGACAAGACCGTGCTGGTGCTGGACCTGCAGGGCGCGCTGGTCGAGCAGCGCTCGGGCAGCCCGCGTGACCAAGCGCTGCAGCAGGTGAAAGGCGAGTCGGGCGGCCAGGTGCAACTGCGCGACCTGATCACCGTGCTGGACGCCGCCGCCAGTGACGACCAGATCAGCAGCGTGCTGCTGGTGCTCGACGGGTTCCAGGGCGCGGGCCTGCCCAGCCTGCGCGAGGCGATGGCGGCGATCAGCCGCTTCAAGCAGGCCAGCGGCAAGAAGGTGGTGGCCTGGGGCCAGCACTTTGACCAGCGCCAGTACCTGCTGGCGACGTCGGCCGACGAGCTGCTGCTGCACCCGATGGGCCTGGTGCGGATCGAAGGCTACGGCCGGCTGCGCAGCTACTACCGCGACGCTTTCGACCGGCTGGGGGTCAGCGCCAACGTGATCCGGGTGGGCAAGTACAAGAACTTTGGCGAGCCGTTTTTTGCCAACGGCCCGTCGCCCGCCACGCTGGAGGCCGATGCCGTGATCTACGACGCGTTGTGGGCCAGCTACACCGGCATGGTCGAGGCCGCACGCAAGCTGCCCGCCGGCACGCTCAGCCAGGGCATCAACGAGTTGCCGCAACGCCTGGAGGCGGTGGGCGGTGACCTGGCCAAGCTGGCGCTGGACGGCAAGCTGGTGGACGGCCTGAAAACCCGCGATGAGCTGCGTGAGCTGCTGATCCAACGCGGCGCCCGCGACGACGAGGCCAAGACCTTCCGCCAGGTCGGCTTTGCCGATTACCTGGCGCGCCAAAAGCCCAAAAGCAGCGGTGACGCCATCGGCGTGGTGGTGGCGCAGGGCGAGATCGTTGACGGCAAGGCCGGGCCGGGCACGGTTGGTGGGCAGTCGACATCGGACTTGATCCGCAAGGCCCGCGAGGACGACAAGATCAAGGCCATCGTGCTGCGCGTCAATTCACCCGGCGGCAGCGCCTTTGCGTCCGAGCTGATCCGCCGCGAGCTGGAGCTTGCCCGCGCTGCCGGCAAGCCGGTGGTGGTGTCGATGGGCGATGTGGCGGCCTCGGGCGGCTACTGGATCTCGATGGCGGCGGACGCGGTGATCGCCGACCCGTCCACGCTGACCGGCTCGATAGGCGTGTTTGCGATGCTGCCCACCGCCGAGGGCCTGATGGGCAAGCTGTCGGTCAACACCGCCGGCTACGGCACCACCTGGCTGGCCAACGCCTACGACCCGCGCCGCCCGCTGGACCCGCGGCTCGGTGCGCTGGTGCAACTGGCCATCGGCCACATCTACGCCGACTTCACCGGCAAGGCCGCTGCCGCCCGCAAGACCACGCCCGACAAGATCGACGCCGTGGCGCAGGGCCGGGTCTGGACCGGCGAGCAGGCCCGGGCGCGGGGCCTGGTGGACCGCACCGGCAGCTTTGCGGATGCGCTGGCCACCGCCGGCCAGCTGGCCAAGCTGGACAAGGACACCCGTTTGACTTATGTCGAGCGTGAACCCAGCCGCCTGATACGGGTGATGGGGCTGCTGGGCGTGCAGGCCGACGCGGCCGGCCTGTTCGACGCAGCGCTCGCACCGCTGGCCCGCCAAGCGGCAGGCCCGTCCGCCGCATTGGCCAGCGCGGTGCTGCCGGGCTGGCAGCAGGAGGTCGGCTGGCTGGCCGACCTGATCGACCGGCGCGAGCCGTTTTCTGCGGTGGTGCATTGCTTGTGCACACCGCCGTGAGTGGCTGCGGCCGGCCCCTTGACCCGCTAACCCAAAACCCGAGGAGCTACCCATGACTGCCATCGGATTTGATACCCGCCACCTTTTGATCAACGGCCAGTGGTGCGCCAGCGCCACTGGCGAAACCCTGCCGTTGCACAACCCCAGCGACGGCAGCCTGCTGGCCGAGATCGGCCGCGGCAACAGCGCCGACATAGCCGCCGCCGTGGCCGCCGCCCAGGCCGCGCTGGCCGGTGAGTGGGGCCAGCTCACGGCCGCCGAGCGTGGCCGCATCCTCTTGAAGATGAGCGCCATCACGCTGGCCCAGGCCGACGAGCTGGCGCGGCTGGAGGCGCTGGATGTGGGCAAGCCGCTCAAGCAGGGCCGGGCCGACGCGGTGGCGATGGCGCGCTACCTGGAGTTCTATGGCGGTGCGGCCGACAAGGTGATGGGCGACACCATCCCGTTTGCCAACGGCTACACCGCGTTCTCAGTCCGCGAGCCGCATGGCGTGACCGGCCACATCGTGCCCTGGAACTACCCGATGCAGATCATCGGCCGGTCGGTGGGTGCGGCCTTGGCGATGGGCAACGCCTGCGTGCTCAAACCCGCTGAAGAAGCCTGCCTCACGGCGCTGGCGTTTGGCCACATCGCGCAACAAGCCGGCTTGCCGGCCGGCGCGCTCAACATCGTCACCGGTCTGGGCGAGGAGGCCGGCGCGGCGTTGTCGTCCCACCCCGGCGTGGCGCATGTGTCGTTCACTGGCTCGGTGGCGGTGGGCCAGTTGATCCAGGCGGCTGCTGCCCGCAACACCATCCCGGTGACGCTGGAGCTGGGTGGCAAAAGCCCGCAGATCGTGTTTGCCGACGCCGACCTGGACGCGGCGCTGCCGTTTCTGGTCAACGCCGGCATCCAGAACGCTGGCCAGACCTGCTCGGCCGCCAGCCGTATCCTGGTGCAGCGCAGCGTCTACGACGAGGTAGCCCGCCGCATGGCGGAGCGCTACCGGTCGATGCGCGTCGCACCGGCGCTGGACGACGCGGACATCGGCCCGCTGATCTCGGCGCGCCAGCAGCAGGCCGTGGAGGGCTATCTGGCGCTGGCGCGCGAGACCGGCCTGGCAGTCATCGCCCAGGCACCGCGCCCTTCGGACCTGCCGGCGGGCGGCTGTTATGTGCCGCCCACACTGCTGGGCCCGGCCTCGGCCGACCACCGGCTGGCGCAGGAGGAGATCTTCGGCCCGGTGCAGGTGCTGATCCCGTTCGACGACGGGCCGGGCGCTGAGGCGGACGCGCTGCGCATCGCCAACGGCACCGCCTATGGCCTGGTGGCGGGGGTTTGGACCCGCGACGGCAGCCGGGCGCTGCGCATGGCGCGTAAGCTGCACTGCGGCCAGGTGTTCATCAACAACTACGGCGCGGGCGGTGGCATCGAGCTGCCGTTTGGCGGCGTCAAGCAGTCCGGCCACGGCCGCGAAAAAGGCTTCGAGGCGCTGTACGGCTTTTCGTCGCTCAAGACCATTGCCATCAAACACGACTGACAGGAGATCCACCATGACGACAAGCGGCAGATTGCAAGGCAAAGTGGCCATCATCACCGGCGCTGGCTCGGGTTTTGGCGAGGGCATCGCCAGCAAGTTCGTCGCCGAGGGCGCCAGCGTGCTGATCGCCGACCGCGACCTGCCCAGTGCCGAGCGGGTGGCCCACTCACTCGGCCCGGCGGCCCGCGCGCTGAAGATCGACGTGGCGGTGGCGGCCGATGTGCACCGCATGATGGACGCGGCGGTGCATTTTTTTGGTCGCATCGACATCCTGGTCAACAACGCCGGCGTCACTCACCTGCCGACACCGCTGGAGGACGTGAGCGAGGCCGACTTTGACCGCGTCGTCGCCGTCAACATGAAGGCGATCTACCTGGCGATGGTCAACGTGGTGCCGCGCATGAAGGCCAATGCAGCCGGCGTGCACGGCATCCGCGGCATGGTGCTCAACATCGCCAGCACCGCTGGCGTCAGCCCGCGGCCGCGCCTGAGCTGGTACAACGCCAGCAAGGGCTGGGTCATCACCGCCACCCGGGCCAATGCGGTCGAGCTGGCGCCTTTTGGCATTCGGGTCTGCGCCCTCAACCCGGTGGCCGGCGAGACGCCGCTGCTCAAGTCCTTCATGGGCGAGGACACGCCCGAGATGCGTGCCAAGTTTTTGTCCACCATCCCGATCGGGCGGTTTTCTCTGCCCGAGGACCTGGCCAATGCCGCGTGCTACCTGTGCAGCGACGAGGCCAGCATGGTCACCGGCGTGTGCATGGAGATCGACGGCGGACGCTGCATCTGAGGCGAGCGTTGCCGCGGCGGCCAACCCCGCCCGGCTGCGGCTAGCTGCGCAGGCCGCTGAGCAAGCCGTCGGCCAGCCACTGCTGCAACGCCGCCACCACCCGCGGCACGGCATCGTCAGCCTGTTCGACCGCCTCTGCGGCCAGCGCACACAGCGCGCCGAAGTCATCGCCACGGGCCACCGCTTGCAGCAAGCCGGCCTCGGCACTGTCGAGTGAGCGCCACTGCGTATCCCAGCCCCGGCGCCACACCAGCAGGCAGTGGTCCAGCGGCTCGGGTGCGGGCAGCTCGGGCGCCGCATCCAGGTTGTCGGTGGCGGCACGCAAAACGTGCCAGGCCGGCCCCACGGCCCATTGCAGCGGCAGCAGTTGCACGCTGGGATGCAACTGCAGCACCAGGCTTGCCCAATGTTCGGGCGCAACACGGGCCAGCGCCTCGTGGCCGATCACCGGCGCGTCAGCAGCGTCAAAGGCGCCACGCAAGGCCCAGTCCAGGCGCGCCAAGTCGGCCAGTGCCGGATGCGGCACCAGGCCGTCGTCGGCGTCCACGCGGGCAGCCATGAAAGCCACCAGGCCGTGGCCAAACCAGCGTATCGAGGGCTGGGCCGATGGGTGGGCGGCGATGTAGGCAGCGGCCAGCGCATCAAAGCCCTCGTCGCCGAGTGCCAGCGCCAGGATCTCGAAGTTGTCGCGCAGCGCACCGGTCAGGCGGGCGGTGTAGGCGTGGCGGTAGACGCCCAGCGCCGCCGCCCCACCCAGCGCCGGGCGCAGCAGGCCGGTGGTGTGCTGGCCCAACACGGCAGCCTCAAAGGCCAGTTGCTGCTGGCGCAGCTCGGCCGGGCTGCCCTGGGCGGCAGGGCTCATGCCGGCACCGCCGACAGGGCTGCCGGCCCTGGGCCAGTGTGTTGGGCGGTCGGGATTTCCTGTGCCACTTGCTGCGCAATGCCGCGGGCAATGTCCAACTCGGCCAGCAGCATGTCCAGCGCCGGGATGTGGTCGTCGCGCTCGATCATCGTGGGCTTGAAGCCCAGCCGACGCAGCGTGTGGGCGTACAAATCCCACACCGCGGCACAGACCGGCGCGTCGTGGGTGTCGATCAGCAGGCCGTTGTCGCCGGTCGAATGGCCGGCCAGGTGCAGCTGCACCACCCGGTCGGCCGGCATCGTGTTGATGTAGCCGCGGGCGTCGAAACCGTGGTTCACGCTGCTGACGTAGACATTGTTGACATCCAGCAGCAGCTGGCAATCGGCACGCCGCAGCAGTGCGGCGATAAATTCAGGTTCGGTCATCTCGTCGGCCGCAAAACGCACGTAGCTCGACACGTTTTCCAGCACCAGGCGGCGGCCCAGCGCGTCTTGCACCCGGCCAACCCGGTCGGCCACATGGCGCAGTGTGGTCTCGGTCAGCGGCAGGGGCAGCAGGTCATGCAGGTTGCGGCCAGACACCCCCGTCCAGCACAGGTGATCGGACACCCAGCCGGGCTGCACCCGGTCGGCCAGCGCGCGCAGGTCGCTCAGGTAGGGGGTATCCAGCGCGTCGGTGCCGCCAATCGACAGCGAGACGCCGTGCATCACCATGGGCCAATCGGCCCTCAGGTGGTCCAGGTGCTTCAGCGGCTTGCCGCCGGGCACCAGGTAGTTTTCGCTGATGATCTCCAGCCAGTCCACGCCGGGTGGCGGGTGCTGGCTGAAGTCAGCGTAGTGCTCGGTGCGCAGGCCGAGGCCGAAGCCTTGGATCGGGCCGGTGTGCACAAGGCCTCGCTGCGCGCCGCGTTACTTGGCGACCGTGCCGCCAGCGTCGGTGCAGGCCTTGGCCGTCTTGGCGCTCATCCAGCCCTGGCCCTTGCAGCCGTTCATGCCCTTGCACTCGTTCTTGGCGGTCTTGCACTCGCTGGTGCCCTTGCAGCTGTTGGCGCCCACGCACTTGACGCCGCCGTCGGCAGCCTGCACGGTGGGGCTCAGCATCAGACCGGCCGAGAACAGGGCGGCAGCGGCGGTGGCGATGGCAACGCCTGACTTGATGGATTTCATGGTCGGTCCTTGGAGGTGAATCGCGCCGTCAAGCGCGGGGTGGGGGATGCAACCGGCCCGGTCAGGCCGGGATCAACTTCGGGTGCAGAGGTCTGTCGGTGGCAAGCCGGCTTGCTTACACAAGTTTTGAGCGGGTCGCCGACAAGCTACTTCTACGCAGCCCCTTCGGCGCTGGATGCAGCGATTCAGCGGTCCGGCCCATCAGCCGGCCAGCACCGCCGCGATGGCACTGGCGGTGCGCGCGACGTTGCCGGTATTGAGCCCGGCCACGCAGATGCGGCCCGAGCGCAACAGGTACACCGCATGCTGCGCGCGCAGCGCGTCCACCTGCGCAGCGCCCAGGCCGGTGTAGCTGAACATGCCGCGCTGGCTGAGCAGGTAGCCAAAGTCGTGCCCCGGCACCAGCGCTGCCAGCCGGTCGTGCAGCGCATGGCGCATCGCGGCGATGCGCTCGCGCATGGCGGCCAGCTCGGCCTCCCACAGCGTGCGCAGGTCGGCATCGCCCAGCACATGGGCCACGATCTTGGCAGCGTGGATGCCGGGGCTGGAGTAGATCCGCCGCACCGTGAAACGCAGCTGACCCAGCACCAGTGCCGCCTCAGCGGCCGTGGCGCAGACCGCGCTGAGCGCACCGCAGCGCTCGCCGTACACGCTCATGCTCTTGGAAAACGAATTGGCAATGAAAAACGTCAGGCCGGCGCTGGCCAGTGCCCGCACGGCGTAGGCGTCGGCGTCGATACCGTCGCCAAAGCCCTGGTAGGCCAGGTCCAGGTAGGCCAGCAACTCACGCTCGCGCAACACCGGGATCAGCGCGTCCCACTGGGCCGGGCTCAGGTCCACACCGGTCGGGTTGTGGCAGCAGGCGTGCAACAGCACGATGCTGCGTGTCGGGATGGCCCGCAGCGTGGCCAGCATCGCGTCAAAACGCAGTCCACCGGTGGCTGCGTCGTGGTACGGGTAGGTGTTGACGACAAAACCGCTGCCCTCGAACATCGAGCGGTGGTTGTCCCAGGTCGGGTCGCTGACCCAGACCTCGGCGTCGGGCAGCCAGGCCTTTAAAAAGTCAGCGCCCACTTTCAGGCCACCCGACGAGCCCACGGTCTGGATCGTCGCCACCCGGCCCTCGGCTATTGCGGGGTGGTCGGCACCGAGCAGCAGCTGGGCAACCTCGGCGCGGCAGGTGGCGTCGCCCTCCATCGGCAGGTAGCCCTTGGCGCCGGCGGCGGCCAGGATGCGGGCCTCGGCCTGCATCACGCTGGGCAGCACCGGCAGGCGGCCCTGCTCGTCAAAGTAGATGCCGATCGACAGGTTGACCTTGGCCGGCCGGGGGTCGGCATTGAAGGCATCGACCAGGGCAAAGATCGGGTCGCCCGCGTAGGGCTGCACATGTTCGAACATCAGGGCTCTCCGGGGATGGGCCGCCGATTATCCAGACTGGCGCCGGCCTGGGCGACAGCAGCAAAGTGCCGCCGGCCTCCCAAAAGGGCGTCACGCCGGGGTGGGGCGACGACGCAGGCTACCCGGCGGCTAGGAGCCCAGCGCCAGTTCGATGTCGGCGGCCAGTTTCTCGGGCGCGTCCTGCGGCGCGTAGCGGCGGATCACCTGGCCGTCACGGCCGACCAGGAACTTGGTGAAGTTCCATTTGATCCCCTTGCTGCCCAGCAGGCCGGGCGCCTCGGACTTGAGCCAGCCGTACAGCGGGTGCGTGCCGCCGCCGTTGACCTCGATCTTGGCCATCATCGGAAAACTGACGCCATAGTTGAGTTGGCAGAACGAAGAGATCTCGTCGTTGCTGCCCGGATCTTGTCGGCCAAATTCGTTGCTGGGAAAGCCCATGATCACCAGCCCGCGGTCGCGGTAGGTCTGCCACAAGGTCTCCAGGCCGCCGAACTGGGGCGTGAAGCCGCACTTGCTGGCGGTGTTGACAATCAGCATCACCTTGCCGGCCATGTCAGACAATCGATGCGTCTTGCCCGTGATGTCGATTGCCTCGAAATCGCTGATGCTGGGGTCGGCCATGGTGGATCGTCCGGTGAAGTGGGTTGAAAACGGCGACAGTTCACAGATGCTATCCGCTGCAGGCACGGCCGCGTCGGTTGACTGCCCGCCGTTTGGCCACCAACGATGGCGTCTATGCACGGGCAGCTGCTAACGTCCGCTCTGCTCCCGCCCCGCCCCGCAATCCACCTTACCTAGCCTGCGCCCCACCTGATGCCCGCACCCATCCCCGTGGCCTTGCTCGGGTTTGGCCCGGCCGAACGCATGACACTGGCGGCGGCGCTGCGCCAGACAGCGCGGCGCATGCCCGCGTACGGTCCTG
>JBKJKU010000224.1:0-5653 GCA_046597355.1 Aquabacterium sp.
ACAGCCCCCAGCACCGCCTTTCGCACCGCCTCTCGCACCGCCTTTCGCACCGCCTCTCGCACAGCCGCCAGCACAGCCGCCCGCGGAGCCGGCGGCATCGCCAGCGCCCGAGCCCACCTCGACGCCGCTGACCCGGTCCGGCGGGTCCACCTGGGCCGTGCCCGTGGTGCCCGTGGTGCCCGCCGTAACTGCCGTTCCTGCCGTTCCTGCCGTTCCTGCGGTGCCCGTGGCGCCAAAGCCCCCCGTCATGCCCGCGCCCGTCGCCACAGGCCCGGAAACCCCGCCGCCGCCCACACAGGCGGCCGACGTCAATGCGCTGGCTCGCACCGCCCAGGACGCGCGAGATCGGGCTGCTGAACTGGTCGAGCGCGACCGCACCCGGCAGGCGGCGCAAGTGGCAGCGACCGCGGCGGAGGCCGCCCGGCAGGCCACCGCCCGGCAGGATGCGGCGCGGGCCGAGGCCGCCCGGCTGGAAATTGAGCGGGTGGAATCCACACGGCTTGCGGCGGCGCAACAAGAGGCGGCGCGGCAAGTGGCCGCGCAACAAGAGGCGGCACGGCAAGGCGCAGCCCAGCAAGTGGCCGCGCAACAAGAGGCGGCACGGCAAGACGCAGTGCGGCAAGACGCTGCGCGGCAAGACACAGTGCGACAGGACGCTGCGCGCAGAGAGACCGCGCGCTTGCAGGCTGAACGTCAGACCGCCGCCCAGCAGGAAGCCGCGCGGCAGGAAGCCCAGCGCCAGGTCGCTGAGCGTCAGGAACTGGCGCGGGTCGAAGCCGCGCGGCTGGACGCCGAGCGCGTTGCGGCAGCACAGCGAGCGGCCGCGCTTCAAGAGGCTTCGCGCCAGGCCGCCGCTCTCCAGGCGGCCGCACAGCAGGACGCCGGCCGAGCCGAGGCCGCGCGAGCCGAGGCCGCGCGAATCGACGCCGCGCGGATCGACGCCGCGCAGGCCGCCACGGCCAAACGCGAGGCGCTGCTGCGGGCCATTGGGCAACAGCTGAACGAAGAAGCCGACCGGCGTGACGCGGCATCGGCTGCCGCGCGCCTGGCCGCGCCGTTGGCGCCCTCGCCCGCCAGTGCCCGCCGCGGCCGGCTTTTGGGCCGCAGCGACCCCAATGCCGAACTGGTGTTGTACGCCGAAGCCTGGAGCCGAAAGATCCAGCTGAACAGGGGCTTCGACCTGGTCCGCGACCTGGCCAAGCAGCCGCACACCGATCCGCTGGTGACGGTGGCGCTGCGCAGCGACGGGTCGGTCGAGTCGGTGACCTTCGTGCGCGCCAGCGGCGTGGCCGCGCTCGACGAAGCGATACGCCGCATCGTGCACAGCCAGGCACCCTACCCCGCCTTCCCGCCCGGCCTGGCCCGCGATTTCGACGTGATCGAGGTGCGCCGGACCTGGTACTTCGACATGGCGATCCGGCTGTACTGACCGGGCAGCGACAGGCGCCAGCCCAATTTCAAGCCGCCCATGGCGGTCAGGTCCGCGAAACGCGCATCGGCAGCACCACCAGCGCCGCACCGCCCAGCACCAGCACAAAGCCCAGCCAGTCAGCGCCGCTGGGCCGGTCGCCGACCAGCGCCATCGCGCCCAGCACGCCCACCACCGGCACCGCAAGCGTGGTGAGCGAGGCCACCGTGGCGCTGGCCGAAGCCAGCAACCGGTACCACATCACATAGGCCACGGCGGTGGCGATCAGCACATGCCAGGCCAGCGCGGCCAGCACAAGCGGTGGCCATACGGCGGGCAGTTGCTCGCCGGTGGCCAGCGCCGCCACGGTGGCGCAGGCTGCACCGATGCCCAACTGCCAGGCGGTGATGACGATGCGGTCACCCGGCGGCGGCCAGCGCTTGGTGGCCACAGTGCCCAACGCCCAGGCCAGCGCTGCGCCGAGCGGAAACAGCAACCCCCAGACCGAGCCCACGGGCACCGGTGCCACCAGCCCGCGCAACACCGGTACCGCCAACACTGCCACGCCGCCGCCGCCCAGCGCCAGGGCCAGCGCGCTCTTGCGGTCGGGCCGCTCGCCCAGCACGGCCCAGGCCAGTGCGGCCGACATCAGCGGCATGGTGAAGGTCAGCACCGCCGCGCGCGAGGTGCTGGTGGTCAATTGCGCAAACGCCGTGCACATGTTGAACACCGCCACCGTGAGCACACCCCCGATCAGCACCGCGGGCCACGCGCCACGCCGCGGCAGCAGCGGCGTGCGGCGCAGCAGCGCCAGCCCGATCAACAAGATGACCCCCAGGCCCAGCCCCAACCCGCGCGCACTGAACGGCGCCAGCACCGACAGCATGACCTTCACCGCCGGCCAGTTCAGCCCCCAGGCGACGGCCAACAGCGGCGGGATCAGCGCGGGGCGCATCGGCGGTCGGCAGCCAGGCAGTGGTTGAACAGCATGGCCGATGCTGGCATGGCGCCCGCGCCGGCACAGTGCCGCAAGCGACAACCGGCAGCGGCTCCCGCACCGACTGCGCCGACTGCGCCGCCTGCGCCGACCCTGCGCCGCCTGCGCCGACCCTGCACCACTGCGGCGCAGGCACGGCAGGCGCCACAGGTCCGAAAACGGCCAGCCTGCAGCGCACCGGGGCCCGATCATCGGGCTTTTGAGCCGCTGCCCAACACGAACCCACCCCAGCCAATGACGCACACCCTGCCCCGATCCTTCAACACCCTGGCCAGTGCCAACCTGGCGGCGCAAGCGGCCGAGCAGGTCAGCCTGGCAGCGGTGCCCATCGTGGCGGTGCTGGCGCTGAACGCCGGGCCGGGCCAGATCGGCCTGCTCAGCACCGCGCAAAGCCTGCCGTTCCTGCTGTTGGCGATACCACTGGGTTTGTGGGCCGACCGCCATTCGCGACGCCGCCTGATGGTCGCCGCCGAAGCACTGCGCGCACTGTCGCTGGCGCTGCTGCTGTGGGCCGTCGCTTCGGGCCGGCTGTCGATCGCCCTGCTGGCGGCGTTGGGTTTTGCCGGCGCATCGGGCACCGTCGGCTTCAGCGTCGCGGCACCCGCGCTGGTGCCGGCGTTGGTGCCCCGCGACCAGCTGGGTGCGGCCAACAGCCGGCTGGAACTGGCCCGCAGTGCCGCTTTTGCCGCAGGGCCGGCGCTGGCCGGCGCACTGGTGTCCTGGGCCGGTGCCAGCGCCGCCTTTGTACTGGCCACGGTGCTGTCGAGCGTGGCGGTCGCCCTGTTGCTGCGGTTGCCAGAGCCCGCCCGCACCGTCGCGCCCGCGCGCCACCCGTGGCTGGACCTGAAGGACGGCGCGCATCGGGTCTGGCAGCACCGTTTGCTGCGGCCCATCCTGCTGACCGCCGTGGCCTGGAACCTGTCCTGGTTTGTGCTGCAAGCCGCCTACGTGCCCTACGCGATGCACAGCCTGGGCCTGGACGCTGGCGCCGTCGGGCTGACGCTGGCCAGCTACGGTGCCGGCATGGTGATGGGCGCGCTGGCAGCGCCCCGAGTCCTGGCCGCAATGCCCTTCGGCCGGGTGGTGGTGCTGGGGCCTGCGGTGTCGGTCGCGGCAATGGCCGCGATGGTGGCCACGCTGGTCTGGCCGTCGGGCTGGCTGGCCGGCGCCGCTTTTGTCCTGTTTGGCGCCGGCCCCATCCTGTGGACCATCAGCTCCACCACGCTGCGGCAAACCGTCACCCCACCGGCCATGCTGGGCCGGGTGACGGCCATCTTCCTGACCGTCAACATGGGTGCCAGACCGCTGGGCGCGGCGCTGGGCGGCGTGGTCGGTGAGGTCTGGGGCGCGCCGGCCTGCCTGTGGCTGGCGCTGGGCGGGTTTGCGGTGCAGGCGTTGCTGATATTTCAGTCGCCGGTGCGGGGCTTGCGGCGGTTGCCGGAGGCAAGTTGAGTCATGACCAATTGGAACCGTCTGGCACCTTGCAGCAAACCATTTTTGGAAGCGCCGACCCAGCTACCCAAGGCCACAGCTGGCTTGCCCAAAAAAACGAACTGGCGCCGGTGCCACTGGCCCGGCCTTAATCAGCCAGAAGGCCTAAAGCTTGAACTCCAGCTTGCACCGTGCCCGGCGCCTCGCGTGGACTTTCTCGGTCATCGCTCGTTTTCAAAACTGCTGCCTGACGATCAGCTGTGGACTTCACTTCTAGGGGGCAAGGTGGTCTCTGATTTAGAACATTTAGCGCAGTTTCATACCGCTACCGCATCTGGTGAATCATCCTTTCAACCTTGACCCGAACGATTGGCAAACACCCCTTGGACTTTGACGGACGCGGGCAAATTCCGTTACAACGAAGTCGTGAGCCTGCGTCAATCCCTTTGACGGGACGGGCCTAAGAAAGTGAAAGGCAAACACAAGGTTGGCAGACAAAACCGCATTTTGGGCGGACCCTGGTCCACCATGTTCTGGGCACCAGCCCGCAGAAAAACACTGATTGGGAGAAGACATGGACGAATTTCCTTCATGGGCCCGGGAATGGATGCGCGCTGAGCCGCAAAAGGTCAGCCATTGCCTGAACCTGGCGCTCAAGCTGCGCCACCCGTACGAGTTGCCGTTGATGCTCTGGGACGTGGTGGTCGCTCGGCCGAAGATCCAACGGGCGCTGGGAGAATTGTCGTTCCTGCACTTCGCGCGCTTTGTGCCGTCGTGGGATGGCACGGCCCTGATGGTCATCACAGAGTTCGACGGCCCGCTGGAACCCTATGTGATGGACTTCGCCATCGCGATCGGTGATGTCTTTGATCGCCTGCTGAGCTATGTCGAAGGCGCCCCCCCATTGCCGGTGAGCAAGCACCCCGACGAATTCTGGACCTATGTGCAGCTTTGGAACCGGGTGCCGTTTTTCCCTCGGGTGCTGGGTAACGCGACATTGTTCCCCCCAGACTTCGACTATCCGCTGTTCTGCGCCTACCCCGACAAGACGGTGATCGACATCACCGGACCGCGCGGCAAGGGCAAGTTGCCGCAGCCCGCCCTGGACCGGCCGGCTGCCTGGGTGGACCTGAAAGACGTGCAAGGCAATATCCTGCGTGGGTATGGCGCGAAGACGGCGCTGCACCAGTTCTTCACCGTCACGGACGCGGCCACGGCGCGGCGGTGGTTGTCGCAAGACTTCTCGAAATCGCCACCGTCGGGCAACGCGTGGGGCGACCTGACGAGTGCGGTGCCTTGGGCAGTGGGCACAAATGGAAAGACGCTCAAGCCAGACTTGACGGCCAACGTGGCCTTCACCTTTGCCGGCATGACGGCCTTGTTGCCAGGGCGGCTAGCCGATTTGAATGACCGGTTTCCGCTGGCGTTTCGAGAGGGCGCGCAGGCGCGCGCCAAACTCAACGGCGACATTGATCCCAGCGACCCCAACGATCCCGGTCCCAGTGCCCCCGGACATTGGCGCTTCGGGCGCGACGACCAGCACATTCACGTCGTGCTGACGCTGCAGACCTTTGCGAACGAACAATCCGGAGGTGTTGGCTGGACGCGCTTCGTCGCGGCGGTTGACACGCTGAAAACTGCCGCCGAGGCCAATGGCCTGCAGTGGGTGTATGGCCACGAGACCCAGGCCCGCAAGGGCGAATTTGACGAAGTTACCCAGGCCCACCAGGTCGAGATGGTCTACTTCGACTACAGGGACGGCATCACCGAACCCCGCATCAGCGGGCAGTGTCCGGCGCGGCCTGCCGATGTGCAAC
>JBKJKU010000252.1:0-18072 GCA_046597355.1 Aquabacterium sp.
GTCGCCCCAGCAGCGGCGCACGGCACCACACACCACCGCCTCCTTGTCGGGCTGGGTGTGGGCGTGGACCTCGAACACGTCGGGGATCAGTACGCTGGTGTCGTCCAGGGCGTGCGTGGCAGCCGGGTTTGTCATCGTTTCGAGGCTAGCAGGCAGCCGCATCAATGCCAGTCGGGAAAGTCGGTAGCCGCTGTCGCGGCGGCGACTTTGCGGTGTTTCGCCCCATCCGGACAAGCCAGTGCTTGCCCGCAGCGGGCGGCTGCAATAGCCTCCAGGGCATGACAAGCACCCTGGCCTACGACCCCGCCGACCCCGCCGTGCGGCGCAACCCGTTCCCGCTGTATGCCCGGCTGCAGGACGATGATCCGGTGCACTGGAGCCCGGCGCTGCGGGCCTGGGTGCTGACCCGCTATGACGACGTGCGGCAGATGATGCTGTCGGACGCAATGTCGCCCGACCGGCTGCGGCCGTTTTACGCCCAGTTGCAGGGCGAGCGCCGCGACACGCTGGCCGAGGTGATGCGCTACATGTCGTTGTGGATGGTGTTCCGGGATCCGCCCGAGCACACCCGGCTGCGCCGGCTGGTGGGCACGGTGTTCAACTTGAAGGCACTGGAGGCGCTGGACGGCGCGGTCACCCGGGTGGTGGACCACCTGCTCGACCTTTTGCCCACCGGCGTGCCGGTCGATTGGGCGCAGCAGGTGGCGGCACCGCTGCCGGCTTACGTGATCATGGACATGCTGGCGATCCCGTACAGCGACTTTCCCGAGTTGAAGGCAGCGTCGGACGAGTTGCGCGCCTTCATCGGTGGCGCTCGGGCCGACGGCGACCGCTACGCCCGGGCGCGCAGCGGTGCCGAGCGGCTGGCGGCGTTTTTTCGCACGCTGATCGCCCAGCGGCGGGCCGTGCCAGGCGAAGACTTTGTCAGCCGCATGATCAGCGCCCGCGACGACGAGGGCCGGCTGAGCGAAGACGAACTGGTCGCCACCTGCATGCTGGTGCTGTTTGCCGGCCACGAGACCACCACCCACCTGCTGGGCAATGCGGTGCATGCGCTGCTGGACCACCCGGCGCAGTTGCAGCGGCTGCGCGACGACCCGGCGCTGATCGACAGCGCGGTGGAAGAATTCTTGCGCTACGACGGGCCCAGCAATGCCATCGCACGGGTGGTGAAAGTAGACCACCAGATCGACGGGCATCAGTTGAAGGCCGGTGACCGGGTGTTCGGCTTTGCCAACGCGGCCAACCGCGACCCACGCATGTTTGCCGAGCCGCAGGCGCTGGACATCGCCCGCACGCCCAACCGCCACCTGACCTTCGGCTTTGGTCTGCACTTTTGCATGGGCGCGCCGCTGGCCCGGCTGGAAGGGCAGCGCTGCATTGGCCGGCTGGTGCAGCGATTTGCAAGCATCGAGCGCGTGGCCGGCCCAGACGGTGAGCCCGAATGGATCGACGCGCTGGCGATGCGCGGCGTCTCGCGTTTGCCGATCCTGCTCGGCTGACCCCACCGTTTTCCAGGAGAACCGCATGCCAGACGCCTACCTCATCGCCACCAGCTGCACCCGCTTTGGCAAGCAACCCGGCGCCAGCTTCAAGGACCTGACCCGCCAGGCCTACCTGGCGGTGCTGGCCGATGCCGGCTTGGCTGACGGCGCAGACATCGCCAACGCCTGGTTCGGCAATTGCGGCATGGGCAGCTGGGGCCAGCGCAACATCCGCGGCCAGGTCTGCTTCACGCCGCTGGTGCGGGACGGCTTGTTCCCGGAGCGGGTGCCGATGATCAACGTCGAAGGTGGCTGCGCCACCGCCAGCATGGCGCTGCACGGCGCCTGGAAGGATGTGCTGTCGGGCACCTGCGGGTTGTCGCTGGCGATCGGCGTGGAAAAAACCTTCGTGCCAGATGCCGAGCCCGGCGGAGACGCCGAAACGGCGCAAGGCGGTGCAGCGCCTGCCGGCGTGCGCAGCGGCGCCGCCAGGACGCAGGAGATCTTTGACGGCGGCATCGACCAGCTCGACCCGCAAGAGTGGCTGGCCTACTACGCCGCTGCGGGCGCGGCGGCGGGCAAGCCGTTCAATCCGAAGGACGGTGGCGGCACGCTGTTCATGGACACCTACGCGATGCAGGCAGCGTGGCACATCAAGACCCACGGCACGACGGTGGCACAGATCGCTGCGGGCGCGTCCAAGAACCATGCAATGGGCGCCTTGAACCCGCTAGCGCAGTACCGGTTCGAGGTCTCACCCGCGCAGGTGCTGGCAGACCGGCTGGTGAGCTGGCCGCTGACCCGGGCCATGTGCGCGCCTATCGGCGACGGCGCAGCGGCTGCGCTGGTCTGCTCGGCGGCCTACCTCAAGACCTTGCCGCAGGCGGTGCAGGCACGCGCGCTGCGCATCCGTGCCAGCGTGATCACCGGTGGCAAATACCGCCGCCTGGACGAGCCGGGCCTGAGCCAGCGGGCCGCGCAGCGCGCCTATGCAATGGCCGGCATCACGCCGCAGCAAGTCGACGTGGCCGAGGTGCATGACGCCACCAGCTTTTGTGAGATCTACCAGGCCGAGATGCTGGGCTTTTGCCCGATCGGTCAGGGCGGCGCGTTTGTCGCCAGTGGTGCCACGTCGCTGGGCGGCGAGCGGCCGATCAACCTGTCGGGCGGGTTGGTCAGCAAAGGCCACCCAGTGGGCGCCACCGGGCTGTCGATGATCCATGAGCTGGCCCTGCAACTGCGCGGCGAGGCGGGTGCGCGACAGCAGCCGGGTGCACGCATCGGCCTGGCCGAGAACGGCGGCGGCGTGATCGGCTTTGACGAGGCGGCTTGTGCGGTGACGATTCTCGAGCGGGTCTGACGCCAGCCGCAACCGCGGCATCGCAGGCCGCACGGCCCGCGCCGCCAAGCGCAGCAGGCGGCTGGACGGCCCATGGCCGGGACGTCGGCCGACGGGGCTGACACTGGCCCGCGCCACCGGCCCGGGCCAACCCCTCATCCGCTCAGCGGAAGTTGGCGAAGTAGTGCGCCAGATCGGCGAGTTGGGCGTCGTTGATGCCCAGCAGCGAGGCCGACATGATGGTGTCGCGCCCAGGGCCAGCGTGGTCGCGGAACTGCTTCATGGTGTCGAGCAGAAATGCCTCATGCTGGCCAGCCAGCCGCGGTATCTGCTGCCGGCCGCTGTAGTCGGGCAGGTGGCAGGTGCCGCACAGCGCAGACCGGGCCAGGTCTTTGCCACGCTGAAACCGATCGGCCTGCACCGGTCCGGCAGCCGGCCCCGGCGCCGGCAGCGACTGGAAGTGGCTGGCCAGTGCCGACAACTCGGTGTCGGGCACGCCGTCGAGCATGCCCTTCATCTGAGGCACGTCGCGCAACCCTTCGCGGATCAGCACCAGCTGGTTTTCCACAAAAATCTTGGGCTGCGCCGCCAGCGAAGGGATCTGCGGGCTGGCCGAGATACCTTTGGCGCCGTGGCAGGCGGCGCACAGCGCCAGCCGCTCAGCGCTCTGGGCCTGGACCGCGCCCGCCAGACAAACCAGCGCTGCAGCGACCAGGGTAAAGCTGCAACGCCGGACCGAGCCTGCCCGTTCAGGACGCCTTGGCATAGCTGATGCGGTAGATCACGCCCATCTGCTCATCGGACAGCAGCATCGCGCCATCGGGCATCTGCAGGGTGTAGACCGGGCGGCCCCAGAAGGTGTTGGCAGCGTCGTCCTTGAATCCGGTCAGGAAGGGCGTGAGCTTGGCGTTTTTGCCGTCCGCATCGGCCCGCACCGTGACCAGGTCGTAGCCATTCTTCTGGTCGCGGTTCCACGAGCCCTTGCGGGCGATGAACATCGCATTCTTGTACTCGGCCGGGAACATGCTGCCGGTGTAGAACTGCAAGCCCATGACCGACGCGTGAGGGCCCATCAACTGCACCGGCGCCGTGACGCCACCGCAAGCGTTGTCTTTCTTGATGTCGCGGTCAGCCACCGTGCCAGCGTGGCAATACGGGAAGCCGAAAAACTGGCCGGTCTTGCTCAAGCGGTTCAGCGTGTCGTCCGGCGTGTCATTGCCCATCCAGTCGCGGCCATGGTTGGTGAACCACAGCTCCTGGGTCACCGGATGCCAGTCAAAGCCGAGGGTGTTGCGCACACCGGTGGCGATGACCTCCATGCCCGTGCCGTCGGGGTTGTAGCGGCGGATCTGGGCGTATTCGGCAGTTGGCAGCTCACAGATGTTGCATGGCGCACCAAAAGGCACGTAGAGCTTGCCGTCCGGCCCGAAGCGCAGGTACTTCCAGTTGTGGTGCTGCTCGGGTGGCAGCTTGAAGGCCGCCGTCATGTCAACCGGCTGCACGCCCGGGTTGGACTCGATGCCATCAAAGCGCAGCACCTTGTCGATCGCCATCACGTAGAGCGCACCCTTGTGCATGGTCACCGCGGGCTGGTTGAGCTTGTCGACGACGACGCGGCTGCTGCGGTCGCGGCCGTTGTCGGTGATCTCGTAAACCCGACCCAGCGGCCGGGTGCCAGCGTAGACCTTGCCGCTCTCGCCGCGCGCCATGGCGCGCACGCCCGGGGTGCCGGCAGACCAGACCTCGATCTTGAAGCCCGGCGGCAGCTTGAGCTGGTCGATCTGCACATCGGCCGCCGCCGTGGCGGTGAACTTTGCGGCATGCGGCGCGAGCTTGGAATCGGCCAAGTCGGTCGGCATGCCTTGCTTCCAGGCCGGTGGCGGTGGCGGTGCCGGCGCGGGCGTCTGGGCCAGGGCATGGGACAAACCGAGGGCGAGCACAGCGCCCAGCAGGTTCAGATTTTTTGACATAAGGCACCGGTGGTTGGGTCAATCGGGCGTGGCCAGCCGGGGTTTCAGCGGTCGGCTGGCCAAGGGCTTACAGAGTATTCAGGGGTTAGGTCTAAATTCTCATCGGGACATGCCGCCGCCTGAGACCCCAAGGCGACAGGAATCGCGTTTCAGGCTGCCGCCTTGGCCGAATACATCGCCTCGATCATGTCGGCGTATTTGCGGTTCACCAGCGACCGCTTGAGCTTCATGGTCGGCGTCAGCTCTTCGTCCTCGGCGGTGAGGCGCTGCTCGATCAAGCGGAACTGCTTGATCTGCTCGACCCGGGCGAACTGCTTGTTGACCTTGTCGATCTCTTCGCCGATCAGGCTCACCACCTCCGGCGCGCGGCACAGGCTCTTGTAGTCGGAGAACTGCACATCGCGCTCTTGCGCCCACTGCTCGATGTTGTCCTGGTCGATCATCACCAGGCACGACAGGTAGGCGCGCTTGTCGCCAATCACCACCGCGTCCGTCACATAGGGGCTGAACTTGAGCTGGTTCTCCCATTCACTGGGCGTCACGTTCTTGCCGCCGGCGGTGATGATGATGTCTTTCATCCGGTCGGTGATGAAGAAGTAGCCATCGGCATCGACCCGGCCGACATCGCCCGTGTGCAGCCAGCCGTCGGCGTCGACCGTCTCGGCCGTCTTCTCAGGCTGGTTCAGGTAGCCCTTGAACACCACCGCACCCCGCACCAGGATTTCGCCCTGTTCGGAGATCCGCATCTCCACCCCCGGCCCGGGCAGGCCGATGCTGCCCGGCCTGCCACCGTCAAACGGCGTCACAGTGCCACCCCCGGTGGTTTCGGTCATGCCCCAGCCCTCGCGCAGCGGGATGCCCAGCGCCAGGTACCAGCGGATCAGCTCGGGCGAGATCGGCGCCGCGCCGGTCAGCGCCAGTTGCACCCGGTTCAGGCCCACCATGCGCCGCACGTTGTTGAGCACCAGGGTGCGCGCCAACCAATAGCGCGCCCGTTGCAGCACGCCGGGTGCTGTGCCGGTCTCGGCCAGCTTGACAATCTTCATGCCCTCGCCCAGCGCCCAGCCGTAGGCCAGTTGCTGCACCCGGCCGGCCTCGCGGACGCTGATGGCCACGGTGGAAAACACCTTCTCCCAGACCCGCGGCACAGCAAAAAACACCAGCGGCTGGACCTCGCGCAGGTTGTCGAACACGGTCTCGGGGTTTTCGACGAAGTTGATCGTCGACTTGCGGTGGATCGAGACGTACTCGCCGATCATGCGTTCGGCGATGTGGCACAGCGGCAAAAACGCCACCCGCTCGCCGCCCATCGGCAGGCCTTCGAACAGTGAGCTGCCGGTGGCCGCCAGCGCAGCGCAGATGTTGGCATGCGTGATCATCGCGCCCTTGGGCCGGCCAGTGGTGCCCGAGGTGTAGACCAGCACCGCCACGTCCTGCGGTGTGCGGCTGGCCAGGCGCTGTGCCACCAGCGTCGGGTGGGCCTGCAGGTAGTCGCGGCCCAGCGCACGCAGTGCGTCCAGGCTGATCACCTGGGGGTCGTCCAGCTTTTGCAGGCCTTCCATGTTGAACACGATCACGCGTTTGACCAGCGGCAGGTGATCGCGCATTTCCAGGTACTTGTCGAGCTGCTCGTCGTCCTCGGCAAACAAGAACACGCTGCTGGAGTCCGTGCACAGGTAGTCCACCTGCGACGCCGCATCGGTCGGGTAAATGCCGTTGCAAATCCCGCCCATGCTCAGCGTGGCCAGGTCGGCCCAGACCCACTCGCGGCAGGTGTTGGCCAGCACCGACACCACCTGCCCCGGCTCAAAGCCCAGGCTGACCAGCCCGGCGCCGATCTCGGCCACCGTGTTGCCCACCTCGGTCCAGCTGTAGGCGCGCCACAGGCCCAGGTCTTTCTGGCGCATCATCACCGCGCTGCCCAGTTCGTCCACCCGTTGCCAGAACATCTGCGGCACGGTGTCGAAGCTCAAGGTCTCGGGCACCCAGCCTGGGCGGCGGGTGGTCACTGTCGGGCTTGATGTCGATGTCATCTTTGTCCAGCTGCGGTTAGGTCGCCAGGGCGCACGCCGTCAAGCAGACGCCGTGGATCCGGCTCCGCCGCGCAACCGGCGGCTCGCCCCCAGGGGGGAGCGCCGGCAGGCGCTTCGGGGGGTGGCGCTATCGCCACGTCTTCTTCTTCTTCCAGCGCCGTTCACCGCGCACACCGGTCTCTTTCATGCCGAGGTAGAACTCGCGGATGTCTTCTTTCTCGCGCAGCACGTCGCAGCGGTCTTCCATCACGATGCGGCCGTTCTCCAGCACGTAGCCGTAGTCGGCTGCGTTCAGCGCCATGTTGGCGTTTTGCTCGACCAGCAGCATCGTCGTGCCGCGCTCACGGTTGATGCGCACGACGATCTCGAAGATCTCCTTGGTCAGTTTGGGGCTCAAACCCAGGCTGGGCTCGTCAAGCAATATCAGGTCGGGCCGCGCCATCAGTGCCCGGCTGATCGACAGCATCTGCTGCTGGCCGCCCGACAGCAGGCCGGCGTTCTGGGCCTGCCGCTCACGCAGGATCGGAAAGTAGCCGTACACCTGCTCGATGTCGCGGGCCACGCCGTCGCGGTCGCGGCGGGTGTAGGCGCCCATCAGCAGGTTGTCCTTGACCGACAGCAGCGGAAACACCTCGCGGCCCTCGGGCACATGCACCAGGCCACGCCGCACGATGTCAGCCGGGTCGCGGGCGGTGATGTCGCAGCCCTTGAACATCACCGTGCCGCGGGTCGGGTCCAACACGCCGGAGATCGTCTTCAAGATGGTCGACTTGCCCGCGCCGTTGCTGCCCAGCACCGCGCCAATCTCGCCGCGCCGCACCTTCAGGCTGACGCCCCGGATCGCCTTGATCGGGCCGTAAGCGCTTTCGACATTGGCCAGCGACAGCAGGATGTCGTCGTTGGCGCCGTGCGCGCCGGCCTCTTGCGCGCCCGAAGCACCCGCGGGCAGCGCCAACGCTTGGGGGATGGGTGGCGGCGTCGCCATGGCGGGCGCCGTCATGCTGCGGTCCTCCGCAACGACGACACATCATCGACCGACCCCAGATAGGCCTCGATCACGCCGGGGTGCGCCTGCACCTCGGCCGGCGTGCCCAGCGCCAGCACCTCGCCCTGGTTCATCGCCAGCACCCGGTCGGACACCCGGGACACCAGGCTCATGTCGTGCTCGACCATCAGCACGGTGATGCCCAGCTCGGTCTTGATGTCCTGGATCCACCAGGCCATGTCCTCGGTCTCCTCGACGTTCAGGCCCGACGACGGCTCGTCCAGCAGCAGCAATTTGGGCCGGGTGCACAGCGCCCGCGCCAATTCCACCACCTTGCGTTTGCCGTAGGGCAGCCCGGCGACAAAGCTGTCGCGCAACGCCTGCAGGCCCAGCAGGTCGATCACCCGCTCGGCGCTCAAGCGCGCCGCCAGCTCAGCCTCGCGGCTGGCACGGGTAAACAACAGGTTGCTCCAAAAGCCAGCACCGCGGTGGATGTGGTGACCGATCAGCAGGTTTTGCAGCACGGTGGCGTTTTCGAACAGCTCGATGTTCTGGAAAGTGCGCGCAATGCCCAGCGCCGCGATGTCGTGCGGCGGCTTGTCCGACAACAACTGGCCCTCGAAGTGCAGCGTGCCCGTGGTGGGCGTGTAGATGCGGCTGATCAGGTTGAACACCGTGGTCTTGCCAGCGCCGTTGGGGCCGATCAGCGTGAAGACCTCACCGCGCTGCACCTCAAAGCTGACCTGGTTGACCGCCAGCACGCCGCCAAAGCGCACGCTCAGGTCTTGGGCGACCAGCAGGGGGCCGCTGCTGGCGTCGCTGAGCCGGTCGCTGGCTGCGCTGGCGGATCGGTTGGGGGTCATTTCAGCCGCTCCGATTTGGCGTAGCTCTTCTGCCGCTTGAACAGGCCGCGCCGGTAAAACGGGAACAGCTGCAGCCAGGTGCGCACCTTGAGCCAGCGGCCGTACAGGCCCATCGGCTCGAACAGCACAAAGGCCATCAGCACCACACCGTAGACCACCGCCTGCAGCCCTGTGGCCTGGCCAATGGCCGGCGGCAGCCAGTCCTTGCCCAGGGCGATCAGCTGCGGCATCGTGATCAGGAAGATCGCTCCCAGAAACGCGCCGTGCACAGAGCCCAGCCCACCCACCACCACCAACAGCAGCAGGTCCACCGACTGCTGGATGCCAAACTGGTCGGGCGAGATGAAACGCAGCTTGTGCGCGTACAGCGCACCCGCCAGGCCGACGATGGCGGCTGACAGCGAAAACGCCAGCGTCTTGTACGCCGCCAGGTGGATGCCCATGCTTTGCGCCGAAACCTCAGAGTCCCGGATCGCGATGAAGGCCCGGCCGGTGGCCGAACGCAGCAAATTGAGCACCGCCAGCGTCACCAGCAAGCAAGTGCCCAAAGCGATGTAGTAGAAGGCCTCGGACGAGCCCAGGTCGGCGCCAAAAAACTGCGGCGAGGTCACCGAGATGCCAGCGTTGCCCTTGGTGACACTTTCCCAGCGCGCCAGCACCTCCTCGACGATGAAGCCGGCCGACAGCGTGGCGATCGCCAGGTAGATGCCCTTGACCCGCAGCGCCGGCAAGCCCACCACCACGCCCACCGCCGCCGACAATGCCGCCGCCAGCGCCATCGTCAACGGAAACGGCCAACCCTTGGCCGACAGCACCGTCTGCAGGTAGGCACCGACACCGAGAAATGCAGCGTGGCCGATCGACGCCAGGCCGGTAAAGCCCGACAGCACCATCAGGCCCAACCCGGCCACCGCGTAGATCAGCACAAAGCTGAGCTGTGACAGCCAGTAGTCGCCGGCCCAAAGTGGCGCAGCCAGCATGACCAGCACCAGCAGGCCGTACCAGAAGGCCTGGCCGTTGTGTTTGACCAGCGCGATGTCCTGCGCGTAGTCGGTCTTGAAGATGAAACGCATGTTGGGGTAGCCCTCAAACCTTCTTGCGCAGGTTGCCGCCAAAAAGCCCGTTGGGCTTGACCACCAGCATCACCAGCACCACCACGTAGGCGGCGATGTCCTTGAAGCCCTCGGGCAGGTAAAAGCCTGCAAAGGCCTCAACCAGACCGATCACCAGGCCGCCGACGATGGCACCGGGCAGACTGCCGAAACCGCCCACCACCGCTGCCGGGAAAGCCTTGAGCCCGATGTAGCCCATGTTGGCGTGCACAAAGGTGATCGGCGCCAACAGCAAGCCGGCCAGTGCGGCCACCGCCGCCGACAGCCCCCACACCAGGCCGTTGATGCGCCGCACCGGGATGCCCATGTAGTAGGCCGCCAGCTGGTTTTGCGAGGTGGCCTGCATCGCAATGCCCAGCTTGCTGTAGCGGAACATCAGGTACAGCACCGCGCACAGCACTGCGGTGATGCCGATGATGGCCACCTGCTCCAGGCTGATCACCGCACCGGCGATGTTGATCACCTCGCCCTTGTAGGGCACGTCCAGCGTGTGGGTCTCGGTGCCGATCTCGGGGATCATCGAAATCAGCCCGCGTGCGGTGTAGCCCACACCGATCGTCAGCATCACGATGGTGAACTGCGGCTGTCCCATGATCGGCCGGATCACCAGCCGCTCCAGCACGATGCCGAACATGAACATGCCGACCACCGCCATCGGCGCGGCAAACCAGAACGACCAGCCGGCCGCCTTCATCAGCACCAGGCCGCCAAAGGCACCCAGCATCATCAGCTCGCCCTGGGCGAAGTTGACGGTCTCGGTGGCCTTGTAGATCAGCACAAAGCCCAGTGCGATCAAGGCATAGATGCAGCCGAGCGACACGCCCGAAATCAGCAGTTGCACAAAGGCCAAGCGGGTCTCCTGCGGCGGCTGGCCGTTGCGGTCAGCGGGGGTCGGGCGAGGCGGTGCTTTGAGCGCCACCACAGCGCCGACGTCAAGCTGCAGGTTAGGTCGCGCCCAAGACGCCCGTCTTGTGCCCAGATGCTGCCAGGGACGCCGGGGTGCCGTGCCGAGGGAAAGCCCGCAGGCGCTGAAAGATAGGCCGAAGGCCGGGTTCGCTGCCCTGGCCCGGCACGGTCAGGCTGGGCCCGGCGCGCCCGGCGGTGCCGGTTGCGCCCGGCGCTGGACGATTCTTCAGACCGGCTCGACCGTCACGCCCACGCTGGGCGGTGCGTTGCCGCCACCGCGGATCACGCCGCGCAGCGGGGCCACGTCGGCGTAGTCGCGGCCCCAGGCCAGGGTGACGTGGTCCTGGCCCACCGCAACATCGTTGGTCGGGTCCAGCGCCACCCAGCCGTGCAAGGGGCACCACACCGCCACCCAGGCATGGCTGGCGTCGGCGCCCACCAGGCGCGGCTGGCCGGGTGGCGGCTGGGTCAACAGGTAGCCGCTGACGTAGCGTGCCGCCAGGCCCAGCGACCGCATCGCGCCGATCATCAGGTGGGCAAAGTCCTGGCAGACGCCCTGCCCTTTGTCCAGCGCCTGCAAGGCGGTGGTGTCGACATCGGTGGCGTTGGGGTTGAAGCCCATGTGCGTGTGGATGTGGCTCATCAAGGCGCCAGCGGCCAGCAGCAGCGGGCGGCCAGGCACAAACAAGCTGCGCGCAAAGTCGGCCAAGCGGGGGTGGCGGGGTGCAAAGTGGCTGGGCAGCACAAACTCAACCGCGTCGGGCTGGGTCAGGCCGGCGCGGTAGCGCAAGGCCTGGGCGGCGGCCTCCCAGGGCGGGCTCGAAGCCGCGTCCAGCACCGGCGGCGTGGCCAGCCGCACCTGAAAACTGCTGACCACCATCAACGTGTCATGCACTTGCGCATGGCTGAAGCCGTGGCGCCAGTTGCCGAAGGCGTCGCGGCTCTCCTGCACCACGCCCTCGGGCCGCGGGCCGATCTGCAGGGCCCAGCGCGACACCTGCTGCAGTTCGGTGTCGCGTGGCCGCAGCCAGGCGCTGTGGTGCGCCTCTTCGACCGGCCGGTCGTAGTCGTAGCGGGTCTCGTGGCGCACCGACAGTTGGCGTGGCCCGGGTGGCGGCGTCCCGAATGGCGGCAATGCCGCCAGCGGCGGGAGCGACCCGGCCACACCGTCGACCCGGCCGGTCTGGGACTGAGATTGGGATGGCGATTGAAACGGGATCAGCGCTGGCAGCCCGACACCCGGCGATGCGCTGGGATCGCTCATTGCCAGACCCGCCGATCCGGCGCCTCGACGTGGGCAAACAAATGACGCCCGATCTCGTCGGACAGGCTGCGGGCATCAGCGCAACACTGCTGCAAGGTGTCGATCAGCACGGTGTGGCGGCCTGCGGCGTCGGTGGTGGCGAGGCGGGCAAACGGCCAGTCCTCGGGCAGAGCGAACCCGGCGGTGGCCTGCAGCGCCCAAGGCGCTTCCTGTCGGGCCAGCTTGCGCAACCGGTCACGCAGGGTGCGGGCCACCCAAGCCAGCGAGCGCGGGTTGTCGGTGTCCATCACCAGCAGGTGCAGCAGCGGCAGCACCTCGCGCCGGGCCTGGAACTGGGCGCGGTAGGTGATCACGCTGTCGAACAGGTTGAGCAACAGCGCAAAGCCGTCGTCGGCCTCATGCACCCGGTGCTCGAAGCCCAGCGCCAGCGCGTGCGACAGCATGTGCAGGCGCTCGATCTGGTGCCCACGCTGAGCAGGCGCCAACCGTCGTCGCGCGTCATGCGGTCGGTCTGGGCGCCGGTGATGGCGGCGAGGTGGGTGGTGGCCCGGGCCAGCACACCCAGCACGTCGGGCACTGGTGCATGGCTGTCGCCGCGGTCCAGCACGTCGGCCAGGTGCTGCTCAAAGTGGTCGTCCACCTCGTGGATCAGCTTCCAGTGCTCAGGCGACAGCCGCTCGCGCAGCGATTGGGCGCAGCAGCGCAGGCTGTGCAGGCTGTGGCTGACACTGCGCGTGGTGCTGCCGGCAGCGCCGGCGCTGCCGGGCTGATCGGCGCGTAAGCCTTGCAGCAGTGCGCGCTCAAACACCCGAGGTGACTTGATCGGACCCGGCACGCCCTGGGCCACCAGGCCGTGGAACTGGGCCAGGTCGCCCAACAGCCGCAGCACGGGCACACTGGCGTCGTGCATCGTCTCCAGCGTGACGCGCACCAGGCGGGCGGCGTTTTCGGCGCGTTCGGTGTAGCGACCCAGCCAGTACAGGTTCTCGGCCGCCCGGCTGCTGACGCTGCGGTGCCAGTGGGTCAGCTCGGCGGCGGTCAACGGCTTGGGCAGCAGCGAGCTGTCGTCCACCGCGCCACGGGCAATCACCCAGGTGTCCACGCTGGCGCTGCCGTGCTGCATGCTCAGCCAGGGATCGTGTGCGCTGCGCGGCGGGTCGCCAGGCCTGTCGCTGTCTCGGCCGGCCACCCGGGTCAGGGCACCGGGCAGCACCCGCCAGCCACCGGCACCGTCAGCCAGTGCAAACACCCGTGTCACGGCGCTGCGCGGCAGCAACCGGCCGTCGGCCCAGACCGGCGTTTCGCCCGGCCGCACCCGGGCCTGCAGGCTGTAGGCGGCGGGGTCGGCGTCGATGCGCTCGGCCAGCGCTGCGCGCTCGACCGGGCTGAGGTAGGCCGCCACCAGCGGGCCAAACCCGCTGTCGGGGAAGGTGGGTGCCACGACAAAGTCGGCCAGCCGGTCGCGCTGTGCGGCCCAGACCGCTGGCTCGCCGCACCACCAGCTGGTCGAGGCCGGCAGCAGCAGCGGCACGCCCAGCAGCCGCTCGGCCACGCCGGGCCAGAAGGCGGCCATACCCGGGCTTTCCAGAAAGCCGGCGCCCGGCGGATTGGCCATCACCACCTCGCCCGCGCGCAGCGCCTGCATCAGGCCGGGCACGCCCAGCGCCGAATCCGACCGCAGCTCCAGCGGGTCAAGAAACTCATCATCAACACGGCGCAGCAGCACATGCACCTGCTCCAGCCCGTGCAGGCTCTTGAGGAACAACTTGTTGCCGCGCACCGTCAGGTCTGAGCCCTCCACCAGCGTGATGCCCAGGTAGCGCGCCAGAAACACCTGCTCGAAGTAGGTTTCGTTCATCGGCCCGGGCGTCAGCAGCACGATGCGGCTGCGTTCGCCGGCCGGGCTGGCGCGCATCAGGCCGTCCAGCAGCGAGCGGAAGCTGGCGGCCACGCGCTGCACCCGCAACGCAGCAAACTGGTCATGGAACATCGGGCCGACGATCAGCCGGTTCTCCAGCAGGTAGCCCAGGCCGGACGGCGCCTGCACCCGCTGCGCCAGCACCGCGAACCCGCCGCCCGGCCGGCGCTTCAGGTCGAAGGCGGCGATGTGCAGCCGCGCCTGCCCCGCCTGCCACAAGCCGTGCGCCGGCCGCAGGTATTGCGGATGGGCAAACACCATCGATGCCGGCAACAGCGCGTCACGCAGCAGGGTTTGCGGGCCGTAGATGTCGGCCAGCACGCGCTCCATCAGCTGCGCGCGCTGCACCACACCGGCTTCGATGCGGGCCCAGTCGTCGGCGCTGATCAGCGCCGGCAGCAGCTCCAGCGGCCAGGGCCGGCTGTGGTCGTCGGCATCGGCGTAGACGTTGTAGGTGGCGCCGTCCTCGCGCACACGTTGACGCACCCGGGCCTGGCGTGCGGCCAGGTCGCCCCAGCCGTCCAGCCCCAGGCTGCCAAAAAAGGTTTGCCAGGGGGCCGCCAGCGGCAATGCCGCTGCACCGGCGGCGCCGCCCGGTGCGCCGCGCAGCTCGTCAAAATGACCCGGCGTGGCCCGGCTTGCCGCTCCCGACGCCAGAGCGGCGGCGTCGGGCAGGTCGTCATCGGCGAGCAGGCTGCTTTGCATGGGCAGATCATGCCCTGCCGGCGGGGGCTCAGGCATCGGGCCCTTCCCCGCCTTCAGGCTCAACCGTCAAACCGTGCGCAAGTCCAGCGTGAACGGAAACTCCAGGCTGCGCGTGGGCTGACCGACGTCCATACGGCCCGGCGTGTGGCCGATGGTGAAAAAGCGCGCCAGCCGGCGGCTTTCGGCCTCGAAGGCGTTGACCGGGAAGGTGGCGTAGCTCAGCCCGCCGGGGTGCGCCACGTGGTACTGGCAGCCGCCCAGCGAGCGGTTCATCCAGCGGTCCACCAGGTCGAAGGTCAGCGGCACATCGGTACCGATGCTGGGATGCAGCGCGGTGGGCGGCAGCCAGGCACGGTAGCGCACGCCGCAGACGTACTCGCCCACCCGGCCGGTGGGTTGCAGCGGCACCGGCACGCCGTTGCAGGTGACCACATGGCGCGGGTTGATCAGCCCGGTCACCTTGACCTCGATACGCTCGACCGATGAATCGACATAGCGCACCGTGCCGGACGACGAGCCCTCCTCGCCCATCACATGCCAGGGCTCGAGTGCACTGCGCAGCTGCAGCTGAACCCCCTCGGCCTCAAGATCACCGACCTTAGGGAAACGGAACTCGAAGTGCGGCGCAAACCAAGCCGCCTCGAAGCCAAAGCCGGCCCCCTGCATTTCTTCGATCACATGCTCGAAGTCCTGCCAGACGAAGGTGGGCAGCAAGAACCGGTCGTGCAGTTCGGTGCCCCAGCGCACCAGCTCGGCGCGGTAGGGCTGGGTCCAGAAACGCGAGACCAGCGCCCGCAGCAGCAGCTGCTGCACGATGCTCATGCGGGCATGCGGCGGCATCTCGAAGGCGCGCAACTCCAGCAGCCCCAGGCGGCCGGTGGCTGAGTCGGGTGAATACAGCTTGTCGATGCAGAACTCGCTGCGGTGGGTGTTGCCGGTCAGGTCAACCAGGATGTTGCGCAGCGTGCGGTCCACCAGCCAGGGCGGCATCTGCTGGCCGTAGACGGCCTTGTTCTTTTCGATCTCGGCCAGCGCGATTTCCAGCTCGTAGAGCTGGTCGTTGCGGGCCTCGTCGATGCGCGGCGCCTGGCTGGTCGGGCCGATGAACAGGCCCGAGAACAAATAGCTCAAGGACGGGTGGTTGTGCCAGAAGGCCAGCAGGCTGCCCAGCACGTCGGGCCGGCGCAAGAAAGGTGAGTCGGCCGGGCTGGCCCCGCCCATCACAAAGTGGTTGCCACCGCCGGTGCCGGTGTGGCGGCCGTCGAGCATGAACTTCTCGGACGACAGGCGCGACTTCCAGGCCGCGTCGTACAGGAACTCGGTGTGCTCGACCAGGTCGCGCCAGTTGTGCGCCGGGTGGATGTTGACCTCGATCACGCCGGGGTCGGGCGTCACGGCCAGGATCTTCAGGCGCGGGTCACGTGGCGGCGGGTAGCCCTCCAGCACGACCTTGACCTTTTGTGCAGCGGCGGTGGCTTCAACCGCGGCCAGCAGCTCCAGGTAATCCTCGAGCTTTTCGAGCGGCGGCATGAAGACATACAACACGCCGCTGGCCTTGCCTTGGCTTTCTGCCTTGGGGCCGTTGGAACGGCGCGGGTCACGCACCTCGACCACCAGCGCTGTGCGCGTGATCCAGTGCGCCGACTCGCCCAGCGCCGGTTCGTGCGTGGCGTCGGGCTTGGCGTCCGGCTTCGCGTCCGGCTTGGCGTCGGCCTGGGTGGCGGCCGCCGCAGTGGCCGCGCGGTTGGCTGCCAAAGCGGCGGTGGCGCCGGCCTTGCCCGGCACCACGGTCAACGCGGGGGCGGACGCGGTTATACCTGCACCTGCACCTGCACCTGCACCTGAACCTGCACCGCCTGACACCGCCGCCGCCGCCGGCCCCGCCTTGCCCACCTCGAACAGCTTGGCCTGCAGCGCTACCGTGCCGCCCTCGGCAAAGCCGCCGCCAATCACATGCGCCGCGTACTGGCTGCGGATTACCGCCGCGGCCGGCAGCGCATCGCGCGGTGAAAACGGATCGGACTCGATGTGGAAGGGGTAGTCGGTGGCCTTGACCCAGGGCAGCGAGTCCAGCGGCAGGCGCCAGCCCATCGGTGAATCACCGGGGTGCAGGTACATGCGCGCGTCGCGGAAGAACCACGGCCCGGTCTGCCAGTGCACACCGGCCGGGGCATCCGCGCCAGCCTTCTTGATCGGCAGCGCATAGCCCACCGGGTGGTCCAGCCCTTGGGTGAAGATGCGGCGCAGGCGGATGCGCTCAACCTCGTCATCGAGCTTGGCATCGAACGGATCGACATTGACCGGCAGCCGGCGCTCGCGCCAGAGGTGGTACCAGGTGTCCTCGAAGCCGGTTTGCACATGGGCATCGCTGACGCCCAAACGGTGGGTCAGGCCGGTGAGAAAGTTTCGGGCGTCAGCCGGGGTGTAGGCGTGGGCCTCGCGCTCATCGGCAAACAGCGCGGGGTCGTGCCAGCACGGTTCACCGTCACCGCGCCAGCAAATCGACAAGGCCCAGCGGGGCAGTTGCTCGCCCGGATACCACTTGCCCTGGCCGTAGTGCAAAAAGCCGCCCACGCCGTAGTGGTCACGCAGGCGGGCGACCAGGTCTTGCGCAAACAGGCGCTTGGTCGGGCCCAACGCGTCGGTGTTCCATTCGGCGCCGTCGCGGTCGCCCACGGCCACGAAGGTGGGCTCGCCGCCCATCGTCAGGCGCACATCGTCGGCAGTGAGTTGAATGTCTACCGCTGCGCCCAGCGCCAGCACGTCGGTCCACTGCGCCTCGGTGTAGGGCTTGGTGACGCGGGGCGACTCGAAGATGCGCGTCACGGTCATCGTGTGCTCGAACTCGACCTCGCACTCGTCGATCGCCCCACTGACCGGCGACGCGCTGCCGGGCGTGGGCGTGCAGGCCACGGGGATGTGGCCCTCGCCGGCCATCAGACCGGAGGTCGGGTCCAGCCCGACCCAGCCGGCGCCGGGTAAAAATACCTCGCACCAGGCATGCAGGTCGGTGAAGTCCACCTCGGTGCCGCTGGGGCCGTCGAGCGCCTTGACGTCGGACTTGAGCTGGATCAGGTAGCCCGACACAAAACGCGCCGCCAGCCCGAGGTGGCGCAGCGCCTGCACCAGCAGCCAGCCGGTGTCGCGGCACGAGCCCGATTTGAGCGTCAGCGTCTGCTCGGGCGTCTGCACGCCCGGCTCCATGCGGATGACATAGCCGATGTCACTTTGCAGGCGCTGGTTGATGCCCACCAGGAAGTCGATGGTGCGGCGCTCAGCAAGGTCGATGCTGGCAACAAACTTGGCCAGCTCGGGCGTGGCGGGCTCGGTGACCAGGTAGGGCTGCAACTCCAGCTTGAGCGCCTCGTCGTAGGCAAACGGGTAGTTCTCGGCCTCGGGCTCCAAAAAGAAGTCGAACGGGTTGTAGACCGACATCTCGGCCACCAGGTCGACGGTGACCTTGAACTCGGTCGTCATCTCCGGGAAGACCAGT
>JBKJKU010000370.1:0-6222 GCA_046597355.1 Aquabacterium sp.
AGAACAGCTTGATCGTGCCGGTCGGGCCGTTGCGCTGCTTGCCGATGATGATCTCTGCGATGCCAGGTTCCTTGCTTTCGTCCTTGGTGTAATAGTCGTCGCGGTAAATGAACATGATCACGTCAGCGTCTTGCTCGATGGCGCCGGACTCACGCAGGTCACTCATCATCGGCCGCTTGTCGGTGCGGGTTTCGACCGACCGGTTCAGCTGCGACAGCGCAATCACCGGGCATTGCAGCTCTTTGGCCAGGGCCTTCAAGCCGCGTGAGATCTCGCTGATCTCGGTGGCGCGGTTCTCGCCGTCGCTTTTGCCGGTGCCGCTCATCAGCTGCAGGTAGTCGACCACGATCAGGCCCAGCGTGCCACCAAACTGGCGCGCCATGCGCCGCGAGCGGGCGCGCAGCTCGGCTGGGTTGAGCGCCGGGCTCTCGTCGATGTAGAGCTGTGCCTTGCCCAGCCGTTCAGCCGCCTCGGTCAGCCGGGTCCATTCGTCGTCGCGCAACCGGCCGGTGCGCAGGCCCGATTGGTCGATGCGGCCGAGCGAGCCGATCATGCGCAGCGCCAGTTGCGAGGCGCCCATTTCCATCGAAAACACCAGCACCGGCAACTCTTCGTTGACCGCCACCGCCTCTGCAATGTTGATCGCCAGCGCAGTTTTGCCCATTGACGGGCGTGCAGCCAGGATGATCAGATCGCCTTTTTGCAGGCCGGCGGTCATGCGGTCCAGGTCAAAAAACCCGGTGCGCACGCCAGTCACTTCCTCGGCACCGTTTTCGGCCAGTTCGGTGATGCGGTCGATCAATTGCATCGTCAGCTTGTCCACACCGATGAAGCCCTGCTTGTTGCGCGAGCCCTCTTCGCCGATCTTGAAGATCTTGCCCTCGGCCTCGTCCAGGATCTGCGAAACCTGGCGGCCCTGCGGGTTGAAGGCGTTGGTGGCGATCTCATCAGACGCCGAAATCAGTTTGCGCAGGATGGCGCGCTCGCGCACGATCTCGGCGTAACGCCGCAGGTTGGCCGCACTCGGCACACTCTGCGCCAGCGCGTTCAGGTAAGCCAGGCCGCCGCAGGCCTCGGACTTGCCGGCGCTTTGCAGCTGCTCGAACACGGTGATCACATCGGCCGGCTTGCTGCCGTTGATCAGCGCGGCAATCACGGTGAAGATCTCGCGGTGCTCATAGCGGTAAAAGTCACCCTCGCTGACCTGATCGCCGGCGCGGTCCCAGGCCATGTTGTCGATCAGCAGCCCGCCCAACACGCTTTGCTCGGCCTCGACCGAATGCGGTGGCACCCGCAGCCGGGCGACCTCGTCGTCAGGGGGCGAGGTGGATGAAGCAGAGCGAAAAACGGCAGACATCGGCGGCGGATCTCAAGGAACGGGTGACCGGGAATCATACGGCGCAGGCCCGAAAACACCTGTGGGCAAGCCTGTGGATATTCAGGGGACAGCCGGGGGACAAGCGCGCATCAACGGCCCGCCGGCCATTAAAAAAGCGGCCGAAGCCGCTTTGGGGGTGTTGTCCGACCGAAACAGCCGATCAGGCGACTTCGGGCACCACCTTGACGGTGATGTCAACGACCACATCGGTGTGCGTGGCCACCGACACCGGGTGCTCGCCAACCGTCTTGAGCGGGCCGGTGGGCAGGCGCACTTGCGACTTGGCCAGGTCGAAACCCAGCTTTTTCAGGCCGTCCGCGATGTCGGCATTGGTGACCGAGCCAAACAGCCGGCCGTCCACGCCAGCCTTTTGGGCGATGGTCACGACCTTGCCGTTGAGCTTTTCGCCAACGCCCTGGGCGGCGGCGAGCTTCTCGTTGGCGACCTTTTCGAGCTCAGCGCGACGGCCTTCAAACTCTTTGATCGCCGATTCAGTGGCGCGGCGGGCTTGCTTGGTGGGGATCAGGAAATTGCGGGCATAACCCGCCTTGACGCTGACCACATCACCCAGGTTACCCAGGTTGGCGACTTTTTCGAGCAGGATGATTTGCATGAAAAGTGTCCCCTTAGACGCGGTGCTGGTCGCTGTACGGCACCAGCGCCAGGAAGCGCGCACGCTTGATGGCGGTGGTCAGCTGGCGCTGGTAGAAAGCGCGCGTACCGGTCAGGCGGGCCGGCGTGATCTTGCCGGTTTCGCCGATGAAGTCCCGCAGCACGTCCACGTCTTTGTAGTCGATCTCGACAACGTTGGCGACGGTGAAGCGGCAGAAACGCTTGCGCTTGAACAGCAGCGATTGCGTATTGCGCTTGGGCTTGCGGTCTTTGGAGAACTTACCTTTACCTCTGGGCGGTGGCATGGTGAACCTCAGTGTTTAAGTGGGTGCCGAAGCTTGAGCTTCGGCCAATCAATCGGATGTCGGTGGGAGCGCAGGTTGAACAGCAAGTGCGCCAGGGCTCAGCTCGGTGATGTGAAAAAACATGCCGCGTGCGTTGCGCCCCGAGGCCAGGAAGCCGGCAAACAAGCCGCTTTGTCCCAGCATCAAAGCACCCAGTGGCCGTGACATCGCCCCGATCGCCAACGCCCGGATCTCCAAAGAGACCTTGCGTTGTTGGCCGTCTTCCGTGAGCACCGACTCGTGTTGCAGTCGACAGTCAATGGCCGGAAGGCCGGCGGGGGTGTAGCGCACGGCGCCTCTCTCGAGCAGTTGGGCTGACAGAACCAGACGGTTCATCGACCCCGCAGACTCCAGCGCGGCGGCGGTTTTCTCAATCAGGCGCTGGCCTCGGTCTGGTGGGCCGACTTGCGGGATTCTTCCTTCTCGACCGCCTTCATCATGATCGATGGGGTGGTCTCGGCCTTGGCCTTGGACACCGTCAGATGGCGCAGCACGGCGTCGTTGAACTTGAAGCCGGTCTCGATTTCAGCCAGACACTCCTTGCTGCACTCGACGTTCAGGCACACATAGTGCGCCTTGGCGAGCTTCTGGATCTGGTAGGCCAGCTGACGCCGCCCCCAATCTTCGACCCGGTGCACCTTGCCCTCGGCGGTGGTGACGGTGGTCTTGATGCGTTCCAGCATGGCTGGAACCTGTTCGCTCTGATCCGGATGGATCAACAGCACGATCTCGTAATGACGCATGGACACTCCTTGTGGTTTCCGTGATTCGGAAGCTGCCCGACAGCGTCGCCAATCCAGTCTGCAAGAAACCTATCTTGCAAACGCGGTTGACGTCGGTGCAGCAAAGGGAAAGCCTGTGATTATAGCGCGGACGGCGGGCCTGACCGGCCGGCGTTGCCCGGCAGCGGTGAGGGCCGCCTCAGGTTATCGACCATCGCAACTTCGGCCTCGCCTGGCGGTGGCGTCAGCAAGCTCACCAGCACCAGCACAGCGCAGCCCATCGGAACGCCAAAAACACCCGCCGACACCGGGTCGATGCCAAACCAGCGCAGGTCGGCCGCTGCCTCGCCCAGGCCAAACCAGGCGCGCGGGCCAGCCAGGTTGCGCGCCATGTACCACAGGCACAGGCCCGCGCCGGCCAGCATGCCGGCCACCGCACCGGCCCGGTTGGCGCGGCGCCAGAAAATGCCGATCACCAGCGCGGGGAAAAACGTCGCTGCCGCCACCGAAAACGCGGCCGTCACAAACGGCAGGATGTTGGCCAGGCGCAGCGACGCCACCCAGGCCGCCAGCACCGCGGTGAGCAGCACCATCATCTTGCTCAGCATCACCCGCTTGATGGCCGAGGTGCGCGGGCGGATCACGCGGAAGATGAAATCGTGCGACAGCGCGTTGGAGATGGTCAGCAGCAGGCCATCGGCGGTAGACAGTGCCGCCGCCAGCCCACCCGCAGCCACCAGGTAGGTGACGACCAGCGGCAGCCCGCCAAGCTCGGGTGCGGCCAGCACGATCATGTCGGCGCCCATGCGCAGTTCGGCAAACTGCAGATAACCGTCACCATTGATGTCCTGCACCGAGACCAGCGTCGGGTCGAGCTTGCTCCAGCGCCGTATCCAGTCCGGCAGGCTGCCAAAAGAGGTGCCCACCAGTTCGGTGAAGACCTGGTACTTGACCATCACCGCCAGCGCGGGCGCGCTGATGTAGAGCAGCACGATGAACAGCAGCGACCAGCCGACCGAACTGCGCGCCGCCGCCACCGTGGTGGTGGTGTAGTAGCGGGTCAGCACATGCGGCATCGCCGCCGTGCCCAGCATCAGGCAAAACACCAGCGCCAGAAAGTTGGCGCGCGCGGCACCCCCTGCCGCACCGGTGGCGCCGGCCTGTCCGGACTGCGGCGCCAGCCCGGCCAGCGGCTGGGCCTGGGCGCGGGCCTGGTCCTGGTCACGCTGGTAGCCCGCCCGCGCGTCGACCTCGTTGCGCGGCATGCGGTCAAGCCGGCGCTCGGCCTGCTGGATACGCGCCAGCGGCGCGTTGTCGGTGCGCATCTGCTCGATCTCGCGCGCCATCACCTCGCTGTCACTGGCCATCGCCGCCGGTACGTCGCGCAATTTGCGCTGGGCGTTGTCGGCACGCTCGGTCAGCAGGCGCCGCACCTCCAGTTCAGCCGGATCGACGAGCAATTGCGCCTCGCGTTGGCTGACCACCGCAAGCTGCTGGTTGTAGGTGAACACTGGCAGCCAGGAGCCGGTCTGGTGCAGGCTCAACCACATCACGGGCACGGTGTAGGCAATGATCAGCACGATGTACTGCGCCACCTGCGTCCAGGTCACCGCCCGCATGCCCCCCAGGAACGAGCACACCAGCACCCCACCCAGGCCGACGAAGATGCCGATCTCGAAGCTGAACCCCGTCAGGTGCGAGGTGACCAGGCCTACACCGTAGACCTGCACCACGACATAGACAAACGAGACCAGCACGGTGGCGACCACGCCAATCAGGCGCGGCGCGCTGCCGCCGTAACGGGCGCCGAGGAAGTCCGGGATGGTGAACTGGCCAAACCGCCGCAGGTAGGGCGCCAACAGCACAGCCACCAGGCAATAACCGCCGGTCCAGCCCAGCACATAGGCCAGACCGTCGAAGCCCTGCAGGTACAAAACCCCCGCCGTGCCGATGAAGGACGCTGCCGACATCCAGTCGGCAGCGGTGGCCATGCCGTTGTAGATCGCCGGCACCCGGCGCCCGGCCACGTAGTACTCGGCCTCGTCGGTGGTGCGGCTGGCCAGCCCGATGCCGGCGTAGACCAGCACGGTGGCAATCAGGAAGCTGCCGCCAATCCAGCCACGCGGCCAGCCGTTGCGCTCCAGCAGCGCCAGCGCGCCGATGAACAGCACCACACCCAGCGTGAACAGGGCGTAGCGCCGGTGCAGCCGGCGAACAAAACGCTGTGAGCTGTCAGCGTTGCGGGGGAAAAGGCTGGACATGGCCGGGCAGTGTCAGGACGGGATCAGGTCGGGCATGGCGGCTGGCGGTCGGTCAGCGTGCTGGGTGGCGGGCTGCAGGTCCGCCGCCTTCAGCGCGTCGCCAGCCGCATCCAGGTGTCGACCACCGAATCCGGATTCAGCGAGATCGAGACGATGCCTTCGTCGGCCAGCCAGTCGGCAAAGTCGGGGTGGTCGCTGGGGCCCTGGCCGCAGATACCGACATATTTGCCCGTGGCACGGCAGGCGGCGATGGCGCGGCTGATCAGGGCCTTGACAGCAGGGTCGCGCTCGTCGAAATCGGCCGCCAGCAGCGCCAGGCCCGAATCGCGGTCCAGGCCCAGCGTGAGCTGCGTCAGGTCATTGGAGCCGATCGACATGCCGTCGAAATGTGCCAGGAACTGGTCAGCCAGGATCGCGTTGCTGGGCACCTCGCACATCATGATCAGGCGCAGGCCGTTCTGGCCCCGTGCCAGGCCGCGGTCGGCCAGCAATTGCGCGACCCGTTCAGCCTGCCGCACGGTGCGCACAAACGGCACCATGATCTCGACGTTGGACAGCCCCATGTCGTTGCGTACCCGCTTGAGCGCTTCGCACTCCATCGCAAACGCATCGGCAAACTCACCGCTGATGTAGCGCGAAGCCCCGCGGAAGCCCAGCATCGGGTTTTCTTCGTCCGGCTCGTAGCGCGAGCCGCCAATCAGCTTCTTGTACTCGTTGGACTTGAAGTCCGACAGCCGCACGATCACCGGCTTGGGCCAGAACGCGGCGGCTATGGTTGCGATGCCCTCGACCAGTTTGTCGACATAAAACGCCCTTGGCGAGGCGTGGCCCCGGGCCACCGACTCGACCGCTTTTTTCAGGTCCGGGTCGATATTGGGATAGTCGAGGATCGCCTTCGGGTGCAC
>JBKJKU010000197.1:0-7792 GCA_046597355.1 Aquabacterium sp.
CAAGGCGGATTCGAGATCGTCGACAAATTTGCGCAAAAGGGGATCTTCCTTCACGGCGCGGTGGCCGAGTCGTTCCAGCAAGGTGTGCAGGCGCTGGTGGCCAACGGCGCGCCTGACGAAGAGGCGCTGGACGACTTCATCGCCGGCTTCACGCTGCTGGCTCAGCAGCCTGTGCTGCTGCACTGACGGGGCCAGGCTGCAAGGCCTGGCACGGATTGGGTCACGGCCGCGGGTCAAAACCTCGGTGATGTCGCCGGTCAGGCACCCGGCTTCTACAATTCCGCCATGAGCCGAGCCACCGCCTTTCAAGCCCCCGCCTACACCCGCGGAGCCGCGCTGCCAGCGTTGCTGCAGCAGCGCATCGTCATCATCGACGGCGCGATGGGCACCATGATCCAGCGCCACCGGCTGACCGAAGCCGACTTTCGCGGTGACCGTTTTGCCGACCATCCCAAAGACTTGAAGGGCAACAACGACCTGTTGCAGCTGACCCGGCCTGACGTGATCAGCGAGATCCACCGCCAGTACCTGGCGGCCGGCGCCGACATGGTCGAGACCAACACCTTCGGCGCCACCTCGATTGCCCAAGAAGACTACGGCTTGGGCCATATTGCCCGTGAGTTGAATGTGGTGGCCGCCCGGCTGGCCCGCGAGGCGGCCGACGCCTACAGCACCCCGGACAAACCGCGCTTTGTGGCCGGCGCGCTGGGCCCCACGCCGCGCACCGCCAGCATCAGCCCGGATGTCAACGACCCGGGCGCCCGCAACACCAGCTTCGATGAGTTGCGCGCCGCCTACTTTGAGCAGGCCAGCGGCCTGCTGGAGGGCGGCTGCGATTTGTTCCTGGTCGAGACCATCTTCGACACCCTCAACGCCAAGGCCGCGATCTTTGCGCTCGACGAGCTGATGGAGCAGACCGGTGAACGCCTACCGGTGATCATCAGCGGCACCGTGACGGACGCGTCCGGCCGCATCCTGTCGGGCCAGACCGTGCCGGCGTTCTGGCATTCGGTACGCCACGCCCGGCCGCTGGCGGTGGGCCTGAACTGCGCGCTGGGCGCCGCGGTGATGCGGCCCTACATCGAAGAGCTGGCCAAGGTCGCGGGCGACACCTTCATCAGCTGCTACCCCAACGCCGGCCTGCCCAACCCGATGTCGGACACCGGGTTTGATGAAACGCCCGAGGTCACTGGCAGCATGCTGGCCGAATTTGCCCAGGCCGGCTTTGTCAACCTCGTCGGCGGCTGCTGCGGCACCACGCCCGAGCACATCGCCGAGATCGCCCGCCGGGTGTCGGCCTACCGGCCGCGCGGCCGCAACGATCCGCTGCTCTCAAAGCTGTTGGCGGCCTGATTGGCGGCTTGATTGGCGGGCGCCGGCCGCCGCTGGCGTGACACCGTGCGCAGACAGGCGCTTGTGGAGATACTTCCTGGGGCATGCCCGGCCGATAGAATCCGGGTTGTCCCGAGGAGCGTTGCGACGGTGGTCTGATCACTTCAGCCCACCGCCAGGCTCGGGACGGCATGGTGGCCGGTGTCCGCCGTGCCCGGCAACGGCGCTCACCCCCGCCTGCAAAGGCGCACCGGGTGAGCAGGCCGCGTCAGTGGCGGCCGCATCCGGCCCGTCTTGATCCGAGAGCCCGCCATGACCGATCCCGACCTGTCCCCGTCCGCAGCGACAGCACCTGCCCCCGTGCCCCGCCCGCCGCCGATGCGCCTGGCCGGCCTGGAGCCGGTGGCCATCGGCGAGCAAAGCCTGTTTGTCAACATCGGTGAGCGCACCAACGTCACCGGGTCCAAGGCCTTTGCCCGGATGATTCTGGAAGGCCGCTACGAGGACGCGCTGTCGGTGGCCCGCCAGCAGGTGGAAAACGGCGCCCAGGTGATCGACATCAACATGGACGAAGCGATGCTCGACAGCGCGGCGGCGATGGAGCGCTTCTTGAAGCTGATCGCCGGCGAGCCCGAAATCGCCCGCGTGCCGATCATGGTCGATTCGTCGAAGTGGAGCGTGATCGAGATCGGCCTGAAGTGCCTGCAGGGCAAGGGCATCGTCAACTCGATCTCGCTCAAAGAGGGCGAGGCCGAGTTTCGGCGCCAGGCCACGCTGCTGCGGCGCTACGGCGCGGCCACCGTGGTGATGGCGTTTGATGAACAAGGCCAGGCCGACACCTACGACCGCAAGATCCAGATCTGCGAGCGGGCCTACCGGCTGTTGGTCGACGAGATCGGCTTTCCGGCCGAGGACATCATCTTCGACCCCAACATCTTTGCCATCGCCACCGGCATCGAGGAGCACGCCAACTACGCGGTGGACTTCATCAACGCCACCCGCTGGATCAAGCAGAACCTGCCGGGCGCCAAGGTGTCGGGCGGGGTGTCGAACGTGAGCTTTTCGTTCCGCGGCAACGAGCCGGTGCGGGAAGCCATCCACACCGTGTTTCTGTACCACGCGATCCAGGCCGGCATGGACATGGGCATCGTCAACGCCGGCATGGTGGGCGTGTACGACGATCTGGATGCCGACTTGCGCGAGCGGGTGGAGGACGTGGTCTTGAACCGTCGCGAAGATTCGACCGAGCGCCTGCTGGAGGTGGCCGAGAACGTCAAGGGCGCAGCCAAGGACGACAGCCTGCGCCTGCTGTGGCGCAACAACCCGGTGGACACGCGCTTGAGCCACGCGCTGGTGCACGGCATCACCGACTTCATCACGGCAGACACCGAAGAATGCTGGCAGCGCATCGCCGCCGGTGGTGGCCGGCCGCTGCATGTGATCGAAGGCCCGCTGATGGCCGGCATGAACATCGTTGGCGACCTGTTTGGTCAGGGCAAGATGTTCTTGCCGCAGGTGGTCAAGTCGGCCCGGGTGATGAAGCAGGCCGTGGCGCACTTGCTGCCCTATATCGAGGCCGAGAAAAAGGCGACGGTGGATGCCGGTGGCGATGTCAAGCCCAAGGGCAAGATCGTGATTGCCACCGTCAAGGGTGACGTGCACGACATCGGCAAGAACATCGTCACCGTGGTCTTGCAGTGCAACAACTTCGAGGTCGTCAACATGGGGGTGATGGTGGCCTGCCAGGACATCCTGGCCAAGGCCAAGATCGAGGGTGCCGACATCGTGGGCCTGAGTGGCCTGATCACGCCCAGCCTGGAGGAGATGCAACACGTGGCGGCCGAGATGCAGCGCGACGACTGGTTTCGCATCAAGAAGATCCCGCTGCTGATCGGCGGCGCCACCTGCAGCCGGGTGCACACCGCCGTCAAGATTGCGCCGCACTACGAAGGCCCGGTGGTCTACGTGCCCGACGCCTCACGCTCGGTGGGCGTGTGCGCCGATCTGCTGAGCGACGAGCGCGCTGCCAAGTTCATCGCCGATCTGAACGCCGACTACGACCGGGTGCGCACGCTGCATGCCAACAAGAAGGCCACGCCGCTGGTCACGCTGGCGGCTGCGCGCGCCAACAAGACGCGCATCGACTGGTCGGCCTACAGCCCACCAAGGCCGAAGTTCATCGGCCGCCGGGTTTTCAAGAACCAGGACCTGAGCGAGCTGGCGGCCTACATCGACTGGGCGCCGTTTTTCCAGACCTGGGACCTGGCCGGCAAGTTCCCCGACATCCTGCGCGACGCCGTGGTGGGCACTGAGGCGGTGCGGGTGTTTGCCGACGGCAAAAAGCTGCTGCAGCGCGCCATTGCCGGCCGCTGGATGCAGGCCAGCGGCGCGGTCTGCCTGATGCCGGCCAACACGGTGGACGACGACACGGTCGAGATCTATGCCGACGAGTCGCGCAGCCAGGTGCTGATGCGCTGGTGCCCGCTGCGCCTGCAGACCGAGCGGCCGGTGGTGGATGGCCCGAACGGCGAAAAAATCAAACGCGCCAACCGCAGCCTGGCCGATTTCATCGCCCCCAAGGGTGCGGCCGCCGACTACATCGGCCTGTTTGCGGTGACGGCCGGGTTGGGCATCGAGAAGCGCGTGGCGCAGTTCGAGGCCGACCATGACGACTACAACGCGATCATGCTCAAGGCCCTGGCCGACCGCCTGGCCGAGGCTTTTGCCGAACGCCTGCACCAGCGGGTGCGCACTGACCTGTGGGGCTACGCCGCCGACGAGACCCTGGCCAATACCGATCTGATCGCCGAAAAGTACCGCGGCATCCGCCCGGCGCCGGGCTACCCGGCCTGCCCGGACCACAGCGTCAAGCGGGCGATGTTCGAGCTGCTGGACGGCGCGGACATCGGCATGGCGCTGACCGAGAGCCTGGCCATGACACCGGCAGCCAGCGTGTCGGGCTTTTACCTGGCGCACCCCGAGTCGGTGTATTTCAATGTGGGCCGCATCGGCGACGACCAGCTGCTGGACTGGGCGGCGCGGCAGGCACTGCCGGCGGACGACGCCCGGCGGCTGCTGGCGCCGGCGCTGGGTTAGCGGGCTGGACGGGCTGGGCCGGCTGGACCGGCTGGGCCCGACTGTCTTGGGGCCAGCTGCACGTGCAGCCGTTCAGCCCGGATCAGCCGCGGATCAGCCGCAGTTCAGCCGCCCGCGAGCGCCCGCCGGTACTGCATCGCCTCGGCCAGATGGGCCACGGCGATGGCCTCGGCGCCAGCCAGGTCGGCAACCGTGCGCGCCACCTTGATGGCGCGGTGCAGGCTGCGACCGGTCCAGCCCAGCCGGGTGGCGGCATGCTGCAAGAACTGACCGGCGGGGGCGTCCAGCGGGCAGAAATCGTCCAGTTGCGCACTGCCCAGCGCCGCGTTGGCACAACCCTGGCGCGCCTGCTGGCGCGCGCGCGCGGCGGCCACCCGGTCGGCCACCACGCTGCTGGCTTCGCCCTCGGGCAGTGCCAGCATGTCGGCCGGCGCAACCGCGGCCACCTCCACTTGCAGGTCGATGCGGTCCAGCAGCGGCCCTGACAGCTTGCCCTGGTAGCGCGCCACCTGGTCAGGTGTGCAGCGGCAGTGCCGGCCCGGCAGGCTGGCACCCAGCCAGCCGCAGGGGCATGGGTTCATCGCCGCCACCAGCTGGAACCCGGCCGGAAACATCGCCGACCGCGCCGCCCGCGAGATCGTGATCTGGCGGGTCTCCAGCGGCTCGCGCAGCGCCTCCAGCGCGGCGCGTGGGAATTCGGGCAACTCATCAAGGAACAGCACACCGCCGTGCGCCAGCGAGATTTCACCCGGCCGCGGTGGCGATCCGCCGCCCACCAGCGCCACCGCACTGGCGGAATGGTGGGGCGAGCGCACCGGCCGCTGGCGCCAGCGCGCCGGATCGAAGCCACCCGGCGCCAGCCCCGCCAATGCCGCGCTGGCCAGCGCCTCGTCATCACCCATCGCGGGCAACAGGCCGGGCAGGCGCTGCGCCAACATCGATTTGCCGCTGCCGGGTGGGCCGACCATCAGCAGGCTGTGTTCGCCGGCGGCGGCCACCTCCAGCGCACGCTTGGCGGCGGCCTGGCCGCGCACGTCACGCAGGTCGATGTGGGCAGGCGCGGGTGCGGCCGCGGGCGCCGTGCACACCGGCAGGGCCTCGGCTGCATCACCGGGCAGCATGGCCCGCACCACGGCGAGCAGGGTGTCGGCACCGCAAACCCGCACCGACCCGGCGCGCGCCGCCTCGGCAGCACTGGACTGGGGCAGTACCAGGGTGCGCCCGCTGCCACCCCGTTGCAGCGCCAGGGCCAGCGCCAGTGCGCCGCGTACCGGTCGCAAATCACCGGCCAGTGACAGCTCGCCGGCAAACTCGCACTGCGCCAGCCGGCTGGCGTCCAGTTCGCCGGCGGCAGCCAGTATGCCCAGCGCGATCGGCAGGTCGAAGCGCCCCGACTCCTTGGGCAGGTCGGCCGGCGCCAGGTTCACGGTGATCCTCTTGTTGTGCGGGAACGCAAAACCCGAATTCACCAGCGCGGCGCGCACCCGCTCGCGAGACTCCTTGACCTCGGTATCGGCCAACCCCACCAGGGTGAAGCTGGGCAGCCCGTTGGCCAGGTGCACTTCGACCTGTACCTCTGGCGCCGCCAGGCCGTCCAGGGCCCGGCTGGTGATCACGGCCAATGACATCTCGCGCTCTCCACGAACCCGCATCGGGGCAAGGCCGTTGCTGCGGTGGATTGTGACCGGGCGACGTAGCACTCCCACGGTGCGCCTGCGCTGCCGAGGTGAGTGCACCAATAGCGGGATTGGGCAGGGAATTCACCGAAGCAGTGCGTTTTTTGCCTGCAACTGTGCGGGGATGGCCCGGCGATGGGGCGTTTTGCCGGGCGGGCCGCATGGGCTGGTGCATGGCACGGAAGCTGCACTGTCTGTCTCCGACAACCTGCCACCGCAACCGTTCGGAACCCCACCATGAAAATCACACTCGCCGCTCTCACCACCCTTGTCGCCGTCTCAGCCTTCCCGCTCGCCGCCCAGGCTGAAGATGCGCCGTCGACCACGTTCAACATCGGTGCCGTCACCGACTACCGCTACCGGGGTCTTTCGCAAAGTGGCCTGAAGCCGGCCCTGTCAGTCGGCGCCGACTACAGCAACCCGAACGGCATCTACCTGGGCGTCTGGGCCTCGACCATCAAGTGGATCAAGGACGACGGCAAGATCGCGGGTGTCAACACCGGCAGCACGCAGGTTGAAATCGACCTGTACGGCGGCTACAAGGGCGAAATCGCCAAGGACTTCAGCTATGACGTCGGTGGCCTGTACTACCTGTACCCCAGCAACGACTACGCCAAGATCCCGGGTGCGGCCAATGCCAACACCTTCGAGCTGTACGGTGCACTGACCTACGGCGTGTTCACCGCCAAGTACTCGCATGCGCTGACCAATACCTTCGGCTATGGCAACAGCAAGGGCAGCTACTACGTCGACTTGAGCGCCACGTTTGACTTGGGTAACGGCTTCAGCCTGGTGCCGCATGTCGGCCGTCAGGATATCGCCCGCACCAGCGCCGCCAGCTACACCGACTACTCGCTGACGCTGGGCAAGGACCTGGGTAACGGCTTCAGCGTCAGCGCCGCGGCTGTCGGCACCAATGCCGGCAAGACCGTGTACGTCACGCCTGACAACAAGTTCAAAGGCAAGAGCGCGTTGGTGCTCGGCGCCAAGTACAGCTTCTGACCGCCCGTCCGCCCTGACCCGAAACGGAGAACCCCATGAAGATGGTGACTGCCATCGTCAAGCCTTTCAAGCTTGATGAAGTTCGTGAAGCCCTCAGCGCCATCGGCGTGCAGGGCATCACGGTGACCGAAGTCAAAGGCTTCGGCCGCCAGAAGGGCCACACCGAGCTGTACCGCGGCGCCGAGTACGTGGTCGACTTCCTGCCCAAGGTCAAGATCGAGGCGGCGGTGGACGACGCCATCGTCGACCGCGTGATCGAGGCCATCGAGGCCGCCGCCCGCACCGGCAAGATCGGTGACGGCAAGGTGTTCGTGTCCACGCTCGAGCAGGTGGTGCGCATTCGCACCGGTGAGACCGGCAAGGACGCGCTCTGATCGCCCCGCCCCTTCAGCAAACACAAGAGACACCTCCCATGAGAAACCTCATTGCAACCCTCGTCCTCGGCCTCGCTGGCCTGGGCTTCGCGGGCCTGTCGGCGGCACAAGATGCGGCCTCCGCACCGGCCGCCGCTTCTGCGGTGGCTGCGGCTGCCGACACCGCGTCCGCCGCGCCTGTCGCGGCCGCTGCCGCGACGATCGCCCCGGCGGCCTCTGACGCCGCTTCGGGCGCAGCGCCCGCTGCGTCCGCCCCGGTCGCCAACAAGGGCGACACCGCCTGGATGATCGTGGCCACGCTGCTCGTCATCA
>JBKJKU010000205.1:0-5747 GCA_046597355.1 Aquabacterium sp.
CGTGCTGGCGCTGCTGCACAGCCTGAATTGCGACGAAGGCCAGGGTTACCACATGAGCAAACCGCTGCCGGTGGCCGACTTCCAGGATTGGGCGGCGCGTTGGCAGGCCAAGCCGCCTGCGCCAGCCGGCACGCCGGCCGCGCTGTGCGGCAGCGCGTCCCTGCTGCATTGATCCCCCGCCAGCGGTCCGGCAAAGCCGGCGCCACGGCGTTTGACGGGTTCAGGTCTGCGCGGTGACCGGCTTCTTGACCGGCCGGCTCGGCTGGCGCGCGGGCAAGGCGTCGCCGCAAAAGCCGAAGCTCAGCGCGGGCCGCTTGCCGCTGATCAGCTCGGCCAGGGCTTGGCCCGAGCCTGCGCCGTGGGTCCAGCCCAGCGTGCCGTGGCCAGCGTTGAGCCACAGGTTGGGCAGGCGGCTGCGGCCGATGATGGGGATGTTGGTCGGCGTGCTCGGTCGCAGGCCGGTCCAGAAATTGGGCTGGCGGGTATCGGCAACGCCGGGAAACAACTGCTCATAACGCTGCACCAGCGCCGCGCAGCGCTTTTGCGCGGTGGCGCCGTCAAGTGAGGTGTCGTAGCCAGCCAGCTCGGCGGTGCCGGCAATGCGGATGTGCTCGCCCAACCGGCTGATCGCGATCTTGCGGGTGTCGTCGAGCAGGCTGACCACGTTGGCGTCCTGCGGGCGCTTCAGCCGCAGCGTGGCCGAATAGCCCTTGGCCGGGTAGATGTTGAGCCAGATGCCCAGCGGACGCAGCAGCGGCGCGGTGTAGGAGCCCATCGCCGCCACGTACTGGTCGGCCACCAGCGTGCGGGCCCCGCCGGTCTGCAGGCTGCGCACCCGCACCCCGGTGATGCCGCTGCCGTCGCGGTCCAGGCCGTCCACCGCGGTGTTGAACAAAAACGTGGCGCCGCGCGCCCGGCACAGCGCTGCCAGCTTCTGCGTGAAGACCTGGGCGTCGCCCGACTCGTCGCTGGGCGTGAACGTGCCGCCGTGGATGTTGGCACCAAACGCGGCCAGCGCCGGCTCGACCTGGAGCACCTCGTCCCGGCCCAGCACCCGGCGGTCCACGCCATAGCGGCGCATCAGCTCGGCGCCTGCGGCACCGGCCTCGAAGTCGGCCTGCGACGAGAAAAAGTGCAGGATGCCGCGCTCCAGCCGCTGGTACTCGATGCCGGTGCTGTCCACCACCCGCTTGAGCGACTCATGGCTGTAGCGGCCCAGCGCCACCAGTTGACGCACGTTGCGCTCAAACGCTGCGTCGTTGCATTGGCCCAGAAACGACAAACCCCAGCGCCACTGGTGCGGGTCCAGCCGGGGCCGGAACAGCAGCGGCGAGTCATCGCGCAGCAGCCATTTCGCCACCTTGAACGGCGCGCCGGCGTTGGCCCAGGGCTCGCAGAAGCTGACCGAGATCTGTGCACCGTTGGCCGCGCTGGTCTCCAGCGCCGCGTCGGGCTGGCGGTCGACCAGCGTGACCTCGTGGCCCTCTTCGAGCAGGTGCCAGGCGGTGGCGATGCCGATGATGCCGGCGCCGAGAACGATGACCTTCATGTCGAGCTCCTGAGAGGGCCGTCGGGCGGGTGGCGCTTGCACACACTGCAGCGACTGCCGGGACCCAGCCAGATTGTCGGCAAGGTCGCGTCAACGATGAAGTTTCATTCACCAAATTCAAGTTTGATCAGCATGGCTGATATTGGCCAGCGACCCGTTGCCAAAGGGCAGCAACGTGGGCGTGAGCTGGGGCGGCGGCGGGAACGCCGGCGGCGGCAGCAGCGCCCGCGCCCGCGTCAGCGCTGCAGGCGGGTCTGCAACAGCCGGCAGCGCACAAAGCCCAGGCGCTGGGCCTGCAACGCGGTGGCTTCCTCGGGGCGCAGACCGCCGCGGGAGACCAGGCGCAGAACGGTGCGCAGTTCGGGCGCCAGCCCCGCCAGGGCCGGCTCGGCCAGTCCGCCGCTGGCGGCTTCGGCGTGCGCCAACTGCACGGCCGTGCCGTAAAGCCAGGCCAGGAATTCAGATGATCCCCGCAAGCGCTGGATCGCGACCGCGGTTTCGGCCAAGCCGCGGCGGGCTGCCGCGTCTTGTGCACGGGCCATCGCCCAGCCGAACAGCACATCGCGGTGGCCCACCATCCAGTCCCGAAACAGCGGCTCGGCCCTGCGCGCGGCGGGGAAAAAGGGCGCCAGGCCGAGGGGCCTGCTGTCGCTTGCGGTGTCGTCGGTGCTGTCGTCGGCGGTGAAGCCGGCGCTGTCGACGGAGTCCGCGCAGGGCGCTGACACAGGCGGGCGGGTGGCGGAACGGACGGGAGCGGTGCCAGGGGTCATGGTGAATCAGCATAGGCGCCGGACTGGCGCGCGGGCGGTGACGCCTGGTGATGCTGCGGTGTGACTTGCATCACAGTTTGCGGAGCCCACAAGACGGGCTGACAAATTGTCGGACCTCGCCCCTGGACCCAACGGTGAAAGTTCAAGACAAACGGTGTGCAAATGTGATTATTGCCCGCACGCCTGCGCGGGCTTGGGCGTCCAATTGGCACTGGTGCGGGTGATCTCCTGCACCCGTGCCGCGCACCGCACAACGCCGAAAGTCCGCCATGCTGCTCAAAGCCATGCCCGCCCTGTTTGCCCGCTTCTCGCAGACCCGCCCGCGCGCCAGCCGCGCGCAAGAGCCGGCTGACATGGGCACTGCCTTTGGCATGGAGCAGTGGCTGGCCGAATGTGACCGCACCCCCGCGCCGCCACGGCTGGACAGCCCGGCACGGCGCGGTGTTCGCTGGCTGCCTCGCTGGTTGCCGCGCTGGCTGAACCCACGCGCCACCCGCCCGCTGCGCGGCTGAACGCACACCCACCACCGGCCCGCAACCCGGCGTGGGCGGCCAGGCCGTGAAAGCCCGCATCGCACCATCAAGTCACGCACTGACCTGTTGGGTCTGAATCTGCACGTGCCGCCTACAATGCAAGGGTGACCCGACTCAGTTTCCGCCAAAAAGTGCTTGCCGCCCGCGAGGAGGCAATCGTCAGTACCGTGATGCGGCTGCTGGCCGAAAAAGGCTTCGACCAGATGACGGTCGACGAGGTGGCGGCGGACGTGGGCATCGCCAAGGCCAGCCTGTACAAGCATTTCGCCTCCAAGGAGGCGCTGGCCGCTGCGGCCATGGTGCAGGCACTCGGCCTGGCACTGGAACAGGTTCAGGCACAGCAAGCCGTGGTGGGCGCCAGCGCAATGGACCGGCTGCAGGCCATCACCCGCTGGACGCTGCAAACCCAGTTGGCCGGCGCCATGCCCACGCTGCCGGCCGAAAACTCGGCCCTGCGCAATGCGCTGATCGCGCACCGCGGCTACATGGACCGGTTGATGACGCTCAGCGACGACCTGGGCGCCTGGATCGTGCAAGCACAGGCCGATGGCGACATCGATACCCGCCTGCCGCCAGAGGCGGTGCTGTTCACGGTCTACGCCCGTGCCTGCGACCCGGTGCTGGGGTTCCTCAAAGCCGGTGGCCGCTACAGCGACGCGCAGATCGTCGACTGGGTCATGGGCACCTGCTTCAACGGGCTGGCAGCGCGGCCCTGAGCGCGGCCGGCCTGCCGGCCGTCAGCGCACGATCAAGAGCGGCGTCCGGCAACCTGCCAGCACCCGGGTCACCACCGACCCCATCACCAAGCTGCCCAGCACGCCGTGACCGTGCGAGCCCATCATCACCAGGTCGAACTTGCCCTTCTCGGCCAGGCTGGCGATGGTGTCGGCCGCCGGCCCGACTTTGGCGACAAAGTCAGCCGCGATCTTCTGCTTGGCAAAAAAGCTGCGCAGCGGCTTGAACACCTTGTCGCTTTCCTCGGCGTAGTGGGCCTGCAGCACCGCCTTGTCCAGCACAGCGGCGGCCCGTGGCGGCACGGCCGGCGCCACATGCAGCAGGGTGTATTGGTGCAGGCCGCCCAGCCATTCGTCATGGGCGGCCAGGTAGGCCAGCATGCGCTTGGTGAACGGGCTGCCGTCCACGGGGACCAAAATCTTCATGGCTGTAGCTCCTGTTGTGGGTACCGACGGACCAGTGTCGCACCCGGTGCAGCGCCGGTCTTGTCGCAAGTCAAGCCAACCGGCGGTCAGGCCCGCCCGGGTCGAGGCAGCCGGTCGGGCAGCCGGTCAGGCAGCACGGGCAGCACGGGCAGTTCGGGCAGCACGGGCAGTTCGGGCATCACGGGCAGGTCGATCAACTTGAAAGGCTGGTAGCCCTCGCACTCGCCCTTGCGCAGAAGGCCGCGCGCTTGCGACACCACGCGGGTGGGCGCCATGCCCGGCCGCGCCACGCTGTAGTCGTGTCGGCAGTGCAGGTGGCCGTGCAGCCACAGGTCAGCCAGCGGGATCAGGTCGTCGTCGGCATTGCAAAAGCTGGCGCTGCCGGGCTGGTGGCCAAAACGCGGGTCCACGCTGCGCAGGCTGGGTCCAAAGTGGGTGATGGCCACGGTGTGGTGCCAGCCGTCGGTCACTGCCGGCCCTGGATTGGCGCGCCGCAATTCGGTGGCCAGCCAGTCGCGGCAGGCCAGCGACTCGTCGCGCATCAGCTCGGGCGTGATCGGCTCAGCGCCGCGTTTGGCCGCCATCAGCTTGAGAAAGTAGCCCGCTGCCCGCATCGCCCGGTCGCGGCCGGCCGGGCCGAACAACTCAAAGTCCGACCAGCGCACCGTGCCGACAAAGCGTACCCGCTGGCCGGCAGCGCTGGTCAGCACCAGGCTTTGACGCTCCAGCAACCGGATGCCGAACCGCTCGCAGCGCTCACGCAGCAGCGGCCAGGCGCTGTGCAGATCGCGGCCGTCGAACTCGTGGTTGCCGGCCACCGAGATCACCGGGCACGGCCAGCCGGCGAAACGGTCCAACGCCGTCCAGTTGGCGTCGATGTCGCCGGCCAGCACCAGCACCTCGGCACCCGGCGCGGGCTGGGGGTCGAAGGTCTCGGTTTCGAGGTGGAGGTCTGAAAACAGCTGCAGCCGCATGCGTCCGCCGGGCGCGGATCAGGGCGTCAGGCCGCCAGCGCCTGCTCGATCTTGGCCTTGGTCGCCAGCAACTGCGCCGGCAAGCGCGCAGCGAGTTGCTTGAACAACTCACCGTGCAGGCCCAACTCGGTCAGCCAGGCTGCCTTGTCGATCGAGATCACCGACTGGTACTGGGCCCGTGTGAAGTCCAGCCCGGTCCAGTTCAGGTCCTCAAAGCGCGGGCTGACGCCAAACACGTTTTCTTCGCCGCCGCCGCTGCCTTCAACCCGCTCCAGCATCCACTTCAGCACCCGCATGTTGTCGCCGTAGCCGGGCCAGACAAACTTGCCGTCGTCGCCCTTGCGGAACCAGTTGACGCAGTAGATCTTGGGCAGTGCGGTGCCACCGGCGGCCAGCTTGGCGCCCAGCGCCAGCCAGTGCGCAAAGTGGTCACCCATGTGGTAGCCCATGAAGGGCAGCATCGCAAACGGATCGCGCCGCACCTGCCCGACCGCGCCAGCCGCAGCGGCGGTGGTCTCCGAGCCCATCGTCGCGGCCATGTACACGCCCTCGGCCCAGTTGCGGGCCTCGGTCACCAGCGGCACGGTGGTCGAGCGGCGGCCACCGAACATGAAGGCGTCGATCGCCACGCCCTCGGCGTTGTCCCAGTCCGCATCCAGCGCCGGGTTGTTGGTGGCAGCCACGGTAAAGCGTGAGTTCGGGTGCGCTGCCTTGGCGCCGGTCTGCTTGGCGATTTCAGGCGTCCAGTCCTTGCCTTGCCA
>JBKJKU010000286.1:0-29668 GCA_046597355.1 Aquabacterium sp.
CCGGCATCCGGCGCTACTTTGCGCGCAACCCGCCGTTGGCGCGCCAGCGCAGCCTGTAGGCCGCCGGCCGGCCCGGGTGCTCAGGCCGGCGTGGTGCGCCCGGCGCGGCGCGATCGCCAGGCGCCGAACAGAATCAACAGCCCAGGGATCAGGATCATGGCCCAGATGATCTTGCTCAGGTTCGCGGCCACCCACGGGATATTGCCAAACAGGTAGCCCGCCGTGGTGATGCTGCCCACCCACAGCGCACCGCCGGTGACGTCATAAAACGTGAACTTGCGCCGGTTCATCTGCGCCACGCCGGCCACAAACGGCGCAAAGGTGCGCAAGAACGGCATGAAGCGGGCGGCCACGATGGTGATGCCGCCGTACTTCTCGTAGAACGCATGGGCCTGCTCAAACGCCTTTTTGTTGAACCAGCGCGACTGCTCCCAGCCAAACACCTTGGGCCCCAGCGCACGGCCGATCGCGTAATTGGTCTGGTTGCCCGCCACTGCGGCAACCAGCATCAGCGCCATCACTGCCGGGTAGTTCATCACCCCGGTGCCGGCCAACGCGCCCACCACGAACAGCAGCGAGTCGCCCGGCAGGAACGGCATCACCACCAGCCCGGTCTCGACAAAAATGATCAGGAACAGCAACGCGTAAACCCAGCCGCCGTAGGCATCGACAAACTCGCGCAGGTGGCGGTCGATGTGCAGGATGAAGTCAACGAGCAGCAGCAAGGTATCCATGGCGAGGCATTATCCCGTGGCCCTGTGCCGCGCCCGATGACACGGCGGCGGATCGCCGCCAATCCCGCCCCCCCGATAATTGATCCGATGATGCCCACCCTGCCCCGCCAGACCGGCCGCGCCATCCGCGCCCTGCCCGACGAACTGGTCAGCCAGATTGCGGCCGGCGAGGTGGTGGAACGCCCCGCGTCGGTGGTGCGTGAGCTGGTGGACAACGCGCTGGACGCCGGCGCGAGCCAGATCACCGTGCGTTTGCTGGCCGGCGGCGTGCGCAGCATCAGCGTCGAGGACGACGGCTGCGGCATCCCGCCCGGGCAGCTGACACTGGCCTTGCAGCGCCATGCCACCAGCAAGATCGGCAACCTGCAGGACCTGGAGTCGGTGGCGACGATGGGCTTTAGGGGCGAGGCGCTGGCGGCGATTGCCTCGATTGCCGATCTCAGCATCACCAGCCGCACCGACGGCGCCGGGTTTGCGTCCCGGCTGGACGCCCGTACCGGCGAGCTGCAGGCCGCAGCGCGGGCGCAGGGCACCAGCGTCGAGGTGCGCGAGCTGTTTTTTTCCACCCCGGCGCGGCGCAAGTTCTTGAAGACCGACGCCACCGAGCTGGCGCACTGCCTGGAGGCTGTGCGGCGCCACGCGCTGGCACGGCCGGACGTCGGCTTTGCCGTCTGGCACGAGGGTCGGCTGGTAGAGCAATGGCGCAGCGCCGACACCGCACAACGCCTGGCCGACGTGCTGGGGCCGGGCTTTATCGCGCAAAGCCGCGACCTGGCGGCGCCGGTGGCGCCCGACCTGCAACTGTCCGGCGGGGCCGGCGGCAGGGGCGCAGCCGTGAAGGTCTGGGGCCGCATCGGCCTGCCCGACGCCGCCCGCGCCCGCGCCGACCAGCAGTACGCCTATGTCAACGGCCGCTACGTGCGCGACCGGCTGATCGGCCACGGCGCACGCTCGGCCTACGAGGACGTGCTGCACGGCAACCGCCAGCCCAGCTGGGTGCTGTTCATCGAGATCGACCCGGCGCGGGTCGATGTCAACGTGCACCCAACCAAGATAGAGGTGCGGTTTCGTGACGGCCGCGAGGTTCACCAGGCCGTGCGGCACGCGGTAGAAGCGGCGTTGGCCGTGTCCAGGGCGCCCGCGGCTGGCGCGGCGCCGGCCGGTGCGCAACACCACCCGGCGGACCCGTTCGGACCGGGTGAAGACCCGGCATCGGCACACTTTGGCCAGGGCGGCGGCAGCAGCCCGGCGCGACCGGCTGGCGGCCCCACAGGCTGGGCGCCCATCGGGCACGGCGGCCAGACCGTGCTGGGCCTGCAGGATCTGGCGGTGCTGTACGCGCAAGAGCCGGCGCCCCGCTGGTCGGCTGCGCCGGTGGCCGACGGGCCGGGTATGCACCCCCTGTCCACCGCGGCTTCGACCGCTGAAATGTTGACCGACAGCGCGGCGGATGCCCACCGCGACGCCTTGCAACCCGCCGGGACGGCCGCTGGGCAGGCGACCGGCCACCCGACCGCCCTGGCCGCCAACCCCGATGCGTCCGCCGCCTGGCCGCTGGGCCGAGCCCTGGCGCAATTGGCCGGCGCCTACATCCTGGCCGAAAACGCCCAAGGCCTGGTGGTGGTGGACATGCATGCAGCGCATGAGCGCATCGTCTACGAGCGCCTCAAGTCAGCCCAGGCCGCCCAGGCCACGCTGCGCCCCGACGGCAGCGCGGCAGCCATGGCGTCGCAGCCGCTGCTGATCCCGGCGACCTTTGCCGCCACGCCCACCGAAGTCGCCACCGCCGAATCCCAGGCCGACGCACTGGTCGCACTCGGCCTGGATGTGGCCCCACTGTCGCCCGGCGTTCTGGCGGTACGCGCCATGCCCGCTGCGCTGCCCGGCGCCGACCCGGTGGCGCTGGCCCGCGCCGTGCTGGCCGACCTGGGTGACGTGGACGCCACCCGGGTGGTGCAGCGTGCGCGCGACGAACTGCTGGCCACCATGGCCTGCCACGGCGCGGTGCGTGCCAACCGCCTGCTGACCCTGCCGGAGATGAACGCCCTGCTGCGCGACATGGAGCGCACCGACCGCGCCGACCAGTGCAACCACGGCCGGCCGACCTGGCGCCAGGTCACGGTCAAGGCGCTGGACAGCTTGTTTTTGCGCGGCCGCTGACCGGCGCAACAGCGCAGCGGCGCCAAAAGCGCCGTCAGGCGGTGGCCCGGAACAATGCATGCGCTTTCAAAGCCCTGACCGGTCGCCAGTACACTGCCCAATCCGCACCTCTGAGCCGCCAATGACCCGCAACACCCCGCCTCACATCAGGGCCAAATCTGCGGCAACCGCAGACGATGGCGCGATGACGATCGAGCGGGTCGCCCAGGAGGCGGGCGTTTCGCCCAGCACGGTGTCACGCATCCTCAACGGCACCGCCGTGGTCAGCGGCGCCAAGAAACAGGCCGTGGACGACGCCATCGCCAAGCTGGGTTTTGTGCCCAATCCGATGGCACGCGGCCTGGCCGGCGGCCGCACACTCAGCGTCGGCGTGGTCACGCAGGCCATCGACAGCCCGTTTTATGGCGCGGCGCTGCGGGGCATCGAGGACGAGCTCGACCCCGCGGGCTACAGCCCGCTGTTTGTCAGCGGCCACTGGAACGCGGTGTCCGAGGCGCGCTGCATCGAGGTGCTGCGCTCGCGACGGGTTGACGGCATCGTGGTGCTGACCGGCCGCTTGACCGACGATGCGCTGATCGCCTGCGCCCAGAAGATGCCGGTGGTGGTGACCGGCCGCACGCTTGACGCACCGGGTCTGTTTTCGCTCAATTTCGACAACTTCGAGGGCGGCCGCCTGGCCACCCGCCACCTGATCGAGTTGGGGCACCAGCGCATTGCCTTCATCGCCGGTGACCATGACCACCCTGACGCCAACGAGCGCTTGCGCGGCTACCGCGCTGCACTGGAGGCCGCGGGCATCCCCTTCGACCCCGACTTGGTGGTGCCCGGCGAGTACCACGAGGTCAGCGGCCTGCTGGCGGTAGACCGGCTGCTGGAGCGCCAGCAGCGTTTCACCGCGATCTTTTCGGCCAACGACCAGATGGCCTTTGGCGCTGCGCTGGGCCTGCAGCGGCGCTCGTTGCGGGTGCCGGAGGACGTCTCGCTGGTGGGCTTCGATGACCTGCCCACCTCGGTCTATGCCATTCCGCCGCTCAGCACGGTGCACCAGCCCGCCTATGAACTGGGCCGCCTGGTGGCCTCGGCGATGCTGCAGTTGCTGGCCGGCAAGACCCCATCGGTCGAGATGCCGGCGCCCCGCCTTATCGCCCGCGAATCGAGCCGTCGCCTGCGCGGCTGACGGCGCTGCAGTCGGCCGCCCCGGCCGTGCGGCTGGACGTGGTCCGGCCCACTACCCCGCACTTTCCCTCGATTGACACGCGCAACCCGTGCCACCTATAGTTTGAAAGCGCTTTCAAACCCCGAAGTCTGGCGCTTCGGATCGGCCGTTTACCCACCGGGGTGACGATGGACCGGGGCGCAGAGGGACCCGGAGACACGGATGAGGGCAGGCACAACAGGCAGGGGATGGGTACAGGCTGGCGCGGCGAAGGCGGCGTTGGCGATGCTGCTGGCCGCGGCTGGCGCGCAGGCCCAACAAACCCTGACCATCGCTGCTTTTCCTGCGGTTGACGAGATCGTGCGGGCCGCCATCCCCAAATGGAAGCAAAGCCACCCCAACGTCGACATCAAGGTCGTCAGCCGCCAGTTCAGCGACCACCACACCGCGATGACCACCGCGCTGTCGACCTCGTTTTACCTGCCCGACGTGATGGCGCTGGAGGTGGGCTACGTCGGGCGCTTCGCCCAGGGCGGCGGGCTGGACGACCTGGCCCAGCCGCCGTACAACATTGGCCAGTTCCGGTCCCGCTTTGTGCCTTATGCCTATGCCCAGGCCACCAGCCGCAGCGGCCGGGTGGTGGCAGCGCCCACCGACATCGGCCCAGGCACCCTGCTCTACCGCCAGGACATTCTGGCCAAGGCCGGTGTCAGCGAGGCCGAGCTGACCCTGTCCTGGGACAGCTATGTGGCGGCCGGCGCCCGCATCAAGGCCGGTACCGGCGCCTACCTGTTGGCCCATGCGCGCGACATGAAGGACATCGTGATCCGCACCGGCATACAGCCCGGCGAGGGCCTGTACTTCGACAGCCAGTCCCGCGTGCTGGTGACCTCGCCACGCTTTGTGCGGGCGTTTGAGCTGGCGCGCCAGGTGCGCCAGCAAAAGCTGGACGCCAAGGTCGGCGCCTGGTCGAACGAATGGTCCGAAGGCTTCAAGCGCGGCACCATCGCCACCCAGCTGACCGGTGCCTGGCTGGCTGGCCACCTGAACAACTGGCTGGCACCCGGCACCAAGGGCCTGTGGCGCGCCGCACCCCTGCCCGAGGGCGCTTTTGCGGCCTACGGCGGCACCTTCTTTGCCATTGCCCGCGGCGCGCCGACGGCCAACAAGCTGCTGGCGTGGGAGTTCATCCAGATGCTGACACTCGACCGCGGGTTGCAACTCAGCGCTTTCAAGGCGCAAGACGCCTTTCCGGCCTTGCTGGAAGCCTACGACGACCCGTTTTTCGAGCAGCCGATCGCCTTCCTGGGCGGCCAGGCCGCGCGGACAGGCTGGCGCACGTCAGCCCGGCGTATCCATGCCGTGGACGTGCACAAGCAGGATGCTTTTGCGTCCGAGGTCATCGACACCGAGTTGGACAAAGTGCTGGACCGCGGCAAGGACATCGGCACCGCCCTGGCCGATGCGCAGCGCCTGCTGCAGCAGCGGGCCAAGCGCTGAAGGAGCCCACGATCTTGCTGCCCAAATTCATGCGCCTGTCCCCGACCTGGGCGCCCTATGTCTTCCTCAGCCCCTTCGTGGTGCTGTTTGCCGTGTTCGGCGTGTTCCCGCTGGTGTTTTCGCTCTACCTCGCCTTCCAGTCCTGGGAGCCGACCAGCGGGTTGGGCGCGATGCAGTTTGTCGGGCTGGACAACTACCTGTTTGCGTTGCAGGACGAATGGTTCTGGAAGTCGCTGAAGAACACCGCCTGGCTGGCGCTGGCCTCGGGCGTGCCGCAGCACCTGGTGGCGATCCCGCTGGCGTGTTTCATCCACGCCTCGTTCAAGCAACTGCGCAATGGCGTGGTGGGGGCGTACTTCATGCCCTACATCACGTCCACCGTGGCCATCGCGATCCTGTTTTCGTCGCTGTTTTCCACCGACTTCGGCCTGATCAACGTCGGCCTTCAGGCGATCGCTCACGTGCCGGTGCTGGGCTGGCTGGTGCCAGCGAACGCCATCGACTGGCTGGGCGACCCCGACCACATCAAGCCGGCAGTGGCGGTGATCGTGTTCTGGCGCTACGTCGGCTTCAACGTGGTGCTGTACCTGGCTGCGCTGCAGACGATCCCCAAGGACATCTACGAAGCCGCGACCATGGACGGCGCCGGCCGGCTGCAGCAGTTCTTCTTCATCACGCTGCCGAGCCTGAAGCCGATGATCTTTTTTGGCGTCACGCTCAGCGTGATCGGCGGCTTGCAGCTGTTCGAAGAGCCTTTCATCCTGACGGGCGGGCGTGGCGGCTCGGACCAATCGGGCATGACCACCGCCATCTACCTCTACCGCATGGCCTTCGATTTCAACGACTTCGGCGCGGCCAGCGCGATGTCGTGGCTGCTGTTCATCCTGGTGGCGGCCTTGACCTGGTTGACCAACCGGGCTTTCCGGCCCAACGCGAGCGGTGCCTGATGCGTCCGGCCTGCCCCCAAGTCGCGCCCCTGCACCGCCCCCTGCACCGGACACCGCACCGATGAAATCCGACCGACTCGCGCCTTGGGCCGCCTACGCGGTGGTGGGCATCGGCGCGCTGATCATGTTGGCGCCGTTCTACTTCATGTTCGTGTTTGCCACGCACTCGCGCACCGAGATCTTCAGCCTGCCGCCGCCGATGTTCTTTGGCGACGACTTTTTCAACAACCTGAAGATCCTGACCGAGCGCATGCCGTTCTGGCGCAACCTCGGCTGGAGCCTGTACGTGGCCGTGCTGTCGACCGTGCTCACGCTGCTGTTTTGCTCGATGGGCGGCTATGCCTTTGCGCTGTTCGACTTCAAGTACAAAAACGCGCTGTTCGGGCTGGTGATGGGCACCATGTTGCTGCCGTCCTTCATGAACATGATCCCCACCTTCATGATCATGGACCTGCTGGGCTGGATCGACCAACCGCGGGCGCTCTACATCCCCGGTGCGGCCAGCGCGTTTGGCATTTTCCTGATGCGCCAGTTTGTCAGCTCGTCCATCCCCAAGGACCTGGTCGAAGCCGCGCGCATGGACGGCTGCAGCGAGCTCGGCATCTACTGGCGCATCGTGCTGCCGCTGCTCAAGCCCGCGCTGGGCACGCTCGGGTTGATCACCTTCATCGCCAGCTGGAACAACTTCATCGGACCGCTGATCGTGATGCGCTCGCCCGACATGTACACCCTGCCGCTGGCGCTGCGCAGCCTGCAGAGCCCGGTCAACACCGAATGGGGCGCATTGATGACGGGGGCGGCCATTGCCACGCTGCCGCTGGTGTTGTTGTTCATCGTGTCGTCCAAGCAATTGATCTCGGGCCTGACTGCCGGCGCGGTGAAGTGAAGTGAAGTGAAGCACTGCAACGCCACCGGTACGCCGCGCGCCAATCCACCACACCAAGCCTTGACTCCAGCGAACCCATGAACCTCCTGCGCCCAGCCGACCTGGCCAAGCAATTCCCGAAGGACTTTGTCTGGGGTGTGGCGACCAGCGCCTTCCAGATCGAAGGTGCCTCAGCGCAGGATGGCAAGGGGCCGTCGATCTGGGACCGCTTCTGCCGCCAACCCGGCGCGATCGCTGACCACAGCAACGGGGATGTCGCCTGCCAGCACTACCAGCGCTGGGCTGAAGACCTGGACCTGGTGGCCGACCTGGGCGTGGACGCCTACCGCTTTTCGGTGTCGTGGCCGCGGGTGCGCCCGGGCGGCTCGGGCGCCTGGAACGAAAAAGGCCTGGACTTCTACGAACGTCTGGTCGATGGCCTGATAGAGCGCAACATCGCGCCCTACCTGACGCTCAACCACTGGGACCTGCCCGACGAGTTGCAGGCCCGGGGCGGCTGGGCCCACCGCGACACGGTGCACCGCTTTGTCGAATACGCCCAAGGCATTGCCGCGCGCCTGGGCGCCCGGGTGGCGGCCATCACCACCCACAACGAACCCTGGGTGATGGCCACACTCGGCCACGAGACCGGCGTCTTCGCTCCCGGCATCAAGGACCGTGGCGTGGCCATGCAAGCCGCCCACCACCTGCTGCTCAGCCATGGTCTGGCGCTGCAGGCGATGCGGGCCCAAGGCTGCGCAGCAGACCTGGGACTGGTGCTGAACCTGTCGCCGGTGCAACCGGCCAGCAGTGCGCCCGCAGACCATGCCGCCGCTTGGCTGGAGGACGGCCGCCTGCTGCGCTGGTACATGGACCCGCTGTTCCGCGCCGAGTACCCGGCCGACGTGCTGGCCCACCTGGGCCGGGACGCACCGCGCACCGAGCCGGGAGACTTGCAGGCGATCAGCACGCCGCTGGACTTTCTTGGCGTCAACTACTACTCGCGTGCCGTCGTCAGTGCCACAGGTCCGTGGGATGTGCGCCTGGGCGGGCATGAAATCACCGACATGGGCTGGGAGGTCTACCCCGAAGGCCTGACCGACCTGCTGTTGCGCCTGCACCGCGACTACCCGGTGCCGCCGCTGTACGTGACTGAAAACGGCGGCGCGTTCAAGGACAGCCTGGTCAACGGCCGGGTGCACGACGCCGACCGCACCCGCTACATCGCCGAGCACATCGGTGCCGTGGCCGCGGCAATGCGCGAGGGCGTGCGCATGGGCGGCTACATGGTCTGGAGCCTGCTCGACAACTTCGAGTGGGCCTCGGGCTACGACAAGCGCTTTGGCATCGTGCATGTGGACTACGCCACCCAAATCCGCACGCCCAAGGACAGCGCGCTGTGGTACCGGGACTTTCTGCAACACCAACGGGCCACGCACGGGCAGTCCGCCGTGGCCACGACCGGAGCTTGAGATGGGTCAGGTATCGCTCAAGGGCATCCAAAAACGGTATGGCAATGTGGAGGTCATCAAGGGCATAGACCTGGAGGTGCAGGACGGTGAGTTCCTGGTTTTTGTCGGGCCATCGGGCTGCGGCAAGTCGACCACGCTGCGCATGATCGCCGGGCTGGAGAGCATCAGCGCCGGCGAGCTGCTGATCGACGGTGTGCGCGCCAATGACCTGCGCCCCGCAGACCGGGGTGCGGCGATGGTGTTCCAGAGCTATGCGCTGTACCCGCACATGACGGTGGCCGAGAACATGGGCTTTTCGCTCAAGATGGCCGGCGTGGCGCGGGCGCAGCGCGACGACCAGGTCAACCGCACCGCCGAGGTGTTGCGCATCACCGAGTTGCTGGGGCGCTATCCCAAGGCGCTGTCGGGTGGCCAGCGCCAGCGCGTGGCCATCGGCCGCGCCATCGTGCGCAAGCCCAAGGTGTTCCTGTTCGACGAGCCGCTGTCCAACCTGGACGCCGCACTCCGCGTGAACATGCGGATCGAGTTGAGCCGGCTGCACAAGGAGTTGGGCACGACGATGGTCTACGTCACCCACGACCAGGTCGAGGCGATGACGCTGGGCGACCGGATCGCGGTGTTCAACCAGGGCCGGGTCGAGCAGCTGGGTGCGCCGATGGACCTGTACAACCGTCCGGCCAATACCTTTGTCGCCGGGTTTCTGGGCGCGCCCCGCATCAACCTGATCGCCCGTCCCGCGCCTGCCGGCGCAGCCGCACCGCACCAGGCCTTGTGGGCCGCCCTGGCCGGGGCCGCAGGCTCCACGGTGCAAAGTGCCGGCCTGCGGCCCGAGCACCTGCACATCGTTCAAGGTGGCCAGGGCATACCCGCCAGCGTGGTGCTGGCTGAACACCTGGGCGACAGCTCGATCCTGCACCTCAAGGTGGACGGTGTGGCCGATCTGCTCAACGCCAAGGTCGGTACCGAACACAGCCGCTGCGAAGCCGGCTTGCAGGTCGGCTTGGCGCCCGATGCCGCCTGGGCACTGACCTTCGATGCTGACGGCCGGGCCGCGGCATGAGCAAACGCATCACAAAGGCCCAGCCCGACGCGAGCGCGACCGCACCCGGCAGCGCCACCTTGCCGGTTGCCACGGCGCCCGGCTCCGCCGACTGGGCACTGGTCTGGTCCGACGAGTTCGAAGGCGACCGGGTCGATCCGGCCAAGTGGGATTTCGACCTCGGCAACGGCTTTTTCGACTACAAGACCCACCAATGGATTGCCGGCTGGGGCAACGAGGAGCTGCAGTACTACACCCGCGATCCCGCCAATGTGTCGGTCAAGGACAGCCTGCTGACGATCCGGGCGGTCAAAGAGTCGCTGCACGGCTGCGGTTACACCTCGGCCCGGCTCAAGACCCGCAAGCGGGACGGCACGCCGCTGTTCGCCCAGCGTTACGGCCGTTTCGACTTTCGCGCCAAGGTGCCCTGGGGCAAAGGCTTGTGGCCCGCGCTGTGGCTGCTGCCGCAAGACGACCGCTACGGTGGCTGGGCTGCGTCGGGCGAGATCGACGTGATGGAAATCGTCGGTGAAAAACCGCACCAGGTGCTGAGCAGCATCCACTTCGGATCGGGCTACCCGAACCGCACGCTGGTCACGCATGTCCACGCGCTGCCGGGCGGCAGCAGCGTGGCCGACTGGCATGTCTACTCGGTGGAATGGGAGCCGGGCGAGATCCGCTGGCGGGTTGACGGCGTGCTTACCGCCACCCAGACCTTCTGGTGGAGTTGCAGCCTGACCGACAACGGCGCCGGTGTCGAGGCCCGCAGCAAGGCCGACATCAACCCCTGGCCTGCACCGTTCGACCAGCCCTTCTACCTGGTGATGAACGTGGCGGTGGGCGGCAACTTCCCCGGCGTGCCCAATGCCGACACCGCCTTTCCGGCCGAATTGGTGGTGGACTATGTGCGGGTCTATGAGCGGGTCGGCGGCTACGCCGAGGCACCCGCCCGTGGCAAAGGCCAACTGCCCTGGCAGAAAAAACGCAACAAGCAGGACGATCCGGCATGAGCCAGGCCAGCACCCCACCGCTCACCGTCACCGAGAAGGTCGGCTACGGTTTTGGCGATCTGGCGTCGAACCTGTTCTGGCAGATGTTCTCGATCTTCATCGCCAAGTACTACACCGACGTGTTCCTGCTGGGCGCGGCCACGATGGGTACGATGCTGCTGGTCACCCGACTGGGCGATGCCTTCATCGACCCGATCATCGGCGCCCTGGCCGACCGCACGCACACCCGCTGGGGCCACTTTCGGCCCTACCTGGTGTGGATGGCGGTGCCGATGGCGTTGACGGCGGTGGCCACCTTCACCGTGCCCGCCTACGACGGCAGCGCGCGGGTGGTGTACGCCTATGTCACGCTGAGCCTGATGATGGTGGCGTACTCGGCGATCAACATTCCCTACTCGGCCCTGCTGGGGGTGCTGACGCCCAGCTCCGAGCAGCGCACCAGCGCCAGCGCCTACCGCTTCGTGATGGCGCTGCTGCCGGTGTTCATCATCGTCAACACCGCCATACCGATGGTGCAACACTTTGGCGGCGGTGATGCCAATTCGGCCAAGGGCTGGCAGATGACGATGGCCATCTACTCGGCTGTGGCGGTGGCGCTGTACTTCCTCACCTTCGCCATGACCACCGAGCGGGTGCAGCCCGAACCCGGCCAGAAAACCACGCTGAAGGCCGACATCAAGGACCTGTTCGCCAACAAGCCCTGGGTGGTGCTGTGCGTGGTGGGCATCGCCGCGCTCACCTACGCCAACATCCGCGGCACGGTCAGCATCTACTACTTCGAAAACGTCGTGCCGGGTGGCAAGGACTGGTTCGGCCCGGTGATGACCACCGGCGCGGTGGCCTTCATCCTGGGCGTGATCGCGACCTCGCCCTTGTCCAAGCGCTTCGGCAAGCGCAATTTCTACATGGCGTCGATGGCGCTGACGGCGGTGCTGACCGCGGGCTTTTACTTCGTGCCGGCCGACAACCTGCCGATGATCTGGGCCGCCCATGCGCTGATCAGCCTGTGCGCCGCGCCGACGGCGCCGCTGGTGTGGGCGATGTACGCCGACACCGCCGACTACTCTGAGTGGAAACACGGCCGCCGCGCCACCGGGCTGATCTTCTCGGCCGCCTCGTTTGCGCAGAAGTTCGGCTGGGCCATCGGCGGCGCCGGCACCGGCTGGCTGCTGGCTTACTACGGCTACCAGCCCAACGTGGCGCAAAGTGCCCGCACCATCGACGGCATCATGATGATGATGAGCATCATCCCCACGGTGGGGGCGGTGATCGCGATCGCCGCGCTGTGGTTCTACGCGCTGGACGAAACCACGGTGGCCACCATCGCCACCGACCTGGCCGCGCGTCGCACGCCCACTGCGGCCGTGCCGCTGGCGGCAGCAGCGCCCACCGCCGCGGCCGGCATGCTGGCCACGCTGGAGGTGGTGCCGACCACCGCGCAAGCCTTGCCCAACGATCCGGCTGCGCGCCCGCGGCCCACTTCCCAGGAACCTGCGATGACCCAGACCCTCAACCCGCCGATGGCGCAACCGCCGCGTGCGCCGTCCGCCCCGCAGGATCCGGCTTGGCCGGCGGACCCGAACGGACACGCTGGTGCGATGGCCCGAACTGGCGCCGACCGAGGTGCCGACGGTCGTGACGACGGTCGCGCCGACGGTCGCGCCGATGGTGGTGGCACGGGCGACGGCGCACCGCCACTGGCCAAGCCGCTGCCCCTGTCGCCGCAGGCGCAGGCCGCCCTGGCCGAAGAATTGCGCAACGTGTTGCGGGCGGGTGTGCACGGGCTGTGTTTCAGCCCCTACCTCGAAGGCCAATCACCCGGCAGCGAGGTCAGCGAGGTGCAGATCCGCACCCGGCTGGAACTGATCCGCCCGCACACCCGCTGGATCCGCACCTTCTCCTGCACCGACGGCCACCAGCACACGCCGCGCATTGCGCATGAGCTGGGCATCAAGACCCTGGTCGGCGCCTGGCTGGGCACCGACCGGGCCATCAACCAGCGTGAGATCGACAGTGTGATTGCGCTGGCGCGTGCCGGCCATGCCGACATCGTGGCCATCGGCAACGAGGTGCTGCTGCGCGAAGACATGCCCGAGGATGAATTGCTGGGCTACATCAACCAGGTCAAGCTGGCGCTGCCCGGCGTGCCGGTGGGCTATGTGGACGCCTACTACCTGTTCGAGAAACACCCGCGCGTCACAGCGGCCTGCGACGTGATCCTGACCAACTGCTACCCGTTCTGGGAAGGCTGCCCGCGCGAGCAGGCCTTGGCCTACATGCAGAGCATGGTGCGCCGCACACTGGCGGTGGCCGGCGGCAAGCGGGTGATCATCAGCGAGACCGGCTGGCCCGACCAGGGCAGCAATTTCCACGGTGCGGTGCCGTCGGTCGAGGGCGCGATGCGCTACTTCATCGACACCCAGCGGTGGGCGCAGCAAGACAGCATCGAGGTCTTTTACTTCGCCGCGTTCGACGAAGCCTGGAAGGTCGGCGCCGAAGGCGACGTTGGCGCCTACTGGGGCTTGTGGGACAAGGACGGCGAGTCCAAGTTCTGCTGATTGCGCCCTCATTTCTCTGCCCCCTCCGATCCCATGCTCAAGCTACCCACCGGCCGTGCGATTTGTTATTCGGGCTACCGCCACGGCCAGAACCCGGGCGACCAGACCTACCCGTCGCCCGATCAAATCCGCGAAGACCTGCTGATCCTGCAACCGCACTGGCGCTTGCTGCGCCTGTACGACTGCAGCCCACACGCCGAGCGGGTGCTGGAGGTGATCCGGCGCGACGGGCTGGATTTTCAGGTCATGCTGGGCGCCTACATCGGGGCCGAGATGAACAACTTCGGCTGCCCCTGGGGCGCCACCTTCACCGAAGCACAGCTCGAAGCCAGCGTGGCCGAAAACGAGGCCGAAGTCGGCCGGCTGATTGCGTTGGCGCGGCGCTATGAGGAGACCGTGTTCAGCGTGGCGGTGGGCAACGAGGCCACCGTTGACTGGACCGACCACTTCGTGCCGGTGCACCGCATGATCGACCATGTGCGGCGCGTCAAGGCGGCGGTCAGGCAGCCGGTGACCTTTTGCGAGAACTACGTGCCCTGGCAGCACAAGCTGCGCGACCTGGTGGCCGAGCTGGATTTCATCTCGCTGCACACCTACCCGGTGTGGGAGTACAAGCACATCCACGAGGCGCTGGCTTACACCCGCGACAACTACGACAGCGTGGCCCGGCTTTACCCCGACACGCCGGTGATCATCACCGAGGCCGGCTGGGCCACCCACTCCAACGGCCGCGGCATCCCACCGCACAACACCTCGGAAGACCTGCAGTCCATCTACCTGCGTGACCTGATGGCCTGGACCGGTGACGCCGGCATCCTGTGTTTTGTCTTTGAGGCCTTCGACGAGCCGTGGAAAGGCTCACCCGATCCGATGGAGCCCGAAAAGCATTGGGGCCTGTACACCGTGGACCGGCAGCCCAAGCAGGTCATGGCCGACTGGCCGGCAGCGCCTGCGCTGGCGCTGCTGCCGGGCTGACCCGATGACGCCAATGGCCGCGTGGCGCTGCAAGCCCGCAAGTGGGGTGGGGTGGGCCGCGTGGCTGGTGCTGTCGCTCACGCTGGCGGCCTGTGGCGGCGGTGGCGGTGGCGGCGGCGTTGATGCATCCGTGCTGCCTGCCAGCCCGATTGCGCCCGCCGTACCCGCCCCGTCCACCCCACCCCCGGCCACTGGCGGCGTACCCGCCGGCTATGCACTGGTGTGGTCCGACGAGTTCGACACCGACGGCCTGCCCGATGCCAGCAAGTGGCTGCACGACACCGCCCGAAACCGGCTGGGCTGGTACAACAACGAGTTGCAGTACTACGCCAGCAATCGCCCAGAAAACGCGGTGGTGCAAGGCGGCAGGCTGCTGATCACCGCCCGCCGCGAAAACCTGGCCAGTGCCAGCGACTGGGGTGGCCAGCGCTACACCTCGGCCCGGCTGATCACCCGCGGCAAGGCCGACTGGACCTACGGCTTTTTCGAGATCCGCGCCAAACTGCCGTGTGGCCAGGGCACCTGGCCCGCCATCTGGACGCTGGGCAGCGGCGGGCGCTGGCCGCAGGATGGCGAAATCGACATCATGGAGCAGGTGGGCAGCAACCCCAGCCGGGTGTTTGGCACAGTGCACACCCAGGCGGGCAGCGGCGGCAACAGCACCGGCGGCAGCGCCCAGGTGGCCGATGCTTGCACCGCGTTCCACAACTACCAGATGACCTGGACGGCCGAGGCCATCGAGTTTGCCATCGACGGCGCCACCTACTTCCGTTACGCCAACCCCAGGAGCGGCAACGCCGCCTGGCCGTTCACGGCGCCGCAATTCCTGCTGCTCAACATCGCCATTGGCGGCGACCTGGGCGGCACAGTCGATGACCGCATCTTTCCGGTGGTCATGGCGATCGAGCACGTGCGGGTCTACCAAGCCCCGCGCTAATGGCGATGCGGGCTGGCCTGCAGCCAGGCGTCAGCCGGTAGGCAGGTTCACCTCGGCCTCGACCGCCTGCACACCCCGCGGGTCGAAACTGCCGTCCGGGCAATCCTGCCAGCCGGCGTTGGTCAGCACGCGAAGACGGGTCACGGGCCCGCGGCGGTAGGCCATTGGCAGCCGGGCCCAGGTGAACTGCAGCGCCGCGCCGCCTTCGGGCAACTCGGCAGCGTCCAGCAGCACGGGGTTGAAGTGCACCCGGCCGGCTTTCATGCGCAGGCCCAGTTCGCCCCAGCGGGTCAGGATCTCCTCCTTCACCTGCCCGGTCATGCCGGGTTGCTGGGCACCGCCCTCGCCCGCCGTGTGGCTGTACGGGTCGGCCGGAAAGGCGCCATAGGCCGCGGCTGACTTGCGGTAGCCCAGGCCGTCGCGCACGCGGCGGTAGTGGGCCACCAGCGCCGGCAAGTCGGGTGACTGCGGGTCGGCCGCGGCAAACACCTGCTCCTGCACTGCCAGCAGCAGCTTGGCCACCATGTGCCAGTAGATGCAGCCCAGGCCCTCGTAGCTGAACATGGTGCCCGAGCGGCCGGTGAATGCGCGGTGCTGGAGCAACCGGTCATAGGCGTCAGCCAGCGGCTGCAATGCAGCGCCCAGGTCTGCACCGGCGGCTTCCAGATCACCGCGGTTGGCCAGTGCCGGCGCAAATCGCACGGTGCCGTCGCTTTGTTGTTGCAACAGGTCGGTGCGGTGGGCCGCCAGGATGACGGGTGTCACCGGCAAGGCCAGCGCTGCGGCATCCAGCCGGTTGCGCGCCAGGAAGCCCGGCAGTTGCCGGTCCGGGTAAAGCAGAAAGCTTTGCCGCACCGGGCAGAACAGCGGGCTGGCAAACAGCGCATCGAGCAGCGTCACCGACTCGCCCAGGCCGAGCAGGCCGCTGCCCAGCAGCGCCACCTGGCCTTCGAGCATCGGGTAAAGGTGGGCCACTTCAGCCCGCCCGTCCGACAGGTCAACCAGGTTGTAGCTGTGGAACAGGCCATCGGCGCGCCGGCAACGGGCCAGGGTGGCGTCCACCAGCGGCAGCAGGTCGTGGGCCAGCGTGGTCAGCAGGCCGGCCGGTGCCTCGGCCAGTTGGCGGCCGGCAGCACCCCGGTAGGCGGCGGCACGCCAGACGTCGAGCAGGTGCCCCGCGTCGTCCAGAAAGGCGCGCCGCCCGCTTGCATCGTCCACCACCGCAAGCGGCGTTGCGCGCAACAGCGCGCCAAAGCCGTGCAGGGCGGCCAGTGTGGCGGCCGACACGGTGAACGGCCGGTCAGCGCCCGGCAGTGCAACCAGGAAGTTGAGGAATCGCCGCAGGTGGGCCAGCGTCACCACCGACAGGCCGTTGCCCACCAGCGCGTTGTTGGCGTCGTTCCACTCCGGCCGCTGGGTGTGCAGCCACAGGCCTCCGCCGGGTACCAGGCTGCCGGCCTTGGCCAGCAGGATGATCGCCAGCTTCTCGGCCAGCGTCGCCAGCTGCGGCAGGCCGGCGTCGTCACAGACCAGCAAACCATCGGCGCCCAGACGGCGCGCGCGTGCATGCGCCTGTTCGTGCGCTGCGTCGTCGAAGGTGATCGTCGACTTCGGCTGGGCGGTTTGCTCGTCGTGCGGCCGCAGCCGGTAAGGCACATCGGCAAAGCTGAACAGCGCGCGGTCCCACAGGCCGGGCAGCAGCGCCGGGTCATGCGCCTGGCCGGCTTCCAGCAGCCGCAGCAGGTAGATCACCTGGTGGTCGCCCCAGTAGCCGATCTGACTCCAGGGGTTGTCGGCCTCGACGGTTTCCCAGTCGATGCCATCGCGGCTGACGCGGTAAGGGTTGTAGCCGTCGGGCGTCATCGCGCCCAGAAAGGCGGTGACCATCGACCCCACATAGGCCGGCTCGCTGGGCACCAGCGCCTCCCAGTTCTGGAAGATGTCGCGCCAGTTGCCCTGGTAGTTGACAACCCGCCGGCCGGCGGCGTCGCGCACCCGGATCGAAAACTTGTTCCAGGGCCGGCTGGGGTCGCCGTGGCGGCGGCTGAAGGTCAGCGGCAGGTACTCCAGCACCAGGCGCTCGGCCTGGTTGCCACCCGCGGTGCGCGCGGCGTCCAGCGCAAAGCTGCGCTCCACCTGCGCCGGCCAGGCCGCGGCGGCCGTGGCCAACACGCTGCCGAGAGCGCGGCTGCGCTGCTGCACAAAGGCCAGCAGGTCGTCTCGATCGAATCGCGTGCCGTCGACAAACACGCCGCCGCGCATGATGTTGAACAGCACGTTGGCCCGGTGGTAGGCGCAGGCCATCACGTCGGCCGAAGTCTGGAAGGCGTCGGCCTTGGCCAGCAACTCATCCAGGCCGGCATCGTTTTGCGCCAGCGCGTCGGCAATCTCGGCAGGCGTGCCGCCGCCAGCCGCCAGACGCTGCGACAGCTCGAACGCCTGCACCTGCGAGCAAGGTCCGTCGATAACGGTCTGCCAGCACACGCCTTCAGCGCCCAGCGCCAGCTCGAAATTGACCAGAAACGCGCCGCGCCGGCCGCGGGTCAGCGTTTCGGCGTGGACCTCGCCACTGCGGCAGAACGCTGTCACCTGCTGTGCTGACAACAGCGTGCGGCTGCCCGGTGGCAGGCCGGCGTGCCAGGCTGCCAATGCGCTGAACGACTCCTTGGGCTCGGCCCGGTCCCAGATCTGGGCGTACAAGGTGTAGAGCGCCAGGCGGCCACCGGCGGCGCTCTCGTTCCACTTGTAGGCATCCGTCAGGTTGCTCATGGTGGTGGAATGCGCCACGCTGACACCGGGCGGTACCAGGTTGAGCAGCCCGTCGAGCACCTGCACGGCCACCGGCCCGAGCGGCGCGCTCAGCCGCGCGCTGCGCACCAGGCCCAGAGCCGCCGCGCTGGACCATTCGTACTGGAACACCAGCCGCCCCGAGGGGTGGCGCTCGCGAAAACGGATACGGGTGCCCGACAGGTTCTTCCAGACCGACCGCTCGCCGGCCCCGCCGTCGAGCCGGGGCGCAAACGGTTGCCACAGTTCGGTCGCACCGCCGTCGGCAGTGGGCAGCCGGATCCAGGTGCGTGGGCCGGTGTGCTCCCAGCGCAGGTGGATCTTGTCCACTGTTTCGTAGGGCAGGAAGGCGCCCTCCGGGTCACGCCGCCCAGCCGCCAGTGATCCAGCGGTGGACACAAAGGCCCACAGGTCGCTGTCACCGGCCAGGGTCATGAAAAACGGCGCCTGCCGGTCGTAACCGTCGATGCGGTACCAGGTCTGGCCGTCTTCGTCGGCAAAACCGCCAACCATGCCAGGCTCGTCCATCGGTAGGGATTTCATGTCAAGTGATCAGTTCAAGGCGGGCTTGGCCGCTCGTTGGTCCGGCAGGGGCGGTCAGAAAGCTGGCAATGGACCGGGCTGGCAACTGCACCACAAAGGCCTGGCCGTCGATGCGCAGCACAAAATCCAGCGCGGCGTCGCTGCGGTTCATCACCACGGTAGCACTGCTGCCGTCCGGGTTGGCAAAGGCGGTGCACTCCAGCGCCTGGCGCGTGGCGGCACACAACACCCGGCATGCGCCGGGTTGTACAAAGCGGGCAAAGTGGCCGATGTAAAAATACGAGTTCTGCCACAGCAAACCACCCTTTGCCCGGTCCACCATCACCGGCGCACTGCACAGGTTGCCCACGTGGTTAGGGCCGCCGGTCTCGTCGAGCACCAGGTTCCAGTCGATCCAGCCCGCCGTCCAGCGGTTCAGGTCGTTGACCATGGACCGCGCGTAGCGCTCGCCCAGTGCCCAACTGCCCAGATGCGGCCCGCCCTCCTGGCAGCCTTCGGTGAACAGCAGGTGCTTGTCGGGCCAGGCGTCGTGCAGCAATTGCACGTTCTCGAAACAGTCCTCGCCATACCAGTGAAAGCCGGTGCCCCAGACATACTTTGCGGCCTCGTCGTCCTGGTAGACCACGCTGGCGCGCTCGACCATGCGGTCGCGGTTGTGGTCCCAGACGATGATCTTGATCTGGCCCAGGCCGGCAGCGGCCAGCGCCGGCCCGAGGTGGTCGCGCACGAAGTCGCGTTCTTGCTGCGCGGTGTACAGGCAGGAGTCCCAGCGCTGGGTGGCCTCGGGCTCGTTTTGCACCGACACGCCCCACACCGGCACGCCCTCGGCCTGATAGGCCCGGATGAAGCGCACAAAGCATTGGGCCCACGCCGCGGCGCAGGACGGCAGCAACTGCCCTCCCCCGTTCATCTGGCCGCTGTCCTTCATCCAGGCCGGCGGGCTCCAGGGTGAGACCAGCAATTTCACCGGCCGACCGGCCAGCGCCAGTGCCGCCTGGATGAACGGCAGCAACGCCTGGCGGTCACGGTCGATGTTGAAGTGCTGCAACGCGACATCGCCCGGCACGTCGGCATGGGCATAGTTGCCCAGCGCAAAGTCGCAGCTGTTCATGTGCACCCGGCACAGCGTGTAGCCATGGCCGTGGGCGGGGTCGAAATACGCCCGCAGCAGGGCGTCACGCTGTGTGGCGGCCAGGCCCTGCCAGGTGACGGCAGCGGCCTCGGTGAAGGCGCCGCCAAAGCCCTCGATCTGCTGCAGCCGGCGCTGCGTGTCGACAAAGACCGACGGCAGGCCGGCAGCATCGACGCCAAAGCCGGTGTCGTCTGTTGCCGCCAGCAGCGGCGCCTGGTCGGTCAACCGGTCGCTGCTGCCCTGCGCTGTCAATACCCAACGCAGGGCTGCGGCGCCCCCAGGCTCAGTCCCGCGTGAAGTAAATGGCATCGACACTGATCCTGGGCAGGCCGGTCGTGCCGCTGGTCTTGCCGGTGCTGGCAAAACGGTCGGCGATGACGAAGCGGTCGATCACGGAACGCAGGTCACCCCCATTGCCCTTGACGATGTCCTTGAGGGGAATCTTCAGGCTGTGCCACTGGTCGTCGTTGACATGGCCGTAGTCGCCGCTGCCGATCAGGATGTAGGCGTCAACCGATCCACCCTCGGCGTTGCTGGTGCGCACGCCCAGTTCGAACTTGCCCGGGTAGGCGGTCTTGATGCTGACATGCAAGTGCCCGCTGGCCGCATAGTTGCTGAGGTTGGCCGACGCGTTGGTGTCGGACCCGTAGAACATGCCCCAGCCCCACACCTTCGGGGTCGGCGTGATCTCGAAGTTGTTCGCCATATCGCCTGCCGGCCCCACGCCGGTCACAAACTTGCCCACCGCGGTGGTGCCGTCCCAGGCGTTCCAGGCCAGGGCGCCGGCCGTGGGCGGACGCACCTCACCCGAGGTCACGGTGTCGGCGTAGACCGTGTAGCGGGCGGCGGTCAGCGGGGTGTTGACCACCGGCGGCACGAAGTACAGCGCGTCGCTGTCCTTGTAGCTGCCGGCCTCAACGACCCAGCTGGCGCTGGCGGGCTGCAGGGCCTGCACCACGTAGCGCGCCTGGCGGCTGACATTGAACAGCCCCCATTTGTCGTCGCTCTGCTTCCACGGCTCGTCAAACGCCTCGAAGTAGAAGACAGCCTTGGGGCCTTTGCCGGTGTCGCGGGCAAGTTTGGCCCAGGCCTGCAAGCGGTCGTAGTACATCTTCTGGTTCACCGGGTGGGCCCGGTAGGCCAGCTTGCCCACGTCGACCGCGTTCCAACCGGTCTCGCCGATGATGATCGGCATGGCCTGCAGGTTCTTGCTGTCGAGAAAGTTGCGCGCGGCGTCGTAGTCCTTCTGGGCCGCCACGATCGATGCATCCATCATCGCAGCGGCGCGCTTGTCAGCCGCCACCGCCACCTGCTTCCAGTCCCAGGTGTCGGGCGCAAACACGGTGTCCAACTCGGTGTAGGTGTGCAGCGCGGCAAAGTCGACCACATCGGTGACCGAACTGGGCGCAGCGGCCCAGAACGCCCAGTTGTCGTCGGTGGTCACCGGCTGGCTGACCTGGTTGCGCACCTGCGTGATGTAGCGGCCAATGACCGCGGGCGTGCTGGGGTTGAACGACCAGCTGACCATCGTCTCGTTGCCCACGCTGACCGCCACGACGATGTCGCTGTACTGCTTGGCCAGCGCCACACCGCGGCTGATTTCGGCCTGGTTGAAGGTGTCGTCGCCGCTCTGGATGTACAGCCCGAGCTGCAGCTTGATCGGCAGGTTGTTGTTGCGGATGACCCGCAAGGTCGAGGCGGCGGCATTGCCCGCGTCGAACATCCGTATCAGGCCGAACCCGGCCTTGACCAGCAAATTCAGGTCTTGCAGGATATTGGGCTCGAATGCCGGCGCCAGGGTCTCGGCGAGCGGCGGCTGGCCGGCAACAGGCCCGACCGTGCGGTAGGGCGAGTAGTTCACCGCCTTGGCCTGGCTGTACACCGCCGGCAGCGGCCTCAGCGCCACGCTGGTCACCGGCACCGTGCCGCCACCACCACAGGCCACCAACACCGCCGTGGCCACGACCGCCGCAACCAGCGCCCCTGCCGCCGACCGCAGACCGCGCAGCGCGGCGCCCGGCCGACCTACCCATTCAGACTTGTTCATGCTGCTCGCCTCAGAAAACATAGACCACCCCGGCGCCGAACCAGTTGCCCACCTTGGACACCCGGGAATCGACGTTGGTGAATGCCGAATTGCCCGGCATCGAAATGGGCGAAAGGCCCAACCGGCTGTAATGCACCATGCCGGCCAGCCCGTAGATTTGCAGGCCCTGGCCGTACTCGTAGTTCAGACCCAGGGTGTTGACCAGGGCCGAGTTGTCGGCCATGTCCTTGCCGCGTTTGCTGGGGTTGGCGGTCTTGGCCTTGCCCAGGTAGCCGATGCCGGTGTGCGCAACCCACGGCCCGGTGCGGTAGCGCAGGCCGACGTAGCCGTCGGTCGACGAGGCGGCATAGCCTGGATTGGCCACGCCGTTTTTTGGCGTCTCCCAATCGACGTTGAACATGTTGTTCCACTGTGCCGCGGCGCCCGGCACGGTGATCACTGCGTAAGCGCCGCTCCAGCGGTTGTGCCGGATACCGCCCGAGATCTCGAAGCGCGAATCGATCTGGTAGCGGCCCATGACCATCGCGATGCTCTGGCCGGCGCCGCCGACCTTGCTGTCGTCGGCAGCAAACGGCGTCATGCCGGTGAACGGGCCGTGCCCCCAGGCCGCGGGTGTGCCGTTGCGGGCGTCCTGGACCATCGCGTCGATCACCAGATCGCCCTTGTGGAACTGGGCGTAGAACTCCCAGAACTGCGGCTTGTGGATCTTGAAGCCGGTGTTGCCCTGGTCGTAGGTCGCCTCCAACACCAGGTCGCCCTCCAGCACATCCAGCGTGCGTGAGGTGTAGCGCACCGCATTCGTCATCAATCCGTAGCCGGCACCGCTGGAGCCCCAGAAATCGGCCAGGCCGACGTTGGTGCCGTAGGGATAGTCGGCCACGCTCCAGGCGCGGGTGGGCATCGCGCCGACGCGCAGACTGCCGTAGTCCTCATGGCTGACGGCGATGTTCTTCTCGTAATAAAAGCCCGGGATGTCCTCTTTGCCGTCGCGCCAACGCTGGCTGAGCAGGCCCGAGAACTTGAAGCCCACAGGCAGGTCGAACTTGACCCCCAGGTAAGGCTGTATCAAGGTGGTGTGGCTCTCGGTGGTCTTGTAGGTGCTGCCCTGGACCAGTTCATCCGCCCACTTCTTCTCCTTGCCCTCGTAAAAGTTGCCCTTCTTGGCCAACTGGCAGTCGCCTGGGCGCGGGTCGCAGGTGTTGCTGGTGCGGGTGATTTCGGCCTTGGCAAAGCCGGTCAGGCTGAAGGGGCCCCAATCCACAGCCTGGCTGGCACCGGGCAAATACAAGGCGGCGGCCAGCAGGCTCAACGAAGCCGTCCGGCGGGCGCTCAGCGGGTGGGACAGTGGCGCGGGCTGGCGAGGTGTGGAGGTCATGGTCATGGGTTGGGCTGCCGGTGATGGCCAGATGTCATTGAAAGCGCTTTCAGAAGGTTAGGCGATTGCCACACCCGCCGTCAATGTGGTGACCTCCAGGTTTTCCCTCGATCCGCGGTTACCCGGCGGGGGAAACCCGACCTGACCTCAGGGATTACCCCTTCGGGAAAACCTGTGGATGCGCCATGAAAGCGCTTTCATTATCATCAACACAGGCGCCATTTTCTGGGCTGCCAAGGAACCGACATGCGAAAGATCCCGCTTTTTTGCCTGGCCTTGCTGATCACCAGCGGCCTGGCGTTGAGCGCTACGGCACAGCCCGTCAAGCTGGGCTCAGGCACTTATTTCTTGACGCCCAAGGCCGGCGACAGCGCCCCGCCCAAGGCCCCATTGCGCACCGACGCCATGCTCAAGCAGGCGGCCCCGACCAACCAGTGGTACTCGGCGCTGATCTTCAACCCAACGCCCGCAGCCCTGTTCGCCCATCCGCTGACTGTCAAGACCACCGCCGCCGGCTTTGAGATGGCCCTGCCCAGCAAGCAGGTGGTGCCGACCGAGCGGCGCGACGTCGAGATCCATTACCCCCACCGCGACGCGCTGGTGTTCGCGCCGATGGCTTTTGAGGCCGGTCCGGCGAAGCTGGCTAAAACCTCGGACTGGGCGATCGACATCGCGATGGCCCAGGGAGCCGATCAGCTGTTGGCGACGGTGGTGCATGGCAGCCCCTTCGTCTACTTTCAGCTGACGCGCGGTGATGTTCGGCTTCGGCTGCCAGCGCCCGCTGAACGCTTGGCGGCCAGCACCGATCCGCGCATGCTGGCCCTCAACCTCAAGGGCAAGACCTACGCCGTCTTTGGCCCCACCGGTGTGCGCTGGGAGCCCATCTCCGCCACCGAGTGGGTCGGCAAACTGCCGGCAGGCAAGGGTTACTTTTCGGCCGCCGCCCTGCCCGACGCAAGGGCCGAAACCCTGCAGCTCTTCACCCGCCACGCTTACGCCTTTGTCCAGGGCACGCGCGTGAGCTGGAAATATGACCCCAGCACCAGCCTGTCAGCGACCCACTTCTTGGTCACCACCCAGGTGATGGAAGGCCCGGACAACGGCCCCTTGATCGGCCTGCTGCCGCACCAGTGGTTCAACAACGCGTCGGTCGCTGACAAACTCGGGCCGGCGTTTGACACGGTGCGCGGCAAGCTCAAATTATTGGCGGCGTCGCAGTTCAAGACCGAGTACCGCTACACCGGTTTTGTACCGTATTGGCCAGCACTCAAGGAAGGCGCGGCAGCCAGCCAGGTGACTGAGCTGCTGAAGGCCGACATGCGCAAACGGCGCGAGCTGATTCCCGGCCGCGAGAACAAGGACAACTGGCGCACCAGCGCCTACTGGCAGGGCAAGGGCCTGCTGCGGGCCACGCAGCTGATGAGCGTGGCCGAGCAGCAGGGCGATCTGGAGGCGCGCGACCAGCTGCTGGCGCTGGTCAAGGAGCGCATGGAGTGGTGGTTCTCCGGACAGGGCGCCAAGAGCTACTTCCAGTACGACAAGGGGCTGGGCACGGTGTCGGGTTTTCCGGATGAGTTCTTCACCGTGGCCGAGATCAATGACCACCACTTTCACTACGGCTACTGGATCCGCGCGGCGGCCGAGATCGCGTTGCGCGATCCGGCCTGGGCAGCCAAGGACCGCTGGGGCGGCATGGTCGACTTGCTGATCGCCGACATCGCCACCACCCAACGCGGCAGCCCTGAGTTTCCGTTCTTGCGCAACTTCGACCCCTATGAAGGCCACTCCTGGGCCAACGGGCTGGGTGGCGTGGGCGAGTACGGCGAACTCGGCAACAACCAGGAATCCTCGAGCGAAGCGATCAATGCCTGGGCCGGGCTGATCCTGTGGGGCGAGGCGACCGGCAACCGCGAGTTGCGCGACCTGGGCATCTACCTGTACACCACTGAAATCGAGGCCATCAACCACTATTGGTTCGACGTGCACGGCCTGGTCTTTGAACCCGAATACAAGCATGTTGAAGTCAGCATGCTGTTCGGCGGCAAGTATGCCCACAACACCTGGTGGACCGACGAGCCCCGCCAGATCAAGGGCATCAACCTGCTGCCGATCGGCACTTTTGCGACCCACCTGGGCCGCGATCCGAAGTTCGTGCAGCGCAATGTCGGCACGCTCAAGGGCGACACCGAAACCTGGCTGGCGCGCGGCAAGTCGTATACCGAAGTGCCCAAGGACATCTGGCAGGACATCTTTGCCAAGTACCTTGCGCTGGCCGACCCGACGGCCGCATTGGCGCAATGGAACCGCTGGGGCGACGTTGAACTGGGTGAGACCCGCACCCACACGCTGCACTGGATGCTCAGCCTGCAACAGATGGGGACACCGGACTTCAGCATCACCGCCGACACGCCACTGTTTGCCGTGTTCCGCCGTCCGGACGGCAGTCGCACCTACCTGGCCTACAACGCTGGGGCCACTGCGCTGGCGGTGCGGTTTTCCGACGGCAAGCAGTTGACGGTGGCGCCGCGCTCGCTGGGGCGGTCATCCTGAGCCCCCTTGGCAGCGGCCACGCCGATCACGGCCACCTGGCCCGACACGCACGCCAGCGCCTAGGGAAAGTCAGCAGGCAATGACCCTTGCGTGACCCGACATCTGTCCCTATCCTTCCGCCATGAAAGCGCTTTCAAATGGCTTTGGACCGTCAAACCTTCGGTTCAAGTCTGTAGCGCACTGCCCGCCCCGCCCCCGCCCTACCGCCCCCGTCAGAAAGCCCACATGAACACGATCTCGAGACAATTCGCCCTGTCCGCCTGCGCGCTGGCCGCCACGGCCCTGCTGGCGGCCTGCGGCGGTGGCGAGGCCACTGCACCGCCCGACACCCAGGCGCCCACCGTCGTCATCACCGACAGCGTGGCTGCCGCCAGCACCGACGGTCCGGTCACGTTCACCTTCACGTTCAGTGAATCGGTGGGCAGCAGCTTCAGCGCCGCCGCGGTGGCCGTCACCGGCGGTACCCAGGGCGCGTTTGCGATGGCCAGTGACGGCAAGTCGGCCACGCTGATCGTCACCCCCACCGCCAACAGCAGCGGCACCCTGAAAGTGGACCTGGCCGCAGGCGCGTTCAGCGACACCGCAGGCAACAAGAGCAGCGCGGCCTACAGCGGCTCTCAGGACTTCAACACCAAGCCGCCGGTCGTCGCCACCGGCACGTTGCTGATTTCCTTCGACGAGACCAACCCGGCCACCACCGGCATGGGCGCCTACGGCGGTGCATTGCCCTCGGTCGAGGCCGGCCCGACAGGCGGATCGGGCAACGCCCTCAAGATCGTCAAGCCTGCCAGCCCCGACACCTGGGGCGGCACCTACTTCACGGTGGCGGCACTGCCGTTCACCGCCGACCGCAAGGTCATCACCGCCCGGGTCTACGCCAGCCGGGCCGGCGCGATCATCAAGCTCAAGGTCGAGATCGCCGGTGGCGCCAGCGTCGAGGTGGCTGGCACGGCCACCGGCGCGGCCAATACCTGGGGCACCGTGAGCTGGGACCTGGGCGCCGTTGATGCCAGCAAGTCCTACACCGTCATGGCGATCACGCCAGACGCCGACCTGGTCACGACCGGCCGCACTTACTACATCGACGAGTTGACGTTGGCGCCGGCAGCAGCCGTGGTGCCACCGCCAGCAGCGGGCGTCGCTTTCATCACGTTCGACGAGACCGTGCCGGCGTTCTCCGAGATGGGCGCCTACGGCGGCGCGTTGCCATCGGTCGAGGCTGGCCCCACGGGCGGTTCGGGCAACGCACTCAAGATCCTCAAGCCGGTATCGCCCGACACCTGGGGCGGCGTCTACTTCACCACCAGCGCCATCCCGTTCACCGCGGCCAACAAGGCCATCTCCGCACGGGTTTATTCCAGCAGGGCGGGCTCGGTCATCAAGTTCAAGGTCGAGGTGCCGGGCGGCGGCAACGTCGAGGTGGCGTCCCTGCCCACCGGCGCGGCCAACACCTGGACCACGCTGACCTGGGATTTCAGCGCGATCAACCTGTCCAGCAGCTACAAGATCATGGCGATCACGCCAGACGCCGAGACTGTCACCACCGGCCAGACCTACTACATCGACACCATCACGGTCGTTCCTGCCGGCACCGCCGGCGCCTTGAGCTACATCGTGCAGCCGTTCATCGAGAACGTGCAGTCGGCCTACGACACGGTCACCAGCAAGGCCAAGTCGGGCAACTACACCACCGGCTATTACGCCGCACCGGGCATGACCTGGTGGTGGGGCGGGGCGTTCAAGTCCAAGTTGCAGGGCGGCTATGGCGTCAGCAAAGCTGACACCACGCAGTCCTATTTTGGCCAGTACATTGCCAACGGCGGCACCGGCTGGGACATTGCGTCGGCCAGCAACTACGCCTTCAAGCTGGGCACCAACGGTGAATGCGCTGGCAGGTGCAAGGCCAATGTGCGCCTGGTCTCAGCCGTCAATGCCAGCTGTGTGGCCGACATCAAGGTGGCACTGACCGCCGCCGCAGTCACTGCCTACAGCGCCAAGCTGGCTGACTTCACCGTCACCGGTTGCGCCACCAACACGATGGCGGCTTTCAAGACCGGCAAGGTGGCCGAGTTGCACTTCCAGATGCTGCGCGCCGACATGCAGTTCACCGCCACCACCGACACCGGTGGCCTGTACCCGAACGGCCTGGACATGGCCGACAGCATCGGTTTTGATGCGCCCACCGGCGCGCCGGCACCAATGGTCGATCCGGTGGTCACCGGCCCGGTGTTCTCGTCGCTGACCTTTGATGTGGCCACGGTCAGCTACTTGAGCACCGATTTTGGCGGCACAGTCTCCAGCATCGGTGCCGGCCCGGCCGGCAGCAACGGCAAGGTCATGAAGGTCAACAAGCTGTCCGGCGCCGAGCAGTGGGCCGGCACCACGGTCTCGACCCTGCCCAACCAGGCCATTGACAAGATTCCGTTCACCGCCAGCGCCAAGAAGATGACGCTGCGGGTCTGGGCGCCTGCTGCCGGCATGACGATCCGCATGAAGCTCGAAGACGCCACCGACGTCACCCACAACTGCGAGACCGACACCAAGACCACCGTCGCGAATGCCTGGGAGACCCTGACCTTTGACTTTGCGACCCGCGCCTTCAACAACGGCGACCCGACCCAGCTCACCTCCAACCGCTGCGTGGACAGCACACTGCTGCTGGCCTCGGTGATGAACAAGGCCTCGGTGTTCCCCAACTTCGGCACCGCCGGCGCAGTCACGGGCGACTTCTACTTCGACGACCTGAAATACGTGCCCTGATGCACGAACCCGAGGCCCGGCCCTGAGGCCGGGCTGTGTTTGCCAGCAGGGCATTTGCAGTGCAAGGCCCTGCCTCCACCGGGCGCCCCAGGCGCCCAACGTGTTCAAGATTCCGGAGTCACCATGTCGTCTGTCATCCGTTTGACGCCCGCGGCTGCCGCTGTCTGCGTGCTGGTCGCCTGCGGCGGCGGCGGCAGTGCCAACGCCCCGACGCCTGTGGTCATTGCCAGCAGCGGCTGGGTGGTGGACGGCTACCTCAGCGGTGCTACCGTGCTGTGCGACAGCAACGGCAATGGCGTCGCCGACACCGGCGAGATCAGCGTCACCACCAACAGCAGCGGTGGCTACAGCTTCCCGGCCGGGTGCAGCGCGGCACTGACAGCGCGGGGCGGTGTCAGCGTCGACACCGGCCTGCCGTTCATTGGCGTGCTCAAGGCGCCGGCCGGCTCCAGCGTCATCACGCCGCTGACCACGCTGCTGGCCGAGGGCCTGACCCAGGTTCAGCTCAAGGTGGCGCTGGGCCTGCCCGCGGGCATCGACCTGCAGACTGTCGACCCGGCGCTCAAGACCAACGGCGTGTTGAACAATGCGGCGCTGTTCAAGCAGACCCTGGCAGTACAGCAACTGCTGCAAAAGTCGACCGAACTGATCACCGGCCTGGCCGGCGCCAGTGCCGACACCGGCAGGCCGACGGTGTACGGCGAGGTGGCGGCGTCGTTTGCCAACTCACTCAAGACCGGCGCCGCGCTGGGCAGCGACAACACCATCAATGCTGCTGTTGTGACCAATCTGGTGCAGGCCGCGGCCATCCGCGTGGGCACCGCGGCCGCCGTGGCTGTCGAGGTCAAGACCGCCTTGGCCAAGGTCAACGCACTGGCCTTGGCGGTGATCAGCGCCGGTGGCCTGAAAGCCCAGGCTGAACTGATCCTCAAGTCCAGCGAGGCCAACCTGACCGCGGTCACCAAAGCCAACCAGAACGACGCCTCGATCACCACCTTTGTGGCCGCCAATGTCGACCAGATCAAGGCCGATCCGAGCGCGCAAACCCGCTTGCTGGCCGGCAACCTGGCTGACCAGATCAACGGCGTCACGACACCGGTTCCTGCACCGGCGCCAGCACC
>JBKJKU010000377.1:0-4378 GCA_046597355.1 Aquabacterium sp.
CTCAACCTCAGCCCGGTCACGCTGCACTTCACGCCCAGCAGCGAGCACAAGAACGTTGGTTTGCTGGGCATCTCCAGGGTGGATGTTGACGGCACCGTGGTCTCGGGCGCGGTGTTCAGCAACTCTTTTGGCCAGCCCTGCGTCACGGTGCAATGGGGCCAGCGCTACCTGGCGCCCTTGGGCGTTGATCGATGGTACTGGCAATGGACGGTCGGCCCGGTGTACGGCTATGTGGCGCCCTACAACCGCAAGGTGCCACTGAACTACAAGGGCCTGTCGCCGGTGGTGATCCCGTCGCTGGGCTACCAGCTGAGCGACAAGTTCTCGGCCCAGTTCACGCTGCTGGGCAACTCGGCGCTGATGTTGCAACTGGCCTACCAACTGCCGGACCGTTGACGCCGGCGCCGGCACTGTGCAGCAGGTGGCGGCAGGCGGGTGTGCGGGGGATGGCGGCCGACCGGCCCGCGGGCACAATCCGGCCAAAACCGGACCCGCCATGACCCGACACCGCAGCACCCCTCCGATGCCAGGCCGCCGCACCGCGCCGCAATCCCTGGCCTGTCGGCGGGCGCTGCACCATGGCTGAGCCGCGCACCGATCTGGCCCGCAACACGCTGGGCGTGTTGTTCATCGCCGGCCTGATCCTGGCGGCCTTCTGGATCTTGCGGCCGTTCATCGGCGCGGCGGTCTGGGCCACCACGATCGTGGTCGCCACCTGGCCGGTGATGCGCCACCTGCAGCGCCGGCTGGGCGGCTACCGGCTGCCGGCCGTGCTGTTGATGACGCTGGCGCTGGTGCTGCTGTTTGTGGTGCCGTTCACGCTGGCCATCGTCACCCTGATCGACTACTCGGACGAGATCGTCGACGCGGCCAAGCGCCTGGCCACCTTGCGCATGCCCGTGGCACCCGAATGGTTGTCGTCGCTGCCTCTGGTCGGCCGCAAGATCGATGTGTTCTGGACCGAGACCGTCGCGTCCGGCGCCGATGGGCTGATGGCCAAGCTCACGCCCTATGTTGGCCAGGCCACCCGCTGGCTGGTGGCCGAGGTCGGCACGGTGGGCGGACTGCTGCTGCAGGTGCTGCTGATCGTGCTGCTGTCGGCATTGATGTATGCCCGGGGCGAAATTGCCGCCGCGGCGTTGCTTCGGGTCGGTCGTCGCCTGGGGGGTGTGCACGGCGAGGCCACCGTGGTGCTGGCCGGCCAGGCGATCCGCGGCGTGGCGCTGGGCGTGGGTGTGACCGCCGTGGTGCAGTCGGTGCTGGGCGGCATCGGCCTGGCGATTGCGGGTGTGCACTATGCCGGGCTGCTGACGGTGCTGATGTTCATCTGCTGCCTGGCGCAGATCGGGCCGGTGCTGGTGCTGCTGCCGGCCGTGGCCTGGCTGTACTGGAGCGGCGACACTGGCTGGGGCACCTTCTTGCTGGTGGTCACTGCTGTGGTGGGCACGCTCGACAACTTCTTGCGGCCAATGCTGATCCGCCTGGGGGCCGACCTGCCGCTGCTGCTGATCTTTGGCGGCGTCATCGGCGGCTTGCTGGCCTTCGGCCTGGTCGGCATCTTCGTCGGCCCGGTGGTGTTGGCGGTGGCGTACACGCTGATGCAGGCCTGGGTGGGTGACGGGGTGGACGACGGGGTGGACGTCAGGTCGGATGGTGGCGACAGCCGCCCGCCCGCAGCCGGCGAGCACAAGCCCTGACCGGCGCGGGCTGCAGGCGTCAACCCAGCGGCACCGGCACAAACAGCCGCTCGCCGTCGCGCCAGACCAGCAGCGCCACGCTCTTGGGCTTGGTCGCCAGCACCCGCTTCAACTCGTCCACGCTGTCGACCGGCATGCCGTTGATCGCCATCACCACATCACCCTGCGACAGGCCCGCCTTGGCGGCGGCGCCCTGGGCTTGCTGCACCACCAGGCCGTGCTCAAGCTGCGACTGGTTGCGCTCGTCACGGGTCAGGGGCCGCAGCGCCAGGCCCAGGCGTGCGCCGCCGGTGGCTTCATCGGCTGCGCCGCCGCCGGCACTGGCCTGCGCCGCGCCGTCGGCACCCGCGCGACCGAGCGTGACCTCGACGTCCTGCGCCTTCTGGCCGCGCCAGACGCTGAGCTTGATGCGGTCGCCCGGCACCGATTGCGCAATACGGGCCGACAGGCTGCCGGCCTGGATCATCGGTTCACCGTCGATGCGCAGGATCACATCGCCCGATTTCAGGCCCGCCGCCGCCGCCGGGCTCTTGGCTTCAACTTGCGCCACCAGCGCACCGTCGGGCCTGGCCAGCCCAAAACTCTCGGCCAGCGGCTGGGTCAGGTCCTGCACCATCACCCCAAGCCGGGCGTGTTGCGCCTGGCCGGTGGCCACGATCTGGTCGCGCACCCGCATCGCCACGTCCACCGGGATCGCAAAGCTCACCCCCTGGAACCCGCCGGTGCGTGAGTAGATCTGGGCGTTGATGCCCACCACGTTGCCGGCCGCATCAAACAGCGGACCACCCGAGTTGCCGGGGTTGACCGCAGCGTCGGTCTGGATGAAGGGCACCGCGGTGTCCCCCGGCAGCGACCGGCCCTTGGCGCTGACGATGCCGGCGGTGGCGGTCTGCTCCAGGCCGTAGGGTGCGCCGATGGCCAGCACCGGGTCGCCCACCTGCAGCAACTTGGGGTCGCCCAAACGCACCGTGGGCAAGCCCTGGGCGTTGATGCGCAGCACGGCGATGTCGGTGGCGGTGTCGCTGCCCAGCACCTTGGCAGCGTATTCGCGGCGGTCGGCCAAGCGCACGGTGACCACTTTGGCGTCCTTGACGACGTGGGCGTTGGTCAGGATCAGGCCATCGGCCGAGACGATGAAGCCTGAACCCAGGCCCTTGAACGGCTGGTCGGGCACGGCGCCCTGGCCACGCCCGGCGCCCGGAAAGCCGGGAATGCCGCGGAAGTAGCGGTACATCGGGTCATTGCGCTGCGCCTCGGCCATCGCCTCGGCCTCGTCGCCGGTGGTCTTGTGCAGGCCTTCGACCGCCACGCCGACCACGGCCGGGCCGTACTGCTGCACGATGGCCCGGTAGTTGGGAGCGCTGCCGGGCGCAAGCGGCGGCAGCGGTGGCGCCTGCTGCACGGCGGCGGCCACGGGTGTCAGTGGGGACACGGCCGCAGCAGCCGCGGTGGCCGGTTTGTCCTTTTGGAACCACGGCAGGTTGATGGCGCCGGCCGTGGTCATCACGGCCACGCCGCCCCCCAACAGCGCCCAGCCCAGAGGTTTGAAGATATTGCGCATGCCGGTCAGCTCCAAGGTGGGGCGGAAAGCCCCGATCAATGGCAGCAGTGTGGACAAGGCCGATGAGGCTGAGGTGAGCGCAGGGTGAGGCCAGGGTTAAGGCCGCGCCGCAGACGGCAGTCATGCCGCGTGCGGCGTTTGAGGCTGGGCCGGCAGGTTGAAGGACGCGCAATGAAGGACACGCAATGTGCGCCGACGCACCGACTTGCCGGCAGTGCACCGGGCAGGCTGCAGGCATCCATCCCGGCCTTTCCAGGAGTAGCCGCCATGCCCATGCATCCCCATCCCACGTCATTTGGTGTTTTCAAGCCGGTCGACCACGTCTTGATGTCTTTCGCCACTGCGGCCCAGGCTGACAGCGCCGTCGCGGCGCTGCACGGAGCGGGCTTTGGCGACACGGACCTGTCGCGCTACACCCCGGCGGAGATGCAGGCCCAGGCCGAGCAGGACATCGCCAACGCCAGCACGATGGCCTCGCTGGGCCAGGACCTGAACCTGGTCAAGGCCCATCTGGCGCTGGCGCGGCAGGGGCAGAGCTTCGTGGTCGTCAGCGCCCGCCATGACGAACAGGTGCAGCGCGCCGCCGACGTGGCCACCCGGTGCGGCGCCACCCGCGCCCAGCGCTACGGCAGCCTGATCGTCGAGGAGTTGGTGGCACCCGGCACCAGCCCGCAGCAAACCGCCGAGTCACCGGACCGGGGGCTGGATGCCCAGGCGCCGGCGCGGCTGGATGTGCTGAGCCGCGAAGCCGACGCCTGACGGCAAACACGGCCAGGCCGGCGCACAGCACCGCTGCAGTGCTTGGCCTGTTGGTGCCCCTGAACCCTGCTGCGCTGGAGCAACCCCGATGATTGAAATCCGAAAAGGTCAGGCGCCGGCAACGCTCACGCGCCAGGCGTTTGGTGAGCGCTACCGCGCCAGCTTCATCGACCCGGCGTTTGCCGACGAGGCAGAGGCCATCGGCCGCCTGGAAGCCATCGCCTGGCAGGCCTATGACGAAGGACGCAAGGCGCCGCTGACGCGCGTGGCCGGGCCGGGCTACGCCGATCCGGCCTACGAACTGTCAGTCGATTGGCTGGCCACCAAGTTGGCGCTGGAGCGGGCGCAGTTGGCCTGGAGC
>JBKJKU010000026.1:0-2953 GCA_046597355.1 Aquabacterium sp.
GATGGCCTGGCTGAGCTGCAGGTTGATGCCTGCCGCATGCTCGTACCACACCGCAAACGTGGTCGGGTTGAACGCCGCATCGTGCTGACCCATCCAGGCGAGGGCCATGCGCAGCAACTCGGCGCTGCGCGGCTTCGATTCCCGGTACCGGCCCGCGAATGCCGCCTGCGGAGCCGGTGTCGCTTGGCCTTGGGGGGCGCACAAAGGCGTGTCAATGTTCATGGTGTGTGGTGGGGGTCAGTGCGGCGCCGTTCGTGTGCGGGTGCAGGCAAAAGTCCGGTGGCGCGGTGGCTCAATGCACAAGCGCCGCATTGCCCGACAATGCCGGGTGCATGACCGGCGAAGTATCGGTCAATGTGCGCTCCAGCAGTGCGTCCACATCCTGGGGCGAAAGGGGGCTCGACATGTGGAAACCCTGGCCGGCGTGGCAGCCCATCTCGCGCAACTGGGCAAATTGCGATGCCGTCTCGATGCCCTCGGCGATCACCGACTTGCCCAGCGAGTTGCCCAGGTTCACGATCGCCCGCACCACTGTTTCGCCCTTGGTGCCGTGGCGCATGTCGCGGATGAACGACCGGTCGATCTTGAGGGTGTCCACCGGCAGGGTCGCCAGGTGCGCCAGCGACGAATAACCGGTGCCGAAGTCGTCCACGCTCAGGCCCACGCCCATGGCGCGCAACTCATGGAGCATCGGCGACGCCGCCGCCAGCCGTTCCATCAGGATGTTCTCGGTCAGCTCCACCGTGAGGTGCTGCGGCTGCAGGTGTGATTTCAACAGGGCATGGGCCACACGCGCGACCAGCCCGGTGTGCCCGATGTCCTTGCTTGAGATGTTCACGTTCATCGTCAGCCCGGCAAAGGCCGGGTCTGACCGCTGCCACTGCGCAAGTTGCTGGCAGGCGCTGTTCAGTACCGTGTCGGTCAGTGCAACGATGAGTCCCACCTCTTCGGCGATCGGGATGAACAGGTCGGGGCCGATCGCCCCCAGTTCGGGGTGCATCCACCGGGCCAATGCCTCGAAACCGCAGAGCCGGTCGGTCGCCAACTCGTACAGCGGCTGGTAGGCCACCGACAACTGCCCCGCCTTGACGGCGTGGCGCAGATCACCTTCCAGGCGCAGGCGCTGCACCACTTCGGTGTGCAACTCGGTGTCGAACATCGCATAGCGGTCTTTGCCCGCCGACTTGGCCTTGTACATCGCGATGTCGGCGTCGCGCAGCACGTCCTCGCTGCGCGTGTAACCGATGCTGCTGGTGGTGATGCCAATGCTGGCACTGCTGTTGAGCACGGTCTCGGCCACCCGGTAGGGCTCACGCAGGGCGTCCATCAGCCGGTCGGCCAGCGTGGTGACGTCGCTGGCCTGCCTGACATCCAGCGACAGCACCGCGAACTCGTCGCCACCCAGGCGGGCAACGATGTCGTGCGGGCGCAGCTTGCCCTGGATGCGGCGCGACACCTGCACCAGGAATTCATCGCCGGCCTGGTGGCCCAGGCTGTCGTTGATCAGCTTGAACCGGTCGAAATCCAGGAACATCACCGCAAACCCCTGCACAGGGTCCACGGCCGCCCGATCCACGGCTTGCCGCAGGCTTTCGGTGAAGCTGCGCCGGTTGGGCAGGCCGGTCAGGGTGTCGTGGAAGGCAATGTGTTGCAGTCCGGCCTCGGCCTCGCGCCGGGCATGGATGTCTTGCACCTGCAGGATCAGTCGCGGCGCGCTTGCACCGGGCTCGGAGAAGTAACTGCAATGCACGGCCGCCCAGACGTCGGCGCCATCGCTGCGGCGGCAGCGCAATTCAAGTGCAAAGCCTTCACTGTCCTCGGTGACCCGCCCGAGTTGCTGGTTCAGTGCAAGGCGGTCGGCTTCGGCAACAAAGTCCTGAAAGCTGCGGTCGAGCAGCGCCGCGTCGTCAACGTCCAGCAGTGTGCGCAGGGCCGCGTTGACTTGCAGGACGGTGCCGTCGAACAACAGCAGGGCCATGCCGATGGACGCGTGGGTGAACGCGCTGTGGAAGCGCCGCTCACTGACCTGCAGCTCCAGCAGGTGGCGTGCGGACACCTCGACCTCGCGCGCCGCCGCCTCTGCACGGGCCTGTGTTTCGCGTGCCACGGCCAACGCTGCGGCTTCGGCCTCGCGTGCCGCTGCCGCCACGGCCGCGTCGCGCGCCGCCTCATTGGCGTCGATCTGCCGGTAGTAGTAGTGCAGCGTGGCCAGCAGCATCACGATGATCGGCACCACCGCCATCAGCACGCCCAGCCCCGACTGCTGGGACGTCAGGTACAGCAAGGCGGCAACCGCCGCGCTGCCGGCAAATGCGATGCCGACCCAACCGAACTCGCCCAGCAGGCCCCGGATCTGCAGCGACTCATTGCGCTTGAGCCGCGGCAGGGCACTGATCAGCAGGGTATTGAACGCAAAGTAGACCAACGCAAAGGCCATCGCCGCGACCACGAGCAGGCCGGGGTTGCTCCATCCCAGGCTCGCCATCGTGTCGCGCAACGCTTGCAGCAGCGACCCCGCAACCGCCATGGCCAGCGCCGCCATCGCCGGACTGGCAATGCGGCTGGACCAGCGTTTGGTGGTGCGCATGGCGCCGATCAGGCACTCGCCACCGGCAGCCAGCGTGGCCGCGGCCGGACCATGCAGCAACAGCAGCAGGAAGATGAACACCTCGCCCGCAGCAAACGAGTTCTTGGTGCGGGGAATGCGCACCGGAAAGTAGCCCGCGACCATGGTGATGACCATGCCGAACAAGATTTGCAGCCACACCGCTTTGGGCATGGCCAGCACCGACACCACCGCCTGCGCCAGCGCTGCCGTGCCCAGCACCACCACCACCCACCAGTACGCCATCGCCTTGCGGTTGTAGTCAGGCATCAGTGCCTGGTGCAGCCGCGTCCAGGGCGGCAGTGGGCGGGCGGGGGCCGGGGGCGGCGGGAGGGGTGCGCTCTTCAT
>JBKJKU010000067.1:0-60416 GCA_046597355.1 Aquabacterium sp.
CCGCCGGGATGTCACCAAACTGCACCTGGTACTGCACGCCGGGGGTGAGCCCGGCGAAGGCATAGATGCCGTCAGCGCCTGTGACCGTGTTGGTCGTGGTGTTGTCACCGGTGGTGGCGATCAGGCCGTCCGCGCCGCCACTGATCAGGGTGACCGTGCGTCCGGAGATGCCAACCTCGCCGCTGTCTTGTTTGCCGTTGGCGTTGGTGTCGATCCACAGCCGGTCGCCCAGGCTGGCGGACCTGATCAGCCCCGCGTCGATGGTTTGATCGGATTGCCCCGGAACCAAAACAACAGTTTGGCTGAAACCGGTGGTCGCGTTGGCATCGCTGTCGATGGCGTCTTGACTGTTACCACTGACATCCTGCGTGGTGAACAAAGTGCCAGTCGGGGCAATAAATTTCACTTGGTACGAACCGGCACCAAGCCCCGCAAATTGATAGAAGCCGTGCTCAATGGCGGCGGTGCTGAAATCATCGCCGGTGAGCGTGCTGGCGACCCTGACGCCGTTCTTCCAGAGTTCAACGATAACCCGGTCAACGCCGGCCTCATTAACGCCTTGGGTACCATCTCCATCGGTGTCTAACCAAACGAAGTTGCCGAGCTTGGCGTTCTGCAACTGGACGATAAGCGGTTGAATATCGCCTTCCGGGTTAATGATCGTCGTAAAAAATGTGTCGGTGGGCAATACACCCAGACCACTCGTGACAGCAGTTTGAGAGGCCGCAACTATGAAATCGACGTCGGCCGAATTTAAAACGTTGCGAGTGTTGTCGGTCAGATAGAGCGGATTGACTGTCGCTATCTGTGCGTCAGTAAATCCTAAAATCTTCCAGATCGCCAACTGCACTTCGCCTGGGTTGAATTGCCCGCCGTACTTGGTGCTGTCTGAAGTAAGGTTTTGTGCCAGCAGCCAGTTAATTTGGTCAACTTTAACTTGGCTGAGCGAAGAAAAGCCAATTGGAACGTAGGATGCAGTGGTATTGCCAGCGTAATTTTCTGCGCTGTAGCTGGCCAACGTTGGTTGAATACGCAAAGTTGGATTCAAACAGTACGCGTCATACACACCGTTTGGAATCAACGGATCCGAACTGCCGGTCACGATCATGTCGAAGAAACTCGGCGCACCCAAATCTGGCTGGTAGCCAAAAGCGCTGAAGTCGGCCAGGGTCGCAGATGAAGTGACACGAATCGTGAAAGTGCTCATAATGTTCTGACTTGGTAAAGTTAATATTTAAATGAATCGCTGATTCAACTATGGTGCTTCATTGGTCAACAATGTTGCGTCCATTACTGAATTTGTAATACCGCGGTGGATGGCTTGATAACAGGCCAGCCCAGATATTCCAGAGATCCAGCTTGATCGAAGTGTGGCGCTCTATTGGCGCCACAGTGACGGGCGGCGATGACCATGCAAAAACATGTGCAAAATCGCCCGATTCTTGCAAGGCTTACTTCTTCTTCCGAGCGACCCACAGCGCACCGGCGATTGCCACGGTGACGAGTGCCAGCGAGGTCGGCTCAGGCACGTTGCAAACCTGACCAGGATCGCAAGGCGCCGCAAATGCAACGCCGGTGGTGGCCGCAAAGATCACGCCCACTGCGATAACAAACTTGTTGATTGATTTCATAGCAACTCCAGTTGAGAAAAATTAAATACTAATATCTATTTGGTCAAACTTGAACCCTGTCCACGTTTGGCGCGAACTATCATTTATTGCAAATTTTGTGCCAGCTGACACATCCCCTTACAGATCAGTCACTTGCGCACGCCTTGGTCGGCGAGAGCCTGCGAAATGTAAAAATTTCCGACACCTTGTGTGGGCGTTTTCAGCAACGGATTCGACGCAAGACGCCCCAGCGCGGCGCTTGCCGAGGCAGTTGTTGCAGCCGGTCTTCCCATCCTGTTCTGCAGGAACTGCGGCTTTCGCACTTTGCTGATCCGCCCGCAACCTTGCCTGCAGCCGCAAGACCGGACCGTTGCGTGCACACTGTTGTTGGCAAAGGCGCTGTACGCAGGTGTGCGGTAAATGGATGCAGGTAGGCGGCGCCTTACAATCTGGCATGGTGTCTCTGCGCAACCTCAAAGCCTCCGTGGCCCGTGTGCACGCTGCCACGCACCGCCAGACCACGCGCGACCGAATTACGCGCTCGCAGCGCTGACACAGCCGCCTGCGGTGCCCACCGGTCCAGACCGGACGCGCTAACCAGCTTGAGCGCAAACCGCTTAAATCCCAAGCCTTGACGAGCGCGCCGGTCGCCCCGGCGTGACGCTGCCATGACCGACAACACCACGCCCCAATCCCCCGCTGCCGCGCCCGCCGCTGCACCCGGCAGCCCGCCGGCTATCGACTACCGCGCCACCCTCAACCTGCCCGACACCCCCTTCCCGATGCGCGGCGACCTGCCCAAGCGTGAGCCGGGTTGGGTCAAGCAGTGGGCCGACGAAGGCCGCTACAAGCAGTTGCGAGACGCCCGGTGCAACGCGCCCAAGTTCATCCTGCACGACGGCCCGCCGTACGCCAACGGCCAGATCCACATGGGCCACGCCGTCAACAAGGTGCTCAAGGACATGGTCGTCAAGGCCCGGCAACTGGCCGGCTTTGATGCGCAGTACGTGCCGGGCTGGGACTGCCACGGCCTGCCGATCGAAAACGCGATCGAGAAAAAACACGGCCGCAAACTCAGCCGGGACGAGATGCAGGCCAAGAGCCGCGCCTTTGCCACCGAGCAGATTGCCCAGCAAAGCGTTGACTTCCAGCGCCTGGGCATCCTGGGCGACTGGCAGCACCCCTACCGCACGATGGACTTTGCCAACGAGGCGGGTGAAATCCGCGCCTTCAAGCGGGTGATCGAACGCGGTTTTGTCTACCGCGGCTTGAAGCCGGTGTACTGGTGTTTTGACTGCGCCAGCTCGCTGGCCGAGTTCGAGATCGAGTACGCGGACAAAAAGAGCCAGACGCTCGACGTGGCTTTCCCCTGTGCCGAGCCCGACAAACTGGCGGCTGCGTTTGGCCTGGCCGCGCTGAACAAGCCGGCGTCGGCGGTGATCTGGACCACCACTGCCTGGACTGTCCCGGCCAACCAGGCGCTCAACCTGAACCCGACGCTCGAGTACGCGCTGGTCGATACCGAGCGGGGCCTGCTGGTGCTGGCGGCGTCATTGGTCGATGCCTGCCTGCTGCGCTACGGCCTGGCCGGCACGGTGCTGGCCACCACGCTGGGCGAGAAGCTCGCCGGCATCAATTTCCGCCATCCGCTGCATGCGGTGGATGCCGGTTTCGACCGGCTCAGCCCCGTCTACCTGGCGGACTACGCCACCGCCGACGACGGTACCGGGCTGGTGCATTCGTCACCCGCCTATGGCGTGGACGACTTCAACAGCTGCCGGGCGCACGGCATGGCGCTGGACGACATCCTGAACCCGGTGCAGGGCTACGGCAGTTACGCCGCCGACTTCCCGCTGTTTGGCGGGCAGAACATCTGGAAGGCGGTGCCGGTGATCATCGAGGCGCTGCGCGGCGCCGGCGCTTTGCTGGCCACCGAAACGATCACGCACAGCTATCCGCACTGCTGGCGCCACAAGACGCCGGTGATCTACCGCGCCGCCGCCCAGTGGTTTGTCCGCATGGACGAAGGCGAGGGCGTGTTCACCTCCGACAAGCCGCCCCAGACCTTGCGCCAGTTGGCGCTGGAGGCGATCGAGCACACCGGCTTTTACCCCGAGAACGGCCGTACCCGGCTGCGCGACATGATCGCCAACCGGCCCGACTGGTGCATCAGCCGGCAGCGCAGCTGGGGCGTGCCGATCCCGTTCTTCTTGCACAAGGAGACCGGCGAGCTGCACCCGCGCACGATGGACATCCTGGACCAGGCCGCCAGCATCGTCGAGCAGGGCGGCATCGAGGCCTGGAGCCGCGCCACCGCTGAGGACATCCTGGGGCCTGACGACGCACCCCACTACAACAAGAGCAGCGACATCCTGGAGGTCTGGTTCGACTCGGGCTCGAGCTTCTGGCATGTGCTGCGCGGCACCCACAGTGGCAGCCAAGGCAGCCTGGGCCACCACGACACCGGCCCCGAGGCCGATTTGTACCTGGAGGGCCACGACCAGCACCGCGGCTGGTTCCACTCGTCCTTGCTGCTGGCCAACGCGATCTACGGCCGGGCACCGTACCGCGGCCTGCTGACCCACGGTTTTACCGTGGACAACCAGGGCCGCAAGATGAGCAAGAGCCTGGGCAACGGCATCGAGCCCCAGGTGGTGAGCCAGAAGCTGGGCGCCGAGATCATCCGGCTCTGGGTGGCGTCCAGCGACTACTCGGGCGACATCGCCGGTGACGACAAGATCCTGGCCCGCGTCGTGGACGGCTACCGCCGCATCCGCAACACGCTGCGCTTTTTGCTGGCCAACGTCAGCGACTTCGATGTGGCCACTGACAGCGTGGGCGAAGGCGAGATGCTCGAGATCGACCGCTTTGCGCTGGCCCGCGCCAGTGCCTTGCAAGACGAGATCCTGGCGCATTACGAGGGGTATGAGTTCCACCCGGTGGTGTCCAAGCTGGGCATCTACTGCTCGGAGGACCTGGGCGCGTTCTACCTCGACGTGCTGAAGGACCGGCTCTACACCACCGGCGCCAAGAGCCTGGCACGGCGCAGCGCACAAACTGCGCTGTGGCACATCACCCAGGCCATGCTGCGCTGGATGGCGCCGTTCCTGAGCTTCACGGCTGAAGAGGCTTGGGGTCTGTTTGCGCCCGGCCACGGCACGATCTTTGTCCAGACCTACTGGCCGCTGGCCACGCCGGACGCCGCGCTGCTGGCCAAATGGGCTGCCATCCGTGCGGTGCGCGAGGCGGTGAACAAGGCCATCGAGGACGTGCGCAAGGCCGGCGATGTGGGCTCGTCGCTGCAAGCCACGGTGCTGGTGACGGCGCCGCCTGAGACCCATGCGCTGCTGGCGTCGCTGGGCGATGACCTGAAGTTCGTGCTGATCACCTCTGCCGCCACGTTGGCTGCGGGCGAGACCTTGACCGTGAGCGTGACGCCGGCCAGCGCGCCCAAGTGCGAGCGTTGCTGGCACTACCGGGACGATGTGGGTGTGGACGCTGCACACCCGACGATTTGCGGCCGCTGCACCACCAACCTGCACGGCAACGGCGAGTTGCGCACGATCGCCTGAGGCCGTGCAGGTGGCAGGTTGGGTGGCAGGGCTGGCGGCTGGGCGGGTGGGTGGCGTGGCCGCCTATGCCTGCGTGGTACAACCATGGCCTTAGCCCGATCGGTGTGTTGGCACGGGCTGCGCTGCCACGCCCCACATGCCTGAATCCCCAGCCCCGTCCGTGCCAAACCCGTCGCGACAGCGCCCTCAGTGGCCTGCATTGCTGCTGGCGGTCGGATGTGTGGCGATATTGGCAGGCATCGGCATCAACTGGGGCTTCAAGAGCGAGCGCGCACGCGCCCAGTCCCAGCTGCAGGCCGTGGCGGACCTGCGCCAGACCCAGGTGGAGAACTGGCTGGGTGAAAAGCTGAACCTGGCGCGACTGGTCGCCACCAGTGCGGTCTACGCCGACCTGTATGTCCAGTGGCGGGATCGCGGCGACCAGGCCGCCGTGGCCCGGCTGGTGGGCCGCCTGACCGAGCTGGGCCAGTTCGTGAAGATCGACGGCGTACTGGTGCTCGACGACCAGGGCAACGTCGTGCCAGGGGGGCCGTCGGGTGATGCCACACGGTCTGGCAGCCCCGCTGCTGCTGTGTCCTCTGCCGCGGCAGCCCGCGCCGCCGTGCCGCCAGAGCTGAAAGCCACCGCGCTGCGGGCGATGGCCAAAGGGGAGGTGCTGCACACCAGCCTGTACCGGGCGGACGACGCCAATCTGCCGGTGCGGCTGGACATCGTGGTCCCGCTGCTGCGCAGTGGCACGCCGGCACGCGGCGCCGTGGTGATGCGGCTGGATCCGCGCAAGGTGCTCTACCCGATGCTGCGCCGCTGGCCGGTGCCGAGCGACACCGGCGAAACCGTGCTGTGGCAGCGTGAGGGCGAGCAGATGCGGGCGCTGAGCGAATTGCGCCTCCACGGCAAAACCGCTGACAGCACCACTGAAAACGCTACTGGCGACGCTACTGGCAACGCCGCCACCCTGGCGCAGGTCGGCAGGTTCGTTCGGCCGCTCGGTCCGGTCGGCGGGCTGGTCGACCGCGCCAGGCGCGGCCAATTGCCGCCAGAAGAGGTGTTGGTCACGGTGGACTCCAAGGGCAGGACCGTGTTGCTGGTGGTGCGCCTGATCGCCAACACCGACTGGTGGCTGATGACCCGGCTGGAGCAGCGTGAAGTTGATGCCCCGGCCTGGGCCATTGCCCGCTGGGTGGCCGCGATGGCCACCGTGCTGCTGTTGGCGCTGGTGGCCGCCGCCCGCCTGCTGGTGCAGCGCGAAGCCCTGCGCCGGTCCGCGCTGGAGACGCAGGGGCAACGTGAACTGCTGCGCACGCTGCAACTGCTGCAGGCCATCTCCGACAACGCCGGCGACATCATCTTTGCCAAAGACCTGCAGGGTCGCTACCTGTTCTTCAACCGCGTTGCCTGCGAGGAAGTCGGTCTGACCGCTGACCAGGTGCTGGGCCGGGACGATACCCAGATCTTCAACCCCGAGGTGGCGGCGCGCCTGCGTGCCAACGACGCCCACGTGCTGCAGGTCGGCCACAACCAGCGCTTCGAGGAGGAGATCAACACGCCCCAGGGGCCGCAGTTCAACTTCACCACCAAAGGGCCGATGCGTGACGCCGACGGCCGGGTCGTGGGCCTGTTCGGCGTCAGCCGCAACATCACGCCGCAGCGCCTGGCCGAGCGGGCGCTGCGCGAAAGCGAAGCGCACTACCGGTCGGTGGTGGCGGTGCTGGGCGATGGCATCCTGGTGTGCGACCCGCAAGGCCGGGTGCTGAGCTGTAACCCGGCGGCGGAGCGCACCTTCGGTGTGTCCCAACCGGACTGGCAGGGCCGCCCGTTGCCGCTGCCGGACTGGGCCATGCTGCGGGACGATGGCAGTGTCATGCCGTTCGAGCACTCGCCCACCGGCCGTGTGCTGGCCGGTGGGCCCGCCCAGACCGGTGTGCAGGTGCCCATCCGCAACCCGCAGGGCCAGACCCTGTGGATGGAAATCAGCGCCCAGCCTGTGACCAGCCCGGACAGCAGCGCGCTGCTGGCGGTCGTGACGCTGCTTTCTGACGTCACTGCGCGCAAGCAGCAAGACGACGAACTGGCCCGGCACCGGCTGCACCTGCAAGCCTTGGTGGACGAGCGCACCCAGGCGCTGCAGCAGGCCAACACCCAGATGGCTGAGGCGGTGCGCTTTGCCCGCGCCGTGGCCGACAACCTGCCGGGTCGGGTAGCCCGCTACGACTGCGACATGCGCTGCCGCTTTGCCAACCCCAGCTTTTGCGACTGGCTGGGGCTGGCGAACGACCAGATCATCGGCCGTCCGCTGCGTGAGTTGATCGATGAGGCCGCTTATGCCCTGCGTGCGCCGATGATTGAGGCCGGGCTGGCGGGCCAGAGCAACGTGATCGAGCGCGAGTCGGTCGGCCCGGACGGCGAGGTGTTGTTCCACCAGGTGCACTACCTGCCCGATCGCCATGCCGACGGCACGGTGCAAGGCCTGCTGATCGTGGCCTACGACATCAGCGCGCTCAAGCACGCTGAGGCCCGCCTGAACCGGCTGAACACCGAGCTGACCACGGCGCGCGACCTGGCCGATGCCGCCAACCGGTCCAAGAGCGCTTTCCTGGCCAACATGAGCCATGAGATCCGCACCCCGATGAACGCCATCATCGGCCTGGCCCACCTGGTGCAACGCGACACCCGTGACGCATTGCAGCGCGACCGGCTGGTCAAGGTCTCGGATTCGGCCCAGCACCTGCTGCAGGTCATCAACGCCATCCTGGACCTGTCCAAGATCGAGGCCGGCAGGCTCGAACTGGAATCGATCCCGTTTTCACTCGACACCGTGCTGGCCCGCAGCTTCGAGATGGTGGCCGACCGGGCCCGTGAAAAAGGCCTGGAGCTGGTGCTCGACACCGACCACCTGCCCGACCACCTGGTGGGTGACCCCACGCGCCTGTCCCAGGCGCTGATCAACCTGCTGGCCAATGCGGTCAAATTCACCGAGACCGGCTGGGTGCGGCTGATCGGCGAAAAGCTCAGCGTGGACGGCGACCGGGTGCAGGTGCGCTTTGTGGTGCAGGACACCGGCATCGGCATCCAGGCCGACCGCCTGGGCGACCTGTTCACGGCCTTCGAGCAACTCGACAGCAGCACCAGCCGGCGCTACGGCGGTACCGGTCTGGGCCTGGCCCTGACCCAGCGCCTGGCCACGCTGATGGGCGGCGAGGTGGGTGTGGCCAGCGACCCCGGCGTCGGCAGCCGGTTCTGGTTCACCGCCTGGCTCGGCCAGGGCGCAGCACCGCTGGACCGATTGCCCCGGCTCAATGGGCGCCGGGTGCTGCTGGTTGACGACCTGCCCGAGACGCTGACCGCGCTGGGCGATCGTTTGCGGCTGTTCGGCATGCGGGTCGATGCGGTGGCCTCGGGTGCGCAGGCGCTGGCGCTGGCCGAGCGGGCCATCCAGGCCGGCGAGAGCTACGACATCCTGATGATCGACTGGCGCATGGCGCCAATGGACGGCATTGTCACGCTGGGCCGGCTGCGTGCTTTGCTGGGCGACGGCCTGCCGCCGGCGGTGCTGGTCACAGCGCACGACGACGACAGCATGCGCCGTGAAGCCCAGATCGAGCGCTTCGACGCCATCCTGGTCAAGCCGATCACCGCCTCGGCGCTGCACGACACCTTGTTGCGGGTGCTGGGTAGCGAGTCGGTGCTGGCGCATGACGACCGGGCTCCCGGTGCCGCCGAGCGTGCGCTGCGCGACCGGCACAGCGGCGCCCGGGTGCTGCTGGTCGAGGACAACCCGGTCAACCAGGAGGTCGGGTTGGCGCTGTTGCAACTCGTCGGCCTGGAGGTCGACCTGGCCGACGACGGCGAGCAGGCGGTCGATTTGGCCCTGCGCCAGCCCTACGGCGTGGTGCTGATGGACATGCAGATGCCCGGCATGGACGGCCTGGCGGCCACCCAGGCGCTGCGCCGCCGTGGCGTGGTCACCCCGATCATCGCGATGACAGCCAATGCCTTTGGCGAAGACCGCGCCGCCTGTCTGGCCGCTGGCATGAACGACCACGTGCCCAAGCCGGTCAACCCCGAAGAGCTCTACACCACCCTGCTGCGCTGGTTGCCCAGCACCCGATCGGCGGGCAATGACGCCGGGCCGGCGGCAGCGGCGCTGGTTGATCAACTAACGGCCTTGCCGGGCTTCGACACCTTCCTGGCGCTGCGCTCGGCGGGTGGCCTGGCCGGCGGGCTGCGCCGGCTGCTGCAGGTGTTTGCCCAACACTATGCCGACGGCCTGCCCGAGTTGCTGCGCAGAGGCGGTGATGAGCGCCTGCCCGTCTGGCGTATGGCCGCCGATGCGCTGCAGGACGCCTGCGGCGCCATCGGCGCTGTGGGTCTGCAGGCCCAGGCACAACGGTTTGAGGCCGCCTGCCGTGGCCCGGTCGCCGCAGCAGCGCTGGCCAGCGATGCCGAGGCCTTGCATCGGGCGCTGAAAGACCTGGCCGAGCTGCTGACAGGCATGCTGGCCCGCAACCGGACCTGACCGCGGCGCCGGTGACAGCCCACTGTCAGCCCAACCCGCCGGCCGCCACGCGCACCGTGCCCGCCGATGACCAGCGTTTTTGACGCCCTGCCGCAGCGGCACCACCGGCCCGCCGGTCGCCATCGGCCGGCACAACCTGGTGCGGTACGCTGGGCCAAACATGCACAGCCGGTCACCGGTGTGCGCCACTGCACCTTCGACCTGTCGTCTGGCGCCGCGCTGACGACCGGTGATCCGGGCGAGACCCTGCTCAAGCGCCGCGGCGGCCCTCTGGGCTGCTGCAAGACGAGTGAGGCCACCGCCGAGACGCTGCGACGTCTGTTGAAAGACGAGACCTGAGATGTTCAAGAAAATCCTGATTGCCAACCGGGGCGAGATCGCCGTTCGCATCATCCGCGCCGCGCAAGACCTGGGCATCAAGGCCGTCAGCGTCTACGCCCGCGACGACGCTGGCGCGCTGCACGCAACGCTGGCTGACGGGGCTGTTGCGCTGGACGCCACCGGCCCCGCCGCCTACCTCGACATCGGCGCGTTGATCACCGTCGCGCGCCAGCGCGGTTGCGAAGCCGTGCACCCCGGCTATGGCTTTTTGAGCGAGCGGGCCGACTTTGCCCAGGCCTGCGGCGACGCCGGCCTGGTGTTCATCGGCCCGACCCCGGCGCAGTTGGCGCTGTTTGGCGACAAGGCCAGCGCCCGCCAACTGGCGGCCGAGCACGGTGTGCCGCTGCTGCCCGGCACCGCGGCGGCGTCGCTGGCCCAGATCCAGGCCTTTTTTGTCGATCAGCGCCAGCGTGACCCGGCCTGCGGCGTGATGCTCAAAGCCGTGGCGGGGGGCGGCGGGCGCGGCATGCGTGCGGTGCTGGATCCGGCCCGCCTGCCCGAGGCCTACGCCCGCTGCGCGGCCGAGGCGCTGGCGGCGTTTGGCCTGGGCGATGTCTACGCCGAGAAGCTGATTCCCCGCGCCCGACACCTGGAGGTGCAGGTGATCGGCGACGGCCGCCAGGCCATGACGCTGGGCGAGCGTGAATGCACGCTGCAGCGGCGGTTCCAGAAACTGGTGGAGATTGCGCCCAGCCCCAGCCTGTCGCCTGCGCTGCGCGAGCAGTTACTGGGGGCCGCATTGACACTGGCGCGCAGCACCGCTTACCAGAGCCTGGGCACCTTCGAGTTTCTGGTCGATGAGCTGTCGGCAGACCAGCCGTTTGTTTTTATCGAGGCCAATCCGCGGCTGCAGGTCGAGCACACCGTGACCGAGGCCGTCACCGGGGTGGACCTGGTGCAGGCCCAGATCGCGATTGCCGCCGGCGCCTCGTTGGCCGCCATCGGGCTGGACCCGGCCAACCCGCCGGTCGCGCGGGGTTTTGCGGTGCAGTGGCGCATCAACGCCGAAACCCTGGACGCTGCCGGCCAGGCCCGGCCGGCCAGCGGCCTGATCACCCGCTGCGATCTGCCCAGCGGCCCTGGCGTGCGGGTGGACAGCCACGCCCGGGCCGATTTGTCGCCGTCACCGCACTACGACAGCCTGCTGGCCAAGCTGATCGTCAGCCACCGCAGCGGGCATTTTGAGGACGTGCTGCGGCGCTCGCAGCGGGCACTGGCCGAATGCCGGATCGACGGTCTGGCCACCAACCTGCCGCTGTTGCGGGTGCTGGCGACGGAGCCGGCGCTGCACCACAACACCGTGCACACCCGCTGGCTGGAGGAGGCATGGCCGCGCCTGCAAGACCGGCTGGCGGACCACACCGACGCGGCACCGCTGCCGGCGCCGGCCCGCGCGCCGGGGCTGGGCGCCGAGCCGACACTGCCCGACGGCCAGACCGCGCTGTGCGCACCGATGGCCGGCCGGCTGGTGCAGTTCAACGCCGCAGTGGGCGACACCCTGGCTGCCGGCGCCGAGGCGCTGGTGCTCGAAGCCATGAAGATGCAGCACGGCCTGGCCACGCCCGGCGCGGTGCGTGTGGCTGCGCTGTGCGTGGCGCCGGGCGACTTTGTCAGCGAGGGCCAGCGCCTGCTGCTGCTCGAAGCCATCGACGAGGCAGATGCCGTGGCCGCCGACGCGCTGGCCTTTGATCCCGACCACATCCGGCCCGACCTGCAACGGGTGCGCGACCGCGATGCCCTGTTGCTCGACGCCGCCCGGCCCGAGGCGGTGGCGCGCCGCCACAAGGCCGGTGGGCGGACTGCGCGTGAAAACGTTGACGATCTGTGCGACCCGGGCAGCTTCATCGAGTACGGCGGCTACGCGGTGGCCGCGCAGTCCCGCCGCCGCACGCACGACGACCTGGTGCGCAACACCCCGGCCGACGGCATGGTCACCGGCATCGGTGCCGTCAACCGTGCCGAGCACGGCCCCGAGCGCAGCCGCTGCGCGGTGATGGCCTACGACTACACCGTGCTGGCCGGCACCCAGGGCTGGCGCAACCACCACAAGAAGGACCGTCTGCTGGGCCTGGCGCACCAGTGGAAGTTGCCCACCGTGCTGTTTGCCGAGGGCGGTGGCGGCCGGCCGGGTGATGTGGACATGCCGATCGTTGCCGGTCTGAACAACCACACTTTCAGCCAGTTTGCTGCGCTGTCGGGCAAGGTGCCGGTGGTCGGCGTGGTGCATGGCCGCTGCTTTGCCGGCAATGCTGCGCTGCTGGGCTGCGCCGACGTGATCATCGCGACCGAGTCGGCCAACATCGGCCTGGGCGGGCCGGCGATGATCGAAGGCGGCGGGCTGGGGCTGTTCCGGCCCGAGGAGATCGGCCCGGCGGTGGATCTGCACCGCAACGGCGTGATCGACGTGCTGGTGGCCGACGAAGCGGCGGCGGTGGCCACCACGCGCCAGTACCTGGGCTACTTTCAAGGCCGTAACCGCGACTGGACCGCAGGTGACGCCCGGGCGCTGCGGCACTTGGTCCCCGAAAACCGGCTGCGGGTCTACGACATGCGCGCGGTGGTCAGCGGTCTGGCCGACACCGGGTCGGTGCTGGAGCTGCGGGCCGGTTTTGGCCTCGGCATGGTCACCGCGTTGGCGCGCATCGAGGGCCGGCCGGTCGGCATCTTTGCCAACAACCCGCACCATCTGGGCGGCGCGATCGACCCGGACGGCGCCGACAAGGCCGCGCGTTTCATGCAGCTGTGCAATGCGCACGCCATCCCGCTGCTGGGCCTGTGCGACACGCCCGGCTTCATGGTCGGGCCCGAGGTCGAGCGCCAAGCGCAGGTGCGCCATGCCTGCCGGCTGTTCGTTGTCGCTGCGCACCTGCAGGTGCCGTGTTTCACGGTGGTGGTGCGCAAGGGCTACGGCCTGGGCGCGCAGGCAATGGCGGTGGGCGGTTTTGATGCGCCGGTGTTCACGGTGGCCTGGCCGTCGGCCGAGTTTGGCGCGATGGGGCTGGAGGGCGCCGTCAAGTTGGGCTTCAGCAAGGAGCTGGCAGCCGCAGCGGTGGGGCCAGAGCGCGAGGCGCTGTATGCCCAGCTGGTGGCCCAGCAGTATGCCAACGGCTCAGCCATCAACATGGCCACGACATTGGAGATCGACGCGGTAATCGACCCCGCCGAGACCCGGGCCTGGCTGGTGCGCGGGCTGGACAGCGCGGCCGGTGCGGCGCGTGGCAGCGCCAGCGGCGCGCGGTTTGTCGATGTGTGGTGAGCTTGATCGGCGTTTGCGGCCGCATCACAGCGCTCGTGGACAGGCGCTCAGCCCGGTGGCGGGCTGCATGCGCCGCTGATCGCCCGGACTGGCCCGGCCTGACCCCGTTCTGTGTCGGCTGGCCTGTCACTGGTCGATGGCAGACTGCGCACCATGCCCATACCACCGCGCCCTGACCGGGCATCACCGCCGCCAGCCCGCCGTCCCGCGGCCGGCGATGCGGTCGGTCCCGTGATCGGCCACACGGTCGGCCACACGGTCGGCCCCACGGTCGGCATCACGGTCGGCCACACGGTCGGCCACACGGTCGGCCGGTCGCTGGGCCGGGTGCTGGGCCGGGTGCTCGGGCGGGTTGCGCTGGGGGCACTGGCCTTGCTGTTGGGGCTGGCGCTGGCGCTATCGGCCACGCTGCTGGCGGCGCTGTGGCTGGGGCTGGAGTCTGCACCCCGCGTGCCGCAGGCCGCGGCCGCCAGCGTGGACGACATCGACCGGGCGCTGCGCCTGCTGCGCCGCCACGATCCGCGCGGCCGCCTGCCCGGCATCCAGCGCAGCGTCACGCTGACGCCACGCGACCTGGAGCTGCTGGTGGCGCAGATCGGCCGGCGGCTGGGCGAGCCTGGGGTGCGGGTTCAGCTGCAATCGGGCTCGGCCCGGCTGCAGCTCAGCCTGCCGGTGCCGGCCAACCGCTTTGGCCGCTGGCTCAACATCGATGCCCAGCTGCGCGAGTCCCCCGGCCTGCCCACGCTGCAGCACCTGGGCGTTGGCCGGCTGCAGGTGCCCGGATGGCTGGCCGAAGCCGCGCTGCCGCCGCTGCTGGCACTGGCCGATCTGCGCAAGCAGGCCGACATGGTGCGGCGGCTGACCAGCCAGGTGGTCATGCTGCCGCAGCAACTCACCGTCACCTACGCCTTGCCGGCCAGTCCGCAGCAGGAGCTGGCCGTTGGCCTGTTGACGCCGGACGACCAGGCCCGGCTGCAGGTCTACACCCAGCGCCTGGCCGGCTTGAGCGCGCAGCTGGCCGCCACCGGCCCGGTGTCACTGGCCCGCCTGCTGCCCCCGGTGTTTGCGCTGGCGCGCGAGCGATCCACCGACAGCGCCACCGCCGCGCGTGAAAACCGGGCGGCGCTGATGGCGCTGGCCTTCCTGGTCAACGACCAGGCGTTGCCCGGCTTCCTGGCCGACCTGCCGGGCGCCAACCCGGCCCGGCCGCTGCAGGTCACCTTGCTTGGCCGGCACGACACGCCGCAACATTTCTTGATCTCGGCAGCGTTGTCGGCCAAGGGCGGTGGCGCGCTGGCCGATGCGATCGGGCTGTACAAGGAAGTCGCCGACTCCCAGGGCGGCAGTGGATTCAGCTTCAACGACCTGGCCGCCGACCGGGCCGGCAGCCGGCTGGGCCTGCTGGCGGTGGGCGACCCGCTGGCCTTTCAGGCCCGGCTGGCGGCAGGCGTGATCGAGGCCGACCTGATGCCTACCGTGGCCGATTTGCCGGAGTCCATGAATGCGCGGGAGTTCCGCAGCCGCTTTGGCGGCGTGGGCGCACCGGCCTACCGGCAGATGATGGCCGATATCGAAGCCCGCCTGAACGGGCTGAGCCTGTTGCAGCCACCGCCCTGAGGCGGCGCAGTGCAACGCCGGCAGCGGCCGCCCGGGGCTTCGGCCGGGCTGATGCCGACCGCCCGGGCCTTCGGCCGGGACGATGCCGGTCCGCATCCTGATGGGGATCACGCCGCTGGTGCAGCGGCAAGACGACTCAGGACGATGCGGCCGACGCGGCAGGCGCTGCCGATGCCGCCGAATCAGCCGGAACGCTGGTTTCGACGCCGTGTTTTTCGCCGCTCAGGTCGATGTCGCCACCGGCCTTCTTGAGGATGAACAGGGCCAGCGCCGCGAAGGCGATGAAGGCGAGGATGAGTTTCCACATGGTGTTTCACTCCGGTTGGGTGGCAGAAAGCAGAACGGGCGCCCTGGGGCGCCCGGCCAAGCTGTCGCACGAAGCGACAGCCGCAAGCTCAGTCTTTGGCGTAGAGGTCCACGTCCTTGGTCTCTTTCACGAACAGCATGCCGACCACGAAGCAGACCGCAGCGATCGTGATGGGGTACCACAGACCGTAATACATGTTGCCGTTCTGCGCCACCATCGCGAAGGTGATCGACGGCAGCAGACCGCCGAACCAGCCGTTGCCGATGTGGTACGGCAGGCTCATCGATGTGTAGCGGATGCGGGTCGGGAACATCTCGACCAGCATCGCCGCGATCGGGCCGTACACCATCGTGACGTAGATCATCAACACGCTCAGGATGCCGACGATGGTCCACCACTGGCCGCTCAACATCTCGATCGGCTTGGCTTTGGCCGGGTAACCGGCAGCCTTCAGCGACTCGACCACGTCTTTCTTGAACGCGCCGATGGCCTTGGTCGAGGCTTCATCGAACTTGTGGCCGCCGGGCAGGGTGGCGGCAGTGGGCGGGATGATCTCTTTGTCGCCGATCTTGATGGTGGTCGGCGTGCCGGCCGGCGCGGCTTCATTGGAGTAGCTGGCCGAGTTCTGTGTCAGCGCACGCTTGGCAATGTCGCAGCCCGACAGGAAGTCGACCTCGCGGGCCACCGGGCTGCCCTGGAACGAGCAGGTGGCCGGGTCGGCCTTGACGTTGATCTTGGCCGTGACCTGGGCCCGCGCCAGCTCGGGGTTGGCCGCGCCAGTGAGTGCCTCGAAAAGCGGGAAGTAGGTCAGCACCGCCAGCAGCAGGCCGGCCATGATGATGGGCTTGCGGCCGATCTTGTCCGACAGGCTGCCGAACACCACGAAGAACGGCGTACCGATGATCAGCGAGGTCGCGATCAGGATGTTGGCCGTGGCCGAATCGACCTTCAACACGCTGGTCATGAAAAACAGCGCGTAAAACTGGCCGGTGTACCAGACCACGCCCTGACCCATCACCAGACCAAACAACGCCAGCAGCACGATCTTGCCGTTTTTCCACTGGCCGAACGATTCGGTCAGCGGCGCCTTGGAGACCTTGCCCTCTTCCTTCATCTTCTTGAAGGCGGGCGACTCGTTCATTGACAGCCGGATCCAGACGCTGATGGCCAGCAGCAGGATCGACACGAGGAACGGTACACGCCAGCCCCAGTCGGCAAACGCGACTTCGCCCAGCGCGGTGCGCACACCCAGGATCACCATCAGCGACAGGAACAGGCCCAGCGTGGCGGTGGTCTGGATCCAGGCGGTGTAAGCGCCGCGACGGCCGTTGGGTGCGTGCTCGGCCACGTAGGTGGCAGCGCCGCCGTACTCACCACCCAGGGCCAGGCCCTGCAGGATGCGCAGGCCGACCAGGATGATGGGTGCGGCCACGCCGATCGAGGCATAGCTGGGCAGCAAACCGACGATGAAGGTCGCCAAGCCCATGATCAGGATGGTGACCAGGAAGGTGTACTTGCGGCCGATCATGTCGCCCATACGGCCGAACACCAGCGCGCCGAACGGCCGCACGATGAAGCCGGCGGCAAACGCCAGCAAGGCGGCAATGAACTGCGCAGTCGGATCAAGTCCGGCAAAAAACTGTTTGCCGATGATCACGGCCAGTGAGCCGTAGAGGTAGAAGTCATACCACTCGAATACGGTGCCCAGTGAGGAGGCAAAGATGACTTTTTTCTCCTCCTTGGTCATCAGTGGTGGTGCGCCTGACGCTTTTATGCTGCCCGCTGCTGTTGCCATCGGTTTGTCTCCTGAAACGATAAATCGACACGAGGGTGTCGCCCGGTGCGGACTATTGGGGGAGGCACTGACCAATTTCTGACGCCAAGCCAACAGAAGCTTACAAAATCAGCACAGACCCGCGGTCGATATTTCGCAATGCGAAAAAATAGGGGGTGCCTGAGGAAAGCACTGAGTCGCCGAGCTGGCGCCGTAGGGTTCGGCCGGGCACGCGTCGAGCGTTTTTGTCAGTTTTGGCGCGGATGGCGCTGTTGCCCGGGCGGCTGCGCGCCGGCCGTATCCCACGCCGAAGTGCTGAACCAGGGTGCGTTGTCCAGCGCGGCGCGCAGCATGGGCAGCGCGTCCTGACCAAAATAGGCGCGGCCGTTGCACACCAGTGTGGGCACGCCGAACAGGCCAGCGGCGGCGGCAGCTTCGGTACGCTCGCGCAATTCGGCCTTGACCTCCGGCCCGGCCGGGTCGCGCTGCGGCGAGACCGCGTCGGTCAAGGCGGCCAGCGCTGCGGGCTGGTTGGGGTCGGCGTGCTCGCGGCACCAGACATGGCGAAACAGCAGCTCCACCGCATGCCGGCTGGGCGTGCCCCCGGCTGGTGCCGCCGCCAACGCCAGCCGCTGCAGCGCCAGCGGGTTGAACGGGTGAGGCTGCGGCAGTTGCAGAACGCAGCCCTGCTGGTGCGCCAGCCAGGCCACTTGCCGGTAGGTCCAGGCCCGTTTGGGCTCGATTTCAGCCGGGCCTTTCTGGCCCCAGTGGACCAGCAGGCCGGCCAACAGCAGCGGCTGGTAGCGGACCACCACACTGTGGCCCTCCAGCACCTGGGGCAGGCGCTGGAAGGCCAGCCAGGCATAGGGCGAGATCACGTCGAAATGGAAGTCGATGGCGGTCATGGGGTGCTCAGCGCGCAGGGGCATCGGGTGCCCGCTCTGCCGGCGGCAAGGCCAGCCAGGCGATGCGACGGGCGGGCAACTGGTGCAGCACGGCGGTTTTGCGGGTGTTGTCCAGCCGGCTCCAGCCGGCGATTTCGTCCAGCGTGCGCAGGCAGCCGCGGCACCATCCGGTGGCGGCATGCATCTGGCACAGGCTGACGCAGGGGCTGGCGGGCGTATCGCCAGTCGGGGCCGGGCGTGCTGCGGGGGTGCGCATCAGGCCGCCTCCACCACATCGGCCACCGGCGCACCGGTGAGCTCGACCAGCTCGGCGGGCGACAGGCAGAACACGCCGTTCGGGTGGCCGGCAGCGGCCCAGACCTGCTCAAAGCGGAACAGCTCGCGGTCGATCAGCACCACCGGCGCGATGCTGTGGCCAACCGGCGCCACGCCGCCGATCGAAAACCCGGTGTGCTGCTTGACGAAGGCGGCGTCGGCCCGACCTATCGGCCCGACCTGCGCCGCCACCTTGAGCTCGTCGACCCGGCGGTCGCCCGAGGCCACGACCAGCACCGCCACGCTGTCCGCGCGGCGGCGGAAGACCACACTCTTGGCGATCTGACCGGTCTGCACCCCCAGCGCGTGGGCGGCTTCGGCGCAGGTGCGGGCGGGCACGGCCAGCCAGCGGGGCGGGTGGGCATGGCCGCGCTGGGCCAGCAGCGTGCTGACACGGCAAAAGCCTTCGGGTCGGGGTTCGGCGGTCGATCCAGCGTCCGCTGGGGTGAATCCTGCGGGGCGGTCGCTCATGAAAAAACCTGGCCGCGCTTGATCAGCAGTGCCTTGCCGGCGCGCGATACCGGCGCCCGGCCCAGCACGCCGGAGATGAAGCCGCCGGCGTCGACCAGCGCGTCCAGGTCGATGCCGGTGTGGATGCCCATGCCCTGCAGCATGAACACCACATCCTCGGTGGCCACATTGCCGGTGGCGCCCTTGGCGTAGGGGCAGCCACCCAGCCCGGCCACGCTGGTATCGAAGGTGTGGATGCCGATCTGCAGGCAGGCATAGATGTTGGCCAGCGCCTGGCCGTAGGTGTCGTGAAAGTGGCCACTGACCTGGTCCATCGGATAGTGCTTGAGCGCCCGCTCCATCACCGCCTGCACCCGGCGTGGCGTGCCCACGCCGATGGTGTCGGCGACACCGCAGTGGTCCACCCCGATCGCCTTGAACAGGCGGACCAGGTGCTCGACCTCGTCGGGAGTGACCTCGCCCTGGTAGGGACAGCCCAGCGCGCAGGAGATGGCCGACCTCACCTTCAGGCCGGCCTCGTGCGCGGCCGCCACCACAGGCGCGAAGCGGTCTATGCTTTCTTCGATGCTGCAGTTGATGTTGCGACGGCTGAACGCCTGGCTGGCGGCGCCGAACACCACCACCTCGTCGGGCCGCACGGCACCCGGCGTGGCCTCTGCTGCCGCCAGCGCTGCCTGCAGCCCCAGCATATTGGGCACCAGCACGCTGTAACGCACGCCGGGCTGGCGCGTGATTGCGGCCATCACCTGGGCGTTGTCGGCCATTTGCGGCACCCATTTGGGGCTGACATAGCTGGTGACTTCGATCTCGCGCACGCCAGCGGCCTGCAGCCGGGCCACCAGCTCGCTCTTGTGCGCGGTGGCCACCGGCGCGGGCTCGTTCTGCAGGCCGTCGCGGGGGCCGACTTCCACCAGGGTGACGTGGTCAGGAATCATGGTTTCACCTTTGCTCGGCTGGGATTATCGCGGCGCGCCGGTCGGAAGTCGCACGGGGTGGGGATGGCATGCGGGGGGCACGGGCGCACAATTGACGGGTGGCCGAACCGGCCGCATGCGCTTGTCTGGAAGCCCGCCGTGCAGCCCCCTTTGAGCCGCCTGCAGATCGCCCAACGTTTGTTCCAATCGCTGTTGCGCGAGCTGGACCATTCGATAGAGGTCGAGCGCCTGTTGGGTGATCCGCGTTATGCGCGTGATGTGCTGCTGGTCTGTGATGCCAGCGTCGGCACTGTGTTGCCAGCGCTGGCGGCGCTGTTCCGCGCCAGTGCACCGCCGGTGGGCCGGCGCGCCGGCGACACCCCGGCACCGGGCTTGCTACCTGAGGCCGTGCGGCCGGTGGCACCGCAACCCGCCACGCCCGGTCCGGCCGCGCGCGCGCCGGATTCGCCCGGCCATGCCCGGCAGGCCAACGCCTGGTCGCGTGACACCTCGGGTTTTGGCGTGTCCAGGCCGGCATCGGCGGGGCCGGCCAGCACCAGCCCGCCGCCCGACAGCGCACCCGCCGACCCTGACCTGGGGCCGACGTCGCCCGGGCGACGCTTGTCCTGGCTGCCGCGCTGGACCCAGCGCTGACCGGGTGCGCCCGGCGCGGGGCCGGCGCCCGGTCAGCTTTCCAGCCGCAGCAGCTCACCGCCTTCAACCACCTGGTCGCCCACGGCATACAGCAACTCGGCCACCACGCCGTCGCGGGGTGCGTGCAGGGTGTGCTCCATCTTCATCGCCTCCATCACCGCCAGCGCCTGACCTTGGATCACCTTGTCGCCCGGCTGGGCCATGAAGGCGATCACCTTGCCGGGCATCGGCGCGGTGAGCTGACCGCCCTCGGACGCTGACTCGCCGGCGTGCGCAATGGCGTCGATCTGGCGCAGCACCGCACTGGCCTCGGGCGCAAACACCGCAACCCGCTCACCGTGGGCATAGACCGACAGGCGCAGACGGCGGTCGCCCAGCGTGATGTCGTGCTGGTGGGCCGCGGCATCCGGTGCGGCGCTGCCGGGCCGGTCGACGCCGTCGAGGACCACCGCGCGTGCGGTGATCGGCCAGCGCTGGTCGCCGATCTGCAACTCGCTGCGGGCGTCTGTGGCGGTGCTGTGGGGCCGCGCCAGTGCCACGGTATGCACCGTGCCGGCGTGCTCGATGTCGAAATGCCGGCGTGCCCCGCCGTGCAGCCGCCAGCCGTCGCGCCGCGACCAGGGGTCGGCGTCGGCCAGTGCGGCGTCGTCGGCCAGCACCCGTGCCACGATGCCGGCCGCGACCACTGCCAGCGCCAGTGGTGGCTGGTCCAGCAGCACGGCGCGCTCGCGCTCGATCAGGCCGGTGTCCAGGTCGGCGGTGGCAAAGGCGTTGCAGCGCACCACGCGGCGCAAAAATGCGACGTTGGTGTGCAGGCCCACGATGTGGGTGGCCTCCAGCGCGGCGTCCAGCCGGGCGAGCGCCTGGGCCCGGTCTTCGCCCCAGACGATCAGCTTGGCGATCATCGAGTCGTAGTTCGGGCCGATCGCGTCACCCTCGCCCACACCGGCGTCCACCCGTACCGGGGCCGACACGTGGAAAGGCTCGCCATCCGCATTGCGCCTGAAGGCCACATGCGGCGGCCAGCGCAGCACGTCCATCCGGCCGGTGGCCGGCAGGAAGCCGGCGTCGGGGTTTTCGGCGCAGATCCGGGCCTCGATCGCATGGCCGGTGATCTGCAACTGGTCCTGCCGCAGCGGCAGCGGCTGGCCGGCGGCTACCCGGAGTTGCCACTCGACCAGGTCCAGCCCGGTGATCGCCTCGGTCACCGGGTGCTCGACCTGCAGCCGGGTGTTCATCTCCATGAAATAAAAGCGCAGGTCGCCGTCGTCCACCTCCTCGGCAATGAACTCGACCGTGCCGGCACCGACATAGCCGACCGCCTTGGCGGCCGCCACCGCGGCAGCACCCATCTCGGCCCGGCGCTCGGCGCTCATGCCGGGGGCGGGGGCTTCTTCCAGCACTTTCTGGTGGCGGCGCTGCACCGAGCAATCGCGCTCGAACAAGTGCAGGCAACCGCCCAGGCTGTCGCCGAAGACCTGGATCTCGATGTGGCGCGGCCGCAGCACGTAGCGCTCGACCAGCACATGCTGGTCGCCAAAGCTCGACTGGGCCTCGCGCTGGCAGGACGCCAGCGCGGCGGCAAAGTCAGTGGCTTTGTCCACCCGCCGCATGCCTTTGCCACCGCCGCCGGCACTGGCCTTGATCAGCACCGGGTAGCCGATACGGTCGGCCTCGCGCGCCAGCAGGGCGGGGTCGTTGTCCACGCCGTGGTAGCCCGGCACCAGCGGCACGCCGGCGGCCTCCATCAGGGTCTTGGCGGCGGATTTGCTGCCCATGGCGGCAATCGCTTCGGGCGGCGGGCCGATGAAGGTGATGCCCGCAGCAGCGCAGGCGCGGGCAAAGCCCTCGTTTTCGGACAGAAAGCCGTAGCCGGGGTGCACCGCCTGGGCGCCGGTGGCGATGGCCACCGCCAGGATGCGGTCGGCGCGCAGGTAGCTGTCGCGCGACGCAGCGCCGCCGATGTGCACCGCCTCGTCGCAGGCCATCACGTGGCGCGCGCCGGCGTCGGCGTCGGAGTACACCGCGACCGTGCGGATGCCCAGGCGGCGCGCAGTGGCGGCCACCCGGCAGGCGATTTCACCGCGGTTGGCGATCAGAATCTTCTTAAACATGCTGCGTCTCCGCGGAGAAATCCCCTGCGTGCGCTGCGCGCACCCAGCCATTTGTCTTCGCCGCAACGGCCTTTCGGCCGTTGTCACCGCGGTTGGCGATCAGGATCTTCTTGAACATGGTCATCACCTCAGGCAAGGGCGCGGGGGCCGCCAAAACGGCCGCGCAGCTGGCGGACCGCTGATTTCAGGAACTTCATCAACCACCAGATCAGGGCCAGCATCGCCGTCATCACCAGCGCCAGCACCCCTGCAAACATCGCCGGATGGGCCCAAGCCAGCCACAGCATCGACGGCACTGCAGCATCACCGGCCAGCGACAGGGCGATGTTGGAAAACGGCTCGGGCGAGGTGTTGACGGCCGCCCGGGTGCTGGCCTTGGCCAGGTGGCTGGTGGCTGCCAGCGTGCCGCCCGCCAGGCCGGCCACCGTTGCCCAGGCCGCAGAGTCGCCGCCAAACACGGCAGCGGCCAACGCCGCCCCCGCGGGAATGCGCACCAGCGTGTGCAGCAGGTCCCAGAGTGAATCGACGCCGGGAATCTTGTCGGCAAAAAACTCGAGCAACGCCATCAGCCCGGCAGCGCCCAGCACCAGCGGCTGCTGCAGCACCTGCAAGCCGGCCGGCAGCGGCACCCAGCCCAGCGCGCCGGCCGCACCGGTCAACAGCACCACCAGGTACAGCCGCAGCCCGCTGGCCCAGCCCAGCGCAGCAGCCATCGCCAGCAGGTGGGTGGTGTCCAGGCTGCTCATTCGGCTGTTCCAGCGGGCTTGGTCAACACGGCGAGCGAGCCGGGGCTCAATGGCGCCAGGCCCGCAGGCCGCGCGAGGCTTCAAACGCGTCGAAGTCGCGGTCGGCGTGCAGCAGGGTGTAGCCGCGGTCGATGCAAAACGCCGCCACCAGCACATCCACCGTGCTGCGCACCGTGATGCCGGCCGCGCGCAGGCTGCGGTAGTGCTGCGCGGCCTTCACGGCCAGCACCGTGCCGCCGGTGGACTCCACCGTCAAACCCAGCAGCAGCGACTCGGCCTGCAGGTAGTGGCGCTCTTGCCGAAAGCCGCGCAAGACCTCGAACAGCACCAGATCGGGCACGATGATCTCGGTCTCGCCCTGGGCCAGCAACCGGCGCAGGGTGTCCCGCGCCGGGGCCGGTGCGCCGTTGAAGAAATCAATCCAGACGCTGGAATCAACGACCAGCATCGCGTCGCTTTCGGGCGGGCTCGTGGGCTTGCACGGCGCTGGACGGCGCCGCCGCGCCGGTGCGCAGCACCGAGGCAGGTGCAGTGCCAAGCGCTGGTGTGTTGCCCGCCGGGTCAACGGTGGCAGCCGTGGCCGCGGCGTCAGGGCTGTCACCGTCCCAGTGCAGCTTGCCCTCCCAGCGCAAGACTTCGCGGTAGTGCGCCTGGCGCGCCAGCAGCCTGAGCCCGGCCTCCACCGCGTCCTTCTTGGTCTTGAACGGTCCGGCCTTCATCCCGGCGTCAAGTACGGCGTCGTCAATATCGATATTGGTGCGCATGATGTGTATCAAATAAGAATATAGGACACATCATACACATCACATCCGGAATACGCCGAACCGCGTCTCCGGTATCGGCGCATTCAGGCTGGCGCTCAAACCCAGCGCCAGCACGCGCCGGGTGTCGGCCGGGTCGATCACGCCGTCGTCCCACAGCCGGGCGCTGGCAAAGTAGGGGTGGCCCTGCAACTCGTACTGCTCGCGGATCGGCGCCTTGAAGGCGGCTTCTTCATCGGCGCTCCAACTGCCGCCCTTGCCCTCTATGCCATCGCGCTTGACGGTGGCCAGCACGCTGGCAGCCTGGTCGCCGCCCATCACCGAGATGCGCGCGTTGGGCCACATCCACAAGAAGCGCGGGCTGTAGGCCCGGCCGCACATGCCGTAGTTGCCGGCGCCAAAGCTGCCGCCGATGATCACGGTGAACTTGGGCACCGCAGCGCAAGCCACCGCGGTCACCATCTTGGCGCCGGCCCGGGCGATGCCGTCGTTTTCGTACTTGCGCCCGACCATGAAGCCGGTGATGTTCTGCAAGAACACCAGCGGGATCTTGCGTTGACAGCACAACTCGATGAAGTGCGCGCCCTTGTTGGCGCTCTCGGCAAACAGGATGCCGTTGTTGGCGATGATGCCGACCGGCATGCCCTCGATGTGGGCAAAACCGCAGACCAGCGTGGCGCCATAGCGCGACTTGAACTCGTCGAACACGCTGTCGTCCACCACCCGGGCGATGATCTCGCGCACGTCATAGGGTTTGCGGGTGTCGGTGGGTACCACGCCGTGCAATTCTTCCACGCCAAAACGCGGCGGTTTGGCGGGTTGCAGCAGCAGCGATTTCGGCTTGATGCGGTTGAGCCGGGCCACCGCGCCGCGTGCCAGCGCCAGGGCGTGCAGGTCGTTTTCGGCCAGGTGGTCGGCCACGCCGGATAGCCGCGTATGCACATCGCCGCCGCCCAGATCCTCGGCGCTGACGACCTCGCCAGTGGCGGCCTTGACCAGCGGCGGGCCGCCCAAAAAGATCGTGCCCTGGTTTTTGACAATGATGGTCTCGTCGCTCATGGCCGGCACGTAGGCGCCACCGGCGGTGCAGGAGCCCATCACCACGGCGATCTGCGGGATGCCCGCACCGGACAGATTGGCCTGGTTGTAGAAGATGCGTCCGAAGTGGTCGCGGTCTGGAAACACGTCGTCCTGGTTGGGCAGGTTGGCCCCGCCCGAATCCACAAGATAGATGCAGGGCAGGTGGTTTTGCGCCGCGATCTCCTGCGCCCGCAGGTGCTTCTTGACCGTCAACGGGTAGTAGGTGCCGCCCTTCACCGTGGCGTCGTTGCAGAGGATCAGACACTCGATGCCGGCCACCCGGCCGATGCCGGCAATCAGGCCGGCGCAGGGCGCGCTGTCCTTGGTCAGGCCACTGCCAGCGCTTTCGGGGTACATGCCAAACGCCGCCAGCGGTGCGATCTCCAGGAACGGCGTGTCAGGGTCCAGCAGGCGTTCCACCCGCTCCCGCGGCAACAGCTTGCCGCGCCCCAGGTGTTTGGCGCGGGCTGCAGCGCCGCCGCCCTCGGCAATGACAGCGAGCTTGGTGTTGAGGTCGGCCACCAGGGCCGCCATCGCCGCGGCGTTGGCGCGGAAGCTGACGGATCGGGGGTTGAGCTTGCTCTGCAGGTGGGCCATGCGGTCTCCGGCGCCGGATCTTGGGAAATTGCAGTGCCAGCCTAACCCACGCGGACCTTGCTTCGTGATTATTAATTGACGTTAACGTAAACGTCAATCAGGCTGCGCCCCGGCGCTGCGCTGCGATGCCTTAGGGATACCGCCTGAAACCTGCCTGCTCTGGCGTGACTTATTCCATGACAATGTGTAATCAATACCAACAGGTGTGTTTCATGTCGACCGATACGATCGTTCCGTTCACCACTGGCGATGGCCGGTCATTGCATCTGGTGCATGTGGCGGGTGAGCACCCCGTCACTCGCGGGCCGGTCTTGCTGGTGCACGGCGCGGGTGTTCGGGCCAACATCTTCCGCCCGCCGGTGGCCACCCACTTTGTCGATGCGCTGCTGGCCCGCGGTTACGACGTCTGGCTTGAAAACTGGCGTGCCAGCATCGATCTGCCGCCTTGCCACTGGACACTGGACCAGGTTGCGCTGTACGACCATCCGGCAGCGGTGCAAACCGTGCTGGCCAATACCGGCGCGACCACGTTGAAGGCGGTGATCCACTGCCAGGGCTCGACGAGCTTCACGATGTCGGCGGTGGCCGGCCTGCTGCCCGAGGTGGACGTGATCGTCAGCAACGCGGTGTCGCTGCACCCGGTGGTCAATGGCGCATCGCGGCTCAAGAGTCAGTTGGCCGTGCCCATGGTGGGCTGGCTGACCGATTACCTCAATCCCCAGTGGGGCGAGGGCCATGGCGACGGCGCCGACAAGCTGGCGGTGCGGGCCATCCGCAGCATGGTCAACCTGTCGTCACACGATTGCGACAACGGCGTTTGTCGCTTTGCCAGCTTCACCTACGGCGCAGGGTCCGAGGTGCTGTGGCCGCACGACCAGCTTGACACCACGGTGCACGACTGGATCCGCGGCGAGTTTGGCGCGGTGCCGTTGACCTTTTTCAACCAGATGTCGCGCTGCATTGCCGCGGGCCAGATGGTGCGCCAGGAGGCTTTGCCGGGCCTGCCGGCCGACTACGCTGCCGCGCCGCCGCGCTGCGAAACCCGCTTTGCATTTGTTGCCGGCCGGCGCAACAACTGCTTCCAGTGGCAGAGCCAACAAAACAGCCATGCCTGGTTCAACCAGCACCAGCCGGGCCGCCACAGCCTGAAGGTCTTCGACGACTACGGCCACCTCGATGTTTTCCTGGGCCAGCACGCTGCCCGTGACACCTTCCCGTACATGCTGGCCGCGCTGGAATCGCCGCAACATTGAGGACGCGCTGCGCCAGTTCCGTCCCGCAGTCCAGCACCACCCGATTTCCCGTTCCCGCCGTCCTATCCACCAGGAGCCGCACCATGACCGCCACTGTCAGCACGCCCCATGCCGGGATTCACTTCAAGGAGACCATGAAGGGCCGCTTCACGCTGGGCGCCACCGACCCCGAGCTTGGCGCCAAGGGCGAGCATGAACTGGCGATGCACGCCACCGTCGACATCCCTGACATCGACGCCTTCGTGGCCGATGCGCAGCACCATGCCCAGCTCTCGGGCACGATCGACTTTGCGCCACTGGGCATGGGCATGGTGGCCGACAAAGGCGTGTTCGGCCTGTTCAGCCCCAGCGGCGACCCCGAACTGACCTACATGGTCTACGAGCTGGGCTTTGCGCACGGTGGCAAACGCTGGTATCTGGCGGGCAAAAAGCATGTGCAGGTCGGCAACCCGCTGCGGCTGTGGGGCGAGACCACCACGCTGTTCACCACCCTCCACCAGGGCGATGACGCCAGCGCGCCGGTGGTAGGTGCCGGCGTGCTGGCGCTGGGTGTGGTGGACCTGTTCAAGCTGATGGGCACGTTGGAGACCACCCACATCGACGGGTTCGGCGCAAAGGCGGCGGCGGTGGGCAGTTTCTTCGGTTTCTTCGCCAAAGAGCTGACCCGCACCTACCTGACCCAACGCCCCCAACCCTGAACCGCGAGCACCCCCATGACGCAACTCGACTTTGATGCCATCGTCATCGGCAGCGGATTTGGCGGCGCCGTGTCGGCCTGCCGGCTGGCCGAGGCCGGCATGAAGGTGCTGGTGCTGGAGCGCGGCCGCCGCTGGACGCCCGAGACCTACCCCCGTGAGCCCGGTGATGCCTGGCTCTGGAACGAAGACCAGCCGGAGCATTTCAACGGCTGGGCCGACCTGCGCACCTTCTCCGACATGTGGGTGGCCGCGGGCGCCGGGGTGGGCGGCGGGTCGCTGATCTACGCCAATGTGTCGGTCGAGGCCAAACCCGAGATCTTTGCCAGCAAGTGGCCCAAAGGCATCGACCACCCCACGCTCAAGCCCTACTACGACCGGGTGGGCCACATGCTGGGCGTGCAACTGCTGCCCGACAACCAGCTCACCGCCCGCTACCAGCTGATGAAGGAGGGGGCCGAAAAATGCGGCTGGGGTGACCGCTTCCACAAGGTGCCGCTGGCGGTCAGTTTTGATGCTGATTTCGACCCCGAGCGGGCGCCGGCGCGTGACGACAGCCACAGCAAGCCGTTCATCAACATCCACGGCGTGCAGCAAGGTACCTGCGTGCACTGCGGCAACTGCGACATCGGCTGCCAGGTCAAGGCCAAGAACACGCTGGACCTGAACTACCTGGCCGTGGCTGAAAAACACGGCGCCGAGATCCGGCCGCTGCACCTGGTGGTCAAGCTTGAAACTCTGGGCAGCCAGCCCGGCGCCGGTTGGCGGGTGCACTTTGACCGGCTCGAGGGCGGTCAGCGCATGGCCGGCAGTGTCACCGCACCGCGCGTGATCCTGGCCGCCGGCTCGATCGGCAGCACCGAATTGCTGCTGCGCTGCCGCGACGAGCACAAGACGCTGACCGACCTGTCGCCACGCCTGGGCAAGGGCTGGGCCTTCAATGGCGACTTCGTCACGCCCACGTTCTACAAGCACCGCAAGGTGTCGCCGTCGCACGGCCCCACCATCTCCAGCGCGATCGATCTGCTGGACGGTGTCTACAAGAAGCAGGCGCTGTTCATCGAGGACGGCGGCGTGCCCAACCTGGCGGCCGACTTCATCCGCGAGCGCCTCAAGCAACTGCCCGGCGGCAAGCTCAAGCAACTCTGGTCCGACCTGGGGGGCCATGCCGATGTGCAAGACCCGCTGTCCGACATGATGCCGTGGTTCGGCCAGGCGGTGGACGCCGCCGACGGCGAGCTCTACCTGGGCCGAATCTGGTACGCGCCTTGGCGCCGCACGCTGAAGATGAACTGGGACTACCGCGCCAGCGAGGACACCGTCAATGCGATGGTCGAGGTGCACAAGATGCTGTCGGCCGCCACCGGTGGCACGCCGTTTGTGCCACCCACCTGGACCTTGGCGCACAACCTGATCACGCCGCATCCGCTGGGCGGCTGCAACATGGCCGACAGCATCGAGCAAGGTGTGGTGGACGGCCACGGCCAGGTGTTCGGACATCCTGGCCTGTATGTGATGGACGGTGCCATCTTGCCGCGCGCCATCGGCCTGAACCCCTCGCGCACGATAGCCGCGCTGGCCGAGCGTGGGGTCGAGCGCATCGTGCAAACAGCCTGAGGGTTGCGCCGCCCGGTGGCGGCCGTGCCGGCGTTCAGTCCGGCCGCTGCCAGACCACGCCGTCTTCGTTCAGGATGGCGTCCAGCGGCACGTCGTGCGGTTCGGCTTTGAGCCAGGGGATGAAGCCGTGGCCGTAGCCCACGCCCACGGTGTAGGGGCGCGGCGCCAGCGCTGCCAACGTGCGGTCATAAAAGCCGCCGCCGTAACCCAGCCGGGTGCCGTCCGGCCCGTAGCCCACGCACGGGACCAGCAGCAGCGATGGCTCAAAGGCTTCGGTGTCCTTGGGCTTGGGGATGCCGTAGGCGTCTTCCTCCATCGGGCAGCCGGGGTACCAGACATGGAAGCGCAACTGCTTGGTGTCGCGGTTGATCACCGGCAGGCCGATGCGGCGCTGGTCCTCGGCCTCTGACCACCGGTACAGGGCGGGCAGGGCGTCGAACTCACCCTTGATCGGCCAGTAGGCACCGATGCTGGTGTCCTCGCGGCCCACCAGCCAGACCCGCAGCACCTGCTGCAGATGCACGGCGCGCTCGTGACGGTCCACCATCGCCAGCCGTTCGGCCTGCAACTGGCGGCGCAGCGCACCTTTGTCCTGGGACGGCTCGAAGCTGAGGCTGAAGGTTGAGCTCATGGCGGCGATTGTCGGCCACCGGCCAGCCATTGGTGCATCCCGCCTGCCTAAACTGCGCGGCATGGGTGTCGCCGATGGTCTCGTGACCCGCGCCCTGGCGCTGTTGTCCTGCTTGCCCACCCCGCGCGCGCGGCGCATGTTAGGCGGCCATCGGTTGGTCGTGGACCGCCACTTCGGTGCGCTGATCCTGGGCGGTGTGCTCGACCTGAAGGTCGATGCGCTGGCCCGCCCGGCTTTTGATGCGGCCGGCTGCAGGCCCTTTGGCTATGCCACCCGGACCGGCCAGCGCGCCGTGCCGGGCTACTGAAGTGCGCACTACGACGCGATGGAGTCGCCCGGCCTGATGCTGCCCTGGGCCTGGTTGGCCATGGCCTCGGCACGGCGTGCCGCTGCGGCCAAACGCCCGGCCGCCGCACCCAAACCGCGGGCTGTGGCCCGCCAGATGCCGCCTCGGCCACGCGCCAAACCCTGAGCCGGTGCGGCAGCGGTCTGCGCCCAGCGCAGGGCAGCCGCCTCGCCGGCGCGCCAGGGTTCGGCCAGCACCTGCTGGCCGGTGCCCAGCCACAGGCCCTCACCCGCGGCCAGCGCGTGGTCGGCGGCGTCCCCGCTGCGGGTGATCCAGACCCTGCCGCCCGCCACCTGCAACCAGCCGGCGCGTTGCGCCTGGATCCTCAGCAGCCCGGCCAGGTGCAACTGGCGGGGCGTGCCGGCGAGTGCCTGCAAGCTGCCTGATTGATGCCATTTGTTCATGTCTGCTCCTGCGTGCTCGGTGCCAGACAACCCGGTCGGCGCGGTCAGTGATGCATTTAAGTGCCATCACGGTAGGGCCATCATCTGCGGATCGCGGCCTGTGATCCAATGCATTCGTTGCCCTTTATTGATGCTGAATCGATATGAATAAACCACCGCGGCGCCCGCTCTCGCTGGACGGTTTGCGGGCCTTCGATGCGGTGGCGCGGCGCCTGTCGTTCAGTGCCGCCGCCGGCGAGTTGTTCCTGACGCAGTCGGCCATCAGCCGCCAGATCAAGGCGCTGGAGACGGAACTGGGTGCGGCGTTGTTCACCCGCGGCACCCGCAAGGTCGAGATCACGGCGGCTGGCAGTGCCCTGCGCCAGGCGGTGCTGCCAGCGTTGGACGGCATTGACCGGGTGGTGCGGCAGATTCGGGTCAGCAAAGGCCGGCGCCATGTCAATTTGTCCACCTTTGCCAGCTTCACCACGCTCTGGCTGATGCCTCGGCTGGCCGGGTTCCAGCAGCAGCATCCGGACATCGACATCCGCATCACCGCCACCGATGTGCTGGCCGACCTGGACGACCCGGAGCTCGACCTGGTGCTGCGTTACGACTTTGCCGCCAACCTGCCGCCCGATGCCGAGCTGCTGTTTGGTGAATTGCTGTCGCCGGTGGCCAGCCCGTTCCTGACACGGCAGGCGGCCAGCGGCCAGGCGCCGCCGCTGGCCACGGTGGCCGATCTGGCCGGCCATGCGCTGCTGGAGGAAGACGACCACCGGCCCAGCGCCAGCACCCTGAGCTGGCGCCGCTGGCTGGACCACATGGGCCAGCGCACGCTGGAGCCGCGGCGCTGGACCTACCTCAACTACACCCACCAGCAGGTGCAGGGCGCGCTGGCCGGCCAGGGCGTGGCGCTGGCGCGGCTGGCGCTGGTGCATGAGCAACTGCTGCGGGGTGAGCTGGTGGAGCCGTTTGGCCAGGCCGGTCGGCTGGCTGCACCCGCCGCCTACTGGCTGCTGCCGCTGCCCGGGGCGCGCCTGCGGCCCGAGCTGCGGGCCTTCATCGACTGGGTGCGGGGTGAGGCGGCGGTGACACGGGCCGCACTGGGCCTGCCGCAGGATCTGCCGGCTCCGGCGCCCGCCAGCCCAGCGACCGATGCGGGCCGCGCATCAACGCCATGAGCATCGCTCACGCCGGTCGGACCGCCGGCTGGCCTAGCATCGTGGCCTGATGTTTTTGGCCGCACCGCCGTGCTGGCCACCCCCCCTTTGACGGAGAACCCCATGCTCAAGCTGGCCATCGGTAACAAGAACTACTCGTCCTGGTCGATGCGGCCCTGGGTGCTGCTGCGCCAGTTCAACCTGCCGTTCGAGGAGATCATGATCCCCTTCGACGGCTTTGGCCCGGCGTCCCGCTTCAAGCAGGCCGCAAGCCTGCTGTCGCCGGTGGCCAAGGTGCCGGTGCTGCTGCACGGCGACCTGGTGGTCTGGGACACACTGGCCATTGCCGAGTACCTGGCCGAGTACGCCGCCGAGCACTTCCCCGAGCTGGCGCTGTGGCCGCGCAACCAGGCGGTGCGGGCGCGGGCCCGCAGCCTGTGCGCTGAAATGCACAGCGGATTTGCTGCGCTTCGCAGCGCCTGCCCGATGAACATCGAGGCCTCCCTGCCCGAGGTCGGCGCCCGGGTACTGGCCGAGCAGCCCGCTGTGGCCGCCGATCTGGCCCGGCTGGTGGCGATGTGGCAGGCCGCGCTGGCGGCCAGCGGCGGTCCGTTCCTGATGGGTGGCTACTCCATCGCCGACGCCTACTTTGCACCGGTGGCTGCCCGGCTGCGCACCTACGGCCTGCCGCTGCCCACCGATGTGTCCGCCTATGTCGACCGGCTCTGGGCCAGCCCGGGCGTGGCCGCCTGGGTGCAAGGCGCGCTGGCCGAGCAGCAGTACCTGGATTTTGAAGAGCCCTACCGCCGCAGCCGCTGATCCCCACGCGGCCGGCACAACGCCGGGGCACTTGGTCAGCGCCGGGCTGGGGGCTGCGTTACATTGGATCGAGCGGCACACCCTGTGCCCGCAGCGCACCCACCCAGGCCGCGCAAGCGCGCCTGCAGATGTCCAATGAGCGGCACGATCTCCTCCTCCTTCCGCACCCGGCCCCAAACGGGCCCGTTCGCCCTGGGTCTGCCTGGCATGGCCTGGCAGCTCGGCTGTCGGCTCGTCCGACAGGGCACTCTGGGCGGGTTGGTCGCGTGGGGCGCATTGAGCGCATCAGGCCTGGCCGCGCTGGCGCTGCCCACACCCACCGTCGCCCAGCCCAGCGGCCTCGACACCACCGTGGTCGAGGCGCGCGAGGCCGCCCGCAAGCGTGACCGCACCCGCCTGGCTGCGGCCCGCGCCGCGATGCAGGCCGGTGGCCATCCGCTGACGCCATGGGTCGAGTATTGGGATTTGAGCGCGCGGCTGAACGAGGTGCAGGCCGACGAGGTCGAGGCCTTTTACGCGCGCTGGTCCGGCAGCTACGTTGAGGACCGGCTGCGCAACGACTGGCTGCTGGAGCTGGGCCGGCGCCGCGACTGGGCGGGGCTGGCGCGCGACTACCCGCGCTTTCGCATGAACGACGACCGCGAGGTGAGCTGCTGGTGGCTGTTTACCGAGCATCTGGCCGGCCGCGACGTGCGCGATGCGGCCCGCACTGCCTGGTTCAACCAGAAAGAGCTGGACGACGGCTGCAACCTGCTGGCCACCGCGATGGTCGATGCCAAGCGTTTCACGGAAGGCGATGTCTGGCGCAAGGCCCGGCTGGCGCTGGAGGCCCAGCGCCCCGGCGCCGCCAAGGCCGCGGTCGGCCTGCTGGGCAATGCCGCCGCCCGCGAGGTGGCCGACGCCATCGACAACCCGGCGCGTTACCTGCGCCGCAACAGCGGCGGCAGTGCCGGCAGCACCCGGCTGCCGCAGGAGATGCGGTTGCTGGCGCTGCTGCGGCTGGCGCAGACCGAGCTCGACAGTGCCACCGCCTTGCTCGATGGCGGCACGCTGGCCTTGAGCCCGTCGCAAGGGGCCTGGGCCTGGTCGTATGCCGGCCGGCAGGCGGCGTTCAAGCTGGCGCCGGATGCGGCGGCCTACTACCAGCGTGCGCTGGGCTTGCTGCGTGCCGACGAGGCCCGCAACCCCGGCTGGACTGACGACACCCTGGCCTGGGGCGTGCGAGCCACGTTGCGCAGCGCTGCACCCGCCCTGCGCTGGCCGCAGGTGCAGCGCCTGGTCGAAGCGATGGGTGCGTCCGAGCAGCGCGAGCCGGTCTGGACGTACTGGAAAGCCCGCGCCCTGCAAGCGCAGGCGCGTGACAGCGCCGATGGCGAAATCCAGCGGGTCGAGGCACGGCGCCTGCTGGATTCGATCAGCAGCGGCCTGAACTTCTACGCCTCGCTGGCCACCGAGGACCTGGGGCGGCTGCCCGCGCTGCCCGCCGCCCCGGCCGCGCTCAGCGCCGCCGAGCGTGACGCCGCCAAGACCAGCCCTGGCCTGAGCCGTGCGCTGCTGTTGGTGGACCTGGGCCTGCGCGACGAGGCCCGGCGCGAATGGAACTTCACGCTGCGTGGCATGGGCGACCGCGAGTTGCTGGCCGCCGCGCGTCTGGCCTGCGACCGCAGTGATTGGCAGCTGTGCATCAACACCGCCGAGCGCACCCGCGGCGAGATCGACACGGCGTTGCGCTACCCGATGCCGTTTGCCGTCGAGATCACCCAGGCCGCCAACGCCGCCGGGTTGGAGCCGGCGCTGGTGTTTGGCCTGATCCGGCAGGAGACCCGCTTCATGCCGCAGCTGAAATCCAGCGTGGGTGCGGCCGGCCTGATGCAGGTGATGCCGGCCACCGGCCGCTGGATGGCCAAGAAGATCGGCATGGACTGGCGCAATCCCGAGATGATCAGCGACCCGCTGGTCAACCTGCGGCTGGGCACCAGCTACCTCAAATTGGTGCTCGACGATCTGGGCGGCTCGCAGGCGATGGCCGCGGCCGCCTACAACGCCGGGCCGGGCCGGCCGCGTCGCTGGCGCGAGGGCCCGCAGCTGGAGACGGCGATCTGGGCCGAAAACATCCCGTTCAACGAAACCCGCGATTACGTCAAGAAAGTGCTGTCCAACGCGGCGGTCTACAGCGCCTTGATCGACAGCCAGAAGCCGCCCGTGCTGCGCCCGCGCCTGGGCGCCGGCATCGGGCCGCGTGACGCGGCCGCTGCTGCCACCAACACCGAACTGCCCTGAGGCGGTGCTGCCCCCCATGAAAAAAATCGTCATCACCGGCGGCACCGGCTTTGTCGGCCGTGCCGTGCTGGAGCGGCTGTTCGAGCGCAACAGCGAAACACGCCTGGTGGTGGCCACCCGGCGCCTGGCCAATGGCCGGCAGGTGGCGCTGTTGCCCACCGTCGATCTGGTCGAGTGCAATGTGCACGATCCCGCGGCACTGCCCGGCCTGCTGCACGGCGCCGACGCGCTGGTGCACCTGGTCGCCATCCTGCACGGCAGCGAGGCCGACTTCGACCGGGTGCATGTGCAACTGCCGCGCCACCTGGCGGCGGCCTGCGCGGCGGCGGGTGTGCAGCGGGTGGTGCATGTCAGCGCGCTGGGCGTGGCCGCGCATGCGCCGTCGGCCTATTTGCGCAGCAAGGCTGCCGGCGAGGCGGTGTGGCACCAGGCGGCCCAGCTGCATCCGCCGCCGCATGCGCTGGACATCACGCTGCTGCGGCCGTCGGTGATCTTTGGCGCCGAGGACCGCTTCACCAACCTGTTTGTGGCACTGCAGCGGGTGTTTCCGCTGCTGCCGCTGGCCGGGGCGGGTGCCAGGTTCCAGCCGGTCTGGGTGGGCGATGTGGCGCAGGCGGTGGTCAACAGCCTGTTAGGCCCCCGGCCTGACGGCGCGGTGATCGAATGTGCCGGGCCCGAGGTGCTGACGCTCAAGCAGATCGTGCAACGGGTCGGCGCCATGGCCGGTTGTGCCCGCCCGGTGCTGGCGCTGCCCGAGGCGATCGGGCTGCTGCAGGCCTCGCTGATGGGGCTGATGCCGGGTGAGCCGCTGATGTCGCGCGACAACGTGTTGTCGATGCGCGTGCCCAATGTGGCCAGCGGCGATGGGTCCGGCCACAGCCTGCCCGGGCTGGCCGCGCTGGGCATCAGCCCGGCGTCGCTGGACACGCTGGCCGCGCACTTCTGCCCGCCCGATCCGCGCCGACCATGAGGTGTTATGTCGTCGGCGGCGCGGTGCGAGACCGGCTGCTCGGCCTGCCCGTCAACGACCGCGACTGGGTGGTGGTGGGCAGCACGCCCGAGGCCATGGCCGAGGCCGGCTACACGCCTGTGGGTCGAGACTTTCCGGTCTTTCTGCACCCCGACAGCCACGAGGAATACGCGCTGGCCCGCACCGAGCGCAAATCCGGCCGGGGCTACCAGGGTTTTGTCGTGCACGCAGCGCCCGAGGTCACGCTGGCGCAAGACCTGGCGCGCCGTGACCTGACGATCAACGCCATCGCCGAAGACCCGGCGACCGGCGCGCTGACCGACCCCTTCGGCGGCCAGCGCGACCTGCAGCTGCGGCTGCTGCGCCATGTCGGCCCGGCCTTTGTCGAAGACCCGGTGCGGCTGCTGCGGCTGGCCCGGCTGGCGGCGCGTTTTGCCGATTTCACCGTGGCGCCGGAAACCCAGGCCCTGCTCGGGCAGATGGTGGCCGCCGGTGAGGTCGATCATCTGGTGCCCGAGCGGGTCTGGCAGGAGCTGTCGCGCGGGCTGATGGAGGCCCAACCGCAGCGCCTGTTCGAGGTGCTGCGCAGCTGCGGCGCGCTGGCCCGCCTGCTGCCCGAGGTGGACCGGCTCTGGGGCGTGCCGCAGCCGGCAGCCCACCATCCCGAGATCGACACCGGTATCCACCTGATGCTGGTGCTGCAGACCGCCGCCCGGCTGGGTGCACCGCTGGCCGTGCGTTACGCCTGCCTGTGCCACGACCTGGGCAAGGGCAGCACACCCGCCGACGAGTTGCCGCGCCACATCGGCCACGAGGCGCGCAGCGCCAAGCTGGCCCGCACGGTGTCGGACCGCTGGAAGGTGCCTGCCGATTGCCGCGACCTGGCCGAGATCGTGGCCCGCGAGCACGGCAACATCCACCGCAGCGCCGATTTCAATGCGGCTGCGCTGATGCGGCTGCTGGACCGCTGCGATGCGCTGCGCCGGCCGCAACGCTTTCTGGACGCGCTGCTGGCCTGCGAATGTGATGCCCGGGGCCGCCTGGGGCTGGCCGACGCGCCTTACCCGCAGCGCCCGCGGCTGGCCGCGGCCCTGGCGGCGGCGCAGGCGGCTCCTGTGCAAGGTGTTGCTGACCAGGCCGCCGCCCAGGGCTTGGCGGGCCCGGTGATCGGTGAGCGCATCCGCGAGGTGCGCACCGCGGCCATCGAGGCGGCCATGGTCGGGGCGTTCAGCCCAGGCCTGCCACCGCCTGCCACGCCGCTTCCACCGCCTGTTCAGTGATCTGCTGTTTCCATGCGGGCGTGTCGGTGTAGAACGCGTCCCGGGTCTGGCGCTTGATGGCTTCGCGAAGCGCTGCCGGTGCGTCGGGATGGTTCTCGGCCCACTGGTCGGCGCGCAACGCGTCCAGCATCTGGCCGATCGGCAAGGTGCCGTACTCCAGCGCGATACCGGTGTACTCGGCTTGCGGGCATTCGTCGCCCGCAGCGTTCCACATCAGGCCCTTGAGCGGCGCGGACGTGGAGCTGCCGTCGTAGAACGAGGTCACGCCGCGCCGGTCCGGCCCGCCCCACCAGGCTTGTGCACGCGCCAGCGCGGCAGCATCGTCCGGGCAGGCAAAGATGCGCTCGCCCAAGCCACTGGGCCCCAAGCCGGTGTGGAAGTCGATCCAGCCCAGCCGGGCGCAGCGCCGGCCGTGCTCGCGCAGCACCTGGCGCAGGGTCTGCTGGCTCCAACTGGGGTTGTGGCCGCCGTAGAACAAGCCTTCGGGGTGGTGGTACTGGCCACCACTGACAGCCGCCTGCCAGGCTTTCATGCCGTGCTGGCTGATGTAGTCGTCCACCGCCAGCGCCACCTCGGGCGACGGCGGCCAGGTGGCGGGCACCAGCAGATGCGCCACCGCGTCGTAGCCGGTGTTGCGGACCAGCGGTTGGCTGAAATCCTGAAAATTGCGGTTCAGGTCGACGTTTTCATGGGTGGTGCGGCGCCACCACGAAAAGCCGTAGGGATTGAGCCCATGCACATACAGCAGCGCCACGCCGCCAGCCTTGGCGGCAGCGCGCAGGCCGGCATCAGCCAACAGCGTGACCTGCACGCCCGAGCCGCAAAAACCCTCGACGCCGTGGCAGGCCGAGCTGAGCACCAGCACAGCGGCAGCGTCGGCCGGGCCGTCGCGCACCACGTCCATCGCCAGCGCCTCGCCGTCCCGCCCCAGCATCGGGTGCGGGTGGCTTTGCACGTCCAGCCCGGCGACCTCGGCGGCAGCCAGGAACTTGCTGCGCGCCTCGGCGTAGCTTTGCGAGAAGGGGTCGCTGTCGATCATGCGGTGACCGGCCTGGGCTTCAAGCGCGGCTCAACGCGGCGTGGCCAGCCATTGCTCGGCAATGCGCACCCAGGCGGTGGCGCCCAGCGGGATCAGGTCGTCGTTGAAGTCGTAGCTGGGGTTGTGCAGCATGCACGGGCCCATGCCGTGGCCACCTTCGCGGTGCTCACCATCGCCGTTGCCGATCATGAAGTAGCAGCCGGGTTTTTCCAGCAGGTAGTAGCTGAAGTCCTCGGCGCCCATGGTCGGCTCGAACTCCTGCACGTTGTCCGGCCCCACCACGTCGCCCAGCACCTGGCGGGCAAAGGCGGTCTCGGCGTCGTGGTTGATGGTGGGCGGGTAGTTGCGCTTGAACTTGAACTCGCACTCGCATTCGAACGCCTCGGCGGTGGCGCTGGCCATTGCCTGCATGCGGCGCTCGATCATGTCGAGCACCTCGGTGGTGAAGGTGCGCACCGTGCCCTCGATCACGCAGGTCTCGGGGATCACGTTGGTGGCCTCGCCGGTGTGGATCATCGTCACCGAGATCACGCCGGTATCGATCGGCCGCTTGTTGCGCGAGATGATGGTCTGGAAGCCCTGCACCATGGCGCAGGCCGCTGGCACCGGGTCGGTGCCCAGGTGCGGCATGGCGGCGTGGGCGCCTTTGCCCTTGAGCGTGATCTTGAACTCGTTGCTGGACGCATAACACGGCCCGCTCTTGAGCGAAAACTGGCCCACCGCCATGCCCGGCCAGTTGTGCGCGCCAAACACCGCCTCCATCGGAAACAGCGTGAACAGACCGTCCTTGATCATCTCGCGGGCACCGCCGCCGCCTTCTTCGGCGGGCTGGAAGATCAGGTACACCGTGCCGTCGAAATTGCGGTGCCGCGACAGGTGTTTGGCCGCGGCCAGCAGCATTGCGGTGTGGCCGTCATGGCCGCAGGCGTGCATCTTGCCGGGGTGCTGGCTGGCGTGGGCAAAGGTGTTGCGCTCGGTCACCGGCAGTGCATCCATGTCAGCGCGCAGGCCCACCGCCCGGTTGGATGTGCCGTTCTTGATGATCGCCACCACGCCGGTGGTGCCCAGACCCCGGTGGATCGGGATGCCCCAGTCGGTCAGCGCCTTGGCGATCACGTCGGCGGTGCGCATCTCCTGGAAGCACAGCTCGGGGTGGGCATGGATGTCGCGCCTGAGGGTGGTGATGGCGGCAGCGTCGGCCAGAATTGATTCGATCAGTTGCATGGGAAGGCTCCGTTGGATTGAACCCGTACAAGGGCAGTTGTAGCGGCAATGCACTGGGCTGGATATTACGACGAGGGCCCTGCCGGGTCTGTGCGCCGGGCATTGCGCCAGGGATGCGGCCCGCGGCCTGTGCAATAGTTGACGAATGAACACCGCCACGCACGCCGCCACCGCCACCTCGGATACCGACCTCCGGATCATCCAGGGCGCCTGCCCGCACGACTGCCCCGACACCTGCGCGCTGAAGATCACCGTGCAGGCGGGCCGGGTGATCAAGGTGTCCGGCGATCCCGATCACCCGCCCACCCACGGCGCGCTCTGCACCAAGGTGTCGCGCTACCCTGAGCGCACCTACCACGCCGAGCGGGTGCTGGCGCCGCTCAAGCGGGTCGGGCCCAAAGGCGCCGGTCAGTTTGTGCCGGTCAGCTGGGACGAGGCGCTGACCGATATCGCCGCCCGGCTGCAAGCCATTGCCGCACGCGATCCCCAGGCCATCCTGCCCTACAGCTACGCCGGCACGATGGGCCTGTTGCAAGGCGAGAGCATTGCCGCCCGGTTTTTTCACAAGCTCGGTGCGTCCTTGCTGGACCGCACGATCTGCTCCTCCGCCGGTGGCGAGGCGCTGGCCGCCACCTACGGCGGCAAGCTCGGCATGCACCTGGAGCACTATGCCGAGAGCCGGCTGATCCTGATCTGGGGCAGCAACTCGATCGCCTCCAACCTGCACTTTTGGACCTTCGCCGGGCAGGCCAAGCGCGCCGGCGCCAAGCTGATCTGCATCGACCCGCGCCGCACCGAGACGGCTGAAAAATGCCACCAGCACCTGGCGCTGCTGCCGGGCACCGACGGCGCGCTGGCGCTGGGGCTGATGCGCGAACTGATCCAAAACGGCTGGCTGGACGAGGACTACATCGCCCGCCATGTCGATGGTTTCGAGGCCTTGCGCGACAAGGCGCTGGCCTGGCCAGCCGAACGCTGCGCCGCAGTCTGCGGCCTGACTGCCGACGAGGTGCGCGGCCTGGCGCGGGACTTTGCCCAGACCCGGCCGGCGGCGATCCGGCTGAACTACGGCATGCAACGGGTGCGCGGTGGTGGCAACGCGGTGCGGCTGATCGCGCTGTTGCCCTGCCTGACGGGCGCCTGGCGGCAGCGCGGCGGCGGGCTGCTGCTGTCGGCCTCGGGCTGGTTCAAGGGTGCCACGGACGACGCCGCGCTGCAGCGGCCCGACCTGCTGGCCGGGCGCCGGCCTCGCACCCTGAACATGGCCACCATCGGTGATGACCTGCTGCGTGATGCCTCGCCCGGCTTCGGCCCCCAGGTCGAGGCCCTGATCGTCTACAACAGCAACCCGGTGGCGATTGCGCCCGAGTCACCCAAAGTGGTGGCGGGCTTCTTGCGGGAGGATTTGTTCACCGTGGTGCTGGAGCATTTCTTGACCGACACCGCCGACCATGCCGACTACGTCTTGCCGGCCACCACCCAGCTGGAGCATCTGGATGTGCACACCAGCTACGGCCACACCTATGTGCTGATCAACCACCCGGCCGTGGCGCCGCTGGGCCAGGCCAAGCCCAACACCCAGATCTTTCGCGAGCTGGCCGCCCGCATGGGCTTTGCCGAGCCCTGTTTTACCGACAGCGACGAGCAGCTGGCCCGCCAGGCTGTGCCCACGCTGGATTTTGAGCAGCTCAGCCAGCAAGGCTGGGTCAAGCTGGACCTGCCCGACGCGCCGTTTGCCAACGGTGGTTTTGCCACCGCCAACGGCCGGGCGCAGGTCGAGGTGCCCGGCCTGGGCGTGCCCGACTTTGTGCCACCGTACGAAAGCGCGCAGTCGGCGCCGGTGCTGGCGCAACGCTTTCCGTTGGCGATGATCTCGCCGCCGGCGCGGCATTTTCTCAACTCCAGCTTTGTCAACGTCAAGAGCCTGCGCAGCATCGAAGGCGAGCCGCTGGTCGAAATGCACCCCGACGACGCGCAGGCGCGCGACATTGCCGACGGCACGATGGTGCGGGTCTACAACGACCGCGGCAGCTACCTGTGCAAAGCCGCGGTGGGCGCGCGCGCCCGGCCCGGCGTGGTCAATGGCCTGGGGGTGTGGTGGCGCAAGCTGGGCGCGGCCGGCACCAACGTCAACGAGCTGACCAGCCAGCGCCTGACCGACATCGGCCGGGGCCCGACGTTCTACGACTGCCTGGTCGAGGTGGTGCGGGCTTGAGGCCAGCCACCCACCGGCATAGCGCAGCGGATGGCGCAACGCCGAGCCGCAGCAGAACGGCCGTGCCGCAGGTGGCGGTGATGCTGGCCTGGCTGGCCTTGACAGGATGCCGCGCCAGCGACGTTGTGCCTCCGCCGCCCGGCGCAGCAATCCCCCTGGCATCCAGCCCGCCGGCGGCTGCGGTGCCCAGCCCTTCAACAAGCTCGATGGACCCGCTGGCCTACTACAGCCAGTCGATCGCCGGCCACCTGGACCTGATGCAGCGCGCCCGCCCGGTGGCCGACTGGTTGGCCGACCCCGCCACCCCGGCCGCCTTGCGCGAGCGCCTGCAACTGGCCCAGCGCCTGCGCGATTTTGCGGTGCAGGCGCTGGCGCTGCCCGACAACGCCAGCTACCGGCGCTATGCCGACCTGCAGCGCCCAGCGGTGGTGTGGAACGTGGTGGCCGCACCCGAGCTGTCGCTGACGCTCAAGACCTGGTGCTACCCGGTGATGGGCTGCGTCGGCTACCGGGGCTATTTCAAGCGCGAAGATGCCGAGGCCGAGGCCGCCGTGCAACGCGCGGCCGGGCTGGACGCCACTGTCTACGGTGTGCCGGCGTACAGCACGCTGGGCTGGACCAACTGGCTGGGTGGCGACCCGCTGCTCAACACCTTTGTTGCGGGCAGCGAAGCCGGCCTGGCCCGGCTGGTCTTCCATGAGCTGGCGCACCAGGTGGTCTACGTGCCGGGCGACACGATGTTCAACGAGTCCTATGCCACGGCGGTAGAGCGCTTGGGCTTGCTGCAGTGGCGGGCCAGCGGCCATGCCGCGGCCGAGGACGTGGCGGCGGCGCAGCGGCTGGCCGACTTCCGGACCATCACCCGGCGCACCCGGGCGGCTTTGTTGGCGCTGTACGGCAGCCCGGCAGGCGAGTTCTTGTCCGACGGGCACAAGCGCCAGCGCAAGGCCGACCTGCTGGCGACGATGCGCGCCGAGTTTGCTGCCCTGAAAGCCAACGCGGCCGGTCCCTGGGCCGCATTCACCGGCTATGACGACTGGCTGGCCCGTGCCAACAACGCGTCGCTGGCGCTGCAGGCGGCTTACGATGGCCTGGTGCCCGACTTCGAACGGCTGTTCGAGCGCGAGGGCCGTGACTTCGGCCGCTTCCATGCGGCGGTGCAGAAGCTGGCCGATTTGCCCGCTGACGAGCGCCGGGCGACACTGCAAGCCGGGCCTTGAGCCTGGACCCTGTCCTGATCACCGCTAACGGAGACCCCCAAGATGGCTGACATCCACATTCACCGCGACCACAGCCTGGGCCTGGCCAAGGCGCGCAAGGTGGCGTGGGATTGGGCCGAGCAGGTCGAAAAGCAGTTCGGCATGGCCTGCACCGTGATCGAGGGCGAGACCAGTGATTCGATCGAGTTTGTACGCAGCGGCGTCAAGGGTGTGCTGGTGGTGGCTGCCGATCACTTTGACCTGGGGGCCAAGTTGGGCTTCTTGCTCGGCGCGTTTTCCAAGACGATCGAGGCGGAGATCGAAAAAAACCTCGACACCTTGCTGGGTGCGGCCGCGGCCAAGAAGCGCGCGCCCAAAAAAGCGCCGCGTCCTTGAACGGGCCGGGCCGGCGCCTACTTCAACGATTCAATCAGGTCCACATAGTCCTGCATCGCCGCGTCGGTCGTGCTGCCCTTCAGGCCGTTCCAGGCGTCCCATTTGGCGCGGCCCACCATGTCGGTAAAACCAGGGCGCTTGCCGTCTGCATCGCCAGCGCTGGCCTGCTTGTACAGCGCATAGATCTTCAGCAGCGTCATGTTGTCGGGCTTTTCCGGCAGTTGCTTGCTGTCGGCCACGGCTTGTTCGAAGCTTGACTTGAGTGCACTCATACGGGGTCTCCTGTAGGTGAAAATGGATTTGACGTCGCGTATGTTACCCAGCACCCAAGAGGCTGCCCGACCCTGCCCGGGCGCGGCGCTGCCGCCGACAGCCCACCCCATGCGCCCTGAGGAGACCCCCAAGATGAACGCCCCTGCCGAGTGCCGGATGTCGCGGGTCGATACCTCGTGGCTGCGCATGGACAACGACGTCAACCTGATGATGATCGTCGGTGTCTGGCTGCTCACACCGGCCATCACGCTGGCGGCATTTCGCGAGCGCATCGAGACCCGGTTCCTGCAGTTCGAGCGGTTTCGGCACAAGGCGGTGATCGACGCCCTGGGCGCGAGCTGGGTCGAGGACGAGGCGTTCGATTTGCACCTGCACGTGGTGGCCGAGCCGCTGTACCTTGAAGACGGCCAGACCGAGCGGGCCGCGCTGCAGCAACTTTGCGGCGAGCTGGCGGACACGCCGCTGGACCCGGGCCGCCCGCTGTGGCAGTTTCACCTGATCGAGCGCTACGAGGGCGGCTGCGCCATCATCGTGCGCATCCACCACTGCATCGGCGACGGCATCGCGCTGGTCTCGGTGATGAACTCGATCACCGACGGCGGGGCCGATCCGCCCCGGCAGCGCTCTCCGCACCCGTCGCATGGGGCGCAAGGGGCCCCCGATGGCGATTGGCTGTCCGAGGCCGTGCTGCGGCCGCTCACGGCCATCGCGGTCAAGGCCTTGAACCGCTCGGGCGACGGCGTGGCCGGCGCGCTGGACATGCTGGCCCACCCCAAGCCGGCCTTGCAGGATGGGGCGGACCTGGCCCGCACCGGGCTGCACCTGCTGGGCGACCTGGCCGCGTTGGCGCTGATGGCCGACGATTCACCAACCCGGCTCAAGGGCAAGCCGGTCGGCCGCAAGGTGGTGGCCTGGGGCGAGCCCATGCCCCTGGACGAGGTCAAGGCAGTGGGCCAAAGCCTGAACTGCTCGATCAACGATGTGCTGCTGGCCTGCGTGTCTGGCGCGATCGGTGCCTGGCTGATCGACCAGGGCGACGACCCGACCGGCGCCGAGATCCGTGCGATGGTGCCGGTCAACCTGCGGCCGCTCGACCAGGCCTGGCGCCTGGGCAACCGTTTTGGCTTGGCGCCGGTGGTGCTGCCGATCGGCATTGCCAACCCGATCGAGCGGGTGTACGCGGTGCGCGCCCGCATGAGCCACCTCAAGGGCAGCTTCCAGCCCTTGCTGGCCTACGGGGTGTTGGCCGTCACCGGCCTGTTGGCCAAGCCAGTGCAAGACCTGGTGTTGGGCATGTTCTCGAAAAAGACCACGGCGGTGATGACCAACGTACCCGGCCCGCGCGAACTGCTCAAGCTGTGCGGATCCACGCTGCGGCAAAGCATGTTCTGGGTGCCCGCCTCGGGCGACGTGGGCGTGGGCGTCAGCATCCTGAGCTACGGCGGCGGCGTGCAGTTCAGCCTGGTCACCGATGCCGCGCTGTGCCCCGATCCGCAAGACATCATCGACCGGTTCCGGCCCGAGTTCGAAAAACTGCTGATGCTGTCGCTGATGTTGCCCTGGGGCGGCGAGGCGGGCGCCAGCCGTACCAGGAACGTCGACGCTTGATGCTCAGGCTTCAGCAGCGCTGCCGCTGCCCAGTTGCTGCGGCCCAGGGTCGGACTCGACCGGTTGAAGCTCGCCCAGGCCGGACGGCACTTGCCCGTGCTCGTCCTCGTCGTGATGCTGGTACGCCCGCATGCCACCGCGCAGGTAGCGGTTGGTGTGGTTTGGCCGCGGCAGGAAGCGCGCCAGCTCATTGAGCGCCATCTGGTAGACGTCGCGCTTGAACTCGATCACGAGTTCCAGCGGCACCCAGTATTCGTTCCAACGCCAGGCATCGAACTCGGGGTGGTCGGTGGCGCGCAAGTCCAGGTCGCTGTCACGCCCTGTCAGGCGCAGCAGGAACCAAATCTGTTTTTGGCCACGGTAATGGCCGCGGGCATCCCTGCGGATGAAGTGGTCGGGCACCTCGTAGCGCAACCAGTCGCGCGTGCGCGCCAAGATACGCACATGCTCTGGGCGCAGGCCCACTTCTTCTTGCAGCTCGCGCAACATTGCCTGCTCGGGCGATTCACCGTACTTGATGCCGCCTTGGGGAAACTGCCACGAGTGCGTGCGCAGCCGTTTACCCCAGAAGACCTCGTTGCGTGCGTTGAGCAGGATGATGCCGACGTTGGGCCTGAAGCCTTCCCTGTCGAGCATAATCAAACCCCAATTTCTGTATTAACTTCATTATTGCACCGGCTGCGTGCGGGCTGCGAACCCTCGCTAACCCGCAGGCAATTTCAGCGGTTCGACAGCGTTCGACTGCAGTGCTTCAGCCGTGCTGCAGCGGCCCAGCGCGCCCCTTGCGCCTGCTGTTTTTCACCGTCCGCCCTTGCACCAGCGCGCACCCCGCGCCATACCCAGACCCATGAAAGCCTCCCAGTTTTTCATTTCCACCCAGAAGGAAGCCCCCGCCGACGCCGAGGTGGTCAGCCACCAGCTGATGATGCGTGCCGGCATGATCAAGCGCCTGGGTGCGGGCATTTACAACTACATGCCGATGGGTCTGCGGGTGATCCGCAAGGTCGAGGCCATCATCCGCGACGAGATGGTGCGTGCCGGCGCGGTCGAGCTGCTGATGCCGGTGGTGCAGCCGGCCGAACTGTGGCAAGAAACCGGGCGGTTCGAAAAAATGGGGCCCGAGCTGTTGCGGGTGAAGGACCGGCATGACCGCGACTACATCATCCAGCCCACCAGCGAAGAGGTGGTGACCGACATTGCCCGGCAAGAGCTGCGCAGCTACCGCCAGCTGCCAAAGAACTTCTTCCACATCCAGACCAAGTTCCGCGACGAGCGCCGGCCGCGTTTCGGCATCATGCGCGGGCGCGAGTTCACGATGAAGGACGCCTACTCCTTCGACCGCGACCCAGCCGCCGCCGCCAAGAGCTACCAGGGCATGTTTGACGCCTACAAGCGCATTTTCGACCGTTTCGGCCTGCAGTACCGCGCCGTGGCGGCCGACCCCGGCGCGATTGGCGGCGACCTGTCGCACGAGTTCCAGGTCATTGCCGATACCGGCGAGGACGCGATCGTCTACTGCCCGACCAGCGACTACGCTGCCAACATCGAGCTGGCTGAAGGCGTGGCGCCCGCCACCCCACGCGCTGCGCCCGGCCAGCCCCTGCAAAGCGTGGCCACGCCCGGCAAGAGCACCTGCGCCGACGTCGCTGCCTTGCTGGGCCTGCCGCTGGCCCAGACAGTCAAGAGCCTGGTGCTGGCCACGGATGAGGTCAATACTGCGTTCTCGCAGCAAACCAAGACGACGATCTATTTGCTTCTAGTTCGCGGCGATCACGAACTTAACGAGGTGAAGGTGTCGAAGGTACCAGGTCTCAAGGCGGGCCTTCGGTTGCCTGAGCCCGGTGAGTTGGACAACGACGGGCGGGCGCTCGACAAAGGCATGTTGGAGCTGCGTGGCTGGCGTTTTGCCACCGTGGCCGAGATCGAAGACCACTTCGGCTGCAAGCCGGGCTACCTTGGCCCGATCGGGCTGCTCAAACCGGTGCAGGTGATTGCCGACCGGACTGTGGCGGCGATGAGCGATTTTGTCTGCGGCGCCAACCAGACCGACGCCCACCTGACCGGCGTCAACTGGGGTCGCGACCTGCCCGAGCCGGCGCTGGTGGCCGACCTGCGCAACGTGCAGGCGGGTGATGCGTCGCCGGACGGCCTGGGTGTGCTGGCGATCCAGCGCGGCATCGAGGTGGGCCATGTGTTCTACCTCGGCACCAAGTATTCGCAGGCGATGAACGCCACCTTCCTGGACGAGACCGGCAAACCCAGGCTGATGGAAATGGGCTGCTACGGCATCGGCGTGACCCGCATCCTGGGCGCGGCGATCGAGCAGAACCATGATGAGCGCGGCATCGTCTGGCCGCTGGCGCTGGCGCCGTTCTCGGCCGTGATTTGCCCGATCGGCTACGACCGTTCGACCGAGGTCAAGGCGGCGGCCGATGCGCTGCACGACGAGCTGGCTGCTGCCGGCATCGACGTGATGCTGGATGATCGCGGTGAGCGGCCGGGTGCGATGTTTGCCGACTGGGAGCTGGTGGGCGTGCCGCAGCGTGTGGTGATCTCAGACCGCGGGCTGAAGTCCGGCACGGTCGAGTTGCAGGGCCGGCGCGAGGCTGCCGCCAGCGTGCTGCCGCTGGCTGATGCCGTGGCCCTGCTGAAAGCCCGGCTGGCGGCATGAACCTGGCGCGACGGCACGCGCTGCAGGCCGGCGCGGGCGCATCGCTGCTGGGGGCGCTGGGGCCGTGGTGGCCGTTGCCGGCACAAGCGGGCAAGCAGGCCGAAGAGGCGCTCGCCGACGCGGTGCGGTCGGCCCTGGCGGCGGCCATCGCCAGCGCTGCGCCGCCGCATCCGGTGTTCACCCAGCTGGAGCCGCGGCTGGCGTACCTGCGCTGGCTGGGCGCCATGAGCGAGCGGCTGAAGCGCCAGAAGAGCGAGTCCGCGACCCGCATCGAGTTTCTCGAAACCCTGTGGTACGAGAGCACCCGTGCCGGTCTGGAGCCGGCGCTGGTGCTGGCGCTGATCCAGGTCGAGAGCGGTTTCCGCAAGTACGCCATCAGCTCGGCAGGCGCGCGGGGCTACATGCAGGTGATGCCGTTCTGGGCCCGCTTGATCGGGGGGGGTGATCCGGCGCGTTTGTTCCACATGCAGACCAACCTGCGGTTTGGCTGCGTCATCCTGCGGCACTACCTGGACATCGAGCGCGGTGACCTGTTCATGGCGCTGGGCCGCTACAACGGCAGCCGCGGCAAACCCGACTACCCGAACGCGGTGATGGCCTGGCGACAGCGCTGGGTGGTCTGACCCCGCGTCACACTGCCCTGTAACAGCCGTCAGCGCAGGCCGGCCCAGGCCTTGGGGCTGGCGTTGTGCGCGCCCAGCAGGGCCAGCACCCTCTCTACCGTGTCGTCCACCAGCTCGTCGATGCTGGTTGGCCGGTGGTAGAACGCCGGCAACGGCGGGAAAATAATGCCGCCCATCTCGGTCACCGCGGTCATGTTGCGCAAATGGGCCAGGTTGAACGGTGTCTCGCGCACCATCAGCAGCAGCGTGCGGCGCTCTTTGAGTGTGACATCGGCGGCGCGTGTCAGCAGGTTGTCCGACAGGCCGTGGGCCACCGCCGCCAGTGTTTTCATCGAGCAAGGCGCCACCACCATCGCAGCGGTGTCGAAACTGCCGCTGGCCACACAGGCGCCGATGTCACCCGGTGCATAGCTGCGGTCGGCCAGGGCGTCGAGCCCTGCCCGGTCCAGGCCCAGCTCATGGTGGGCGTTGATGACCCCGGCTGGCGTGACAACCAGGTGGGTCTCCAGGCCCAAGCTGCGGGCGCGCGCCAGCAGGCGCACGCCGTAGACCGCACCGCTGGCGCCGGTGATGCCGACCACCAGCCTGCGCGCGGCAGGCCCGCTCACTTCGTCAGCAGCTGCTGCAACTCGCCAGACTCATACATCTCCATCATGATGTCCGAGCCGCCGACAAACTCGCCGTCGACATACAGCTGCGGGATGGTGGGCCAGTTGGCGTAGTCCTTGATGCCCTGGCGGATGCCGTCGTCTTCCAGCACATTGACGGTCTTGATCTCGGACACGCCGCAGGCCTTGAGCACCTGGATCGCTCGCCCGGAGAAGCCGCACTGCGGAAACTGCGCCGTGCCCTTCATGAACAGCACAACATGGCCGCCCTTCACGATGCTGTCGATACGTTGCTGCACATCACTCATGGTTCTTGCCTGGCCGGTTGATCACAAAACAGCACTTTATACGGCATTGCGCCCTGTCGGGCAGGGCGCATCGTCTTTGGCCCCAGCCGGGGCCGGGATGCACCCGGAAAACGTCGGCCCGTCTCCGAGACGACGCCTGCACGCGACAGGACGGCGCCGGGCATTTGCCGACGCCTCGGGGTGCTCTTGGGCGTGCGACCTAGCCGGCTCCGGCTGCGGCGCAGGCACCACGCCGGTCGGCGGCGGCCAGCCACCCAACCCGCACCCTTTCGCGGTGATTCGCGCCGCTGGTGATGGAGAAATGAACCGGTTACACAAGGGCTTGTCCTAGGTCACAAATTGCCTCCAAGGCGCTACCTTTCTGAAAGCGCTTTCACCAGACTATCCGCAAGCTTGCCGCGACGAACTGGAGAGGCGCTGGCCGCGCATCAGAGGGTCGAACGCATGCCGACGACCATACCCAAACGCCTGGAGACGCCGTGACTAATGCCCTTAATCGCCGACGCAATCGGCAATCCGCCCGCCCAGCTTTCCGCGCCACGCAGCTCGCAGTTGCTTGCGCCATGACCGCAGCCGGCGTCGGTGCCGCCCTGGCCCAGACCGCTCCGGCGGGCGAGGCCACACAGACGATCATCGTGAAGGGCATCCGGTCCAGCCTGGAGTCCTCGCTCGACCTCAAACGCAACGGGCAGGGTGTCGTGGACGGCATCTCCGCCGAGGACATCGGCAAATTCCCGGACACCAACCTGGCCGAGTCGTTGCAGCGGATCAGCGGGGTGTCCATCGACCGATCGATCGGAGAAGGCTCCAAAGTCACCGTGCGCGGTGTCGGGCCCGACTTCAACCTGGTGCTGCTCAATGGCCGGCAAATGCCGACTTCCAGCATCGCCGACACCGGCCCGTCAAACTCAAGGGCTTTTGATTTCGCCAATCTGGCGTCGGAGGCGATCGCCGGCATCGAGGTCTACAAAACCAGCCGTGCCAGCACGCCCACGGGCGGCATTGGCGCGACGATCAATATCAAGACCGCACGCCCGTTCGACAACCCGGGACTGCACAGCAATATCGGCATCAAGGGTGTGGCGGACATCTCAAACGGCCGCTTGCCCAATGCCCTGCAGGGCGACTCCTTGACCCCCGAGGTGTCTGGGATTTACAGCAACACGTTCGCGGGCGGCAAGTTTGGCGTGTCCCTGACCGGCAGCTACCAGCAGCGCAGTCTTGGCTATAACCAGGCCGCCGTTGGCGGTGGCTGGATCCCTGCCCAAGGCGATGCGGGCCTGCTGGCCAGCACCAGGAACGCCCCGCTGGCAGACATCACGAACAAACCAAAGGCGACCGACCTGTACTCGGTCCCGCAAAACCTGATCTACAGCGTCAACAGCGTTCAGCGCCAGCGCACCAATGGCCAGTTGGCGCTGCAATATGCGCCAGCCAGCAATTTGAAGGCAACGCTCGACTTCACCTATTCCGAGAACAAGGTTCAGAACAAGCGCAACGAGTTGTCGGCGTGGTTTAATTTCGGCCCCTCGTCGAGTTCCTGGACGGACGGCCCGATCGCCAGCCCCAAGTTCTACTCCGAGACCATTGGTGTCACCACCTCGCCGCTTGCCAAAGGCGTCCTGCAAGACATCGCGATGGCGGGTGCGGAGTACGCGACGAAGAATCAGAACAAATCGACGGGTTTCAACCTGGAATGGAAAGTATCCGACCGATTGAAGCTGGATTTCGACGTCCACAAGTCGACAGCCACGTCCGGGGCAGACAGCCCTTATGGCTCGAACGCCGTGATTGGAACCGCCAGCTTCAATCGCGCAACCACGGCCGTCGACTTCACCAACAAGTTTCCGGTGTTGAGCATCTACAACTCGCCGATCGACGCTTCACTGATGAGGGTGACAGGTTCTTCGTTCAGAAACAGCTACATGAAGGCGGAGGTTGAACAGGCGCAGCTCAAAGGCGGCTTCAAACTCACCGAAGACTCCCGCCTGGATTTTGGGGTTGGCTTGAACCAGGTCAACAACCGAAGCGCCTACTCCGATGTGACGGACAACGATTGGGGCGGCAGTCAAACCAAGGGATCAGACTACCCGGATAACCTGTGGCGGCCTGACACCATCAGGCCCTATTTCACGAAAATTCCTGGCAGCGGCAGCTCAGCCCTTTACAACCAGTTTTATACCTGGGATTTCGGCACCGTCCGCAATCTGGCCATCGCGGCCACAGGCAACCCGGCGCGGTTCCAGGCTGACAGCAATTTTCAGACGGATCGCCGGGTGGTGGAGAAGTCGCAAAGTGGTTATCTCCAGTACAACAAGGACTGGGATACGGCCATGCCCATCCGCGCGGCCATAGGTCTGCGCTACGAGAAAACTGATATCACTTCGACGGCCTTGGTACCCACGGCCACCGGATTCACGTGGGACGCCAACAACGAGTTCACCGTGCAAAAGGCCGGAACGGACTTCACGACCCTCAAGGGCAGCTACAGCAACCTGCTGCCCAGCATCGACCTGGACGTCGAGGTGACCAACAACACCAAGTTTCGCGCCAGCTACGGTGAGAGCATCGGCCGCCCTGGCTGGGGTGACATCCAGGGTGGGCAAACCCTGACCAACCTGGCACGCACTGAAGGGGGCACGGGCACACAAGGCAACCCTGCCTTGAAACCGCTCAAGTCGAAAAACTTCGACTTGTCCTACGAGTGGTATTACGCCAAATCCAGTTTTGCCGCGGTCGGCTACTTCCGCAAGAGCATCGCCAACTATGTTGGCGTCACCCAGATCGATGCGACGCCTTTCAATCTTCATACCCCTTACAAGGGCGCGCTCTGGCTGGAGGCCGTCGCGGCGCGCTGCGCAGACCAAGATCCGACTTGCATCCGAACCTACATCTTCGAAAAATACAATGGCCAGAGGGGCGTAGACGCGACTACGCAAAAGATCACCGGGCAGCCCAATGACCCCATCGTGAACTTCCGGATCACGGCGCCAGCCAACCAGCGGGCTGCGTCGCTCTCTGGCTGGGAATTCAACTGGCAGCACATGTTTGGCAGAACCGGGTTTGGCATGTCCGCCAACTACACCTTGGTCAACTCGGGGCTTAAATACAACAACAATTCGATCGGTGAGCAGTTCGCATTGGAAGGGCTGAGCAATTCGGCAAACCTGGTCGCGTTCTACGAGGACGCCAAATGGCAAATTCGCGGGGCCTACAACTGGCGCGGTGAATTCTTGTCCGGACGATTCGACGGCAAGGGCCCCAACCCGGTGTACACCGAGCCTTATGGTCAGTTGGACATCAACGTGGCGTACAAATGGAGTGACAAGCTGACCTTTCAGGCGGAGGTGATCAACGCCAATGACGGGATTCAGCGGCTGCACGGACGCTCGGTGGAGCAGGTGTTGTACGTGAGCCAGACGGGCCCGCGCTACATGTTTGGCGCGCGCTACAAGTTCTGACGCAGCGCTGTGCGTAAATGCCGCGCGAGTTCGCTGTCGCTCGGCACGAAAGCCGCTGGCCGCCAGCGGTTTTTTCGCTTCTGGAGGCAGATGCTGGGGCGGGTGCCGACAATGGCGGTACGGTGCGAAGGTGAGCCATTCGGTCAGGCAAGTGGTGACAGGGGATAGCGGACTCATCGAGCACGTCAAATGCAATGGGTTACAGCGGATCTGATATGGCCAACACCGTCTTGCTGAACAACATCGATCACAAGGACCTGCGCGTCATTACGGATCGAGGCGCGGGGTATGGCGACAACGTGATGTTCGCCATTACCTTCCCGGCGGAGTTTCGAAACCTCCAGGCGCACTACCCGATCATCTTTCGCAAGTCGCCGGACGGCACCCGCTTCGAGCCCATTGCACTGCTTGGGCTGCACGAGGGTAGAAATCTCTTCCTGCACGGTGACAAATGGGACGCCACCTGCCTGCCTCTCGCAATCGAACGTCTGCCCTTTTTCATCGGCGTCGACGCCGACGAACTGGTCGTTCATGTCGACCTGGACAGCCCTAGGATCAGCACGACCGTGGGTGAACCCGTGTTCCTGACGCATGGGGGCAGCAGCGAATTCCTGGAACGTATGAATTCGATGCTGCTTGCGATCCACGAGGGGCTGGAGAGCACGCCCGCGTTCATCGCCGCGCTGTTGGCGCATGACCTGATCGAATCCTTCGTGTTCGACATCGAGTTGGCCAATGGTGCGAAACACCGTCTGACCGGGTTCTACACGATCAACGAAGAACGACTTCAAGCGCTGAGTGGCAGCGCCCTGGAACAACTCTGCAAGGCGGGTCACTTGCAGGCGGTGTACATGGCGATCGCGTCCCTCTCGCAATTTCGCGCGCTGATCGAGCGGCAGGATCAGGTCAATGCCGGGACGCGTTGAGCCTGTGCGCGAGATCAGCGGCGTTGATCCGCAGGCCATTGCGGATGAGGTCATGCGGTCGGCCGAGCCCGTGGTGCTCCGGGGCTTGGTGGCTCAATGGCCCGCGGTGCACGCTGGGCGCCAGTCGGCGCAAGCGGGAGCCGATTACCTGAGAGGCTTCTATCGCGATGCCACGGTGGGCGCTTGGCTCGGTGCGCCCGAGATTGAAGGCCGGTTCTTCTACAACGGTGACCTGAGCGGTTTCAACTTCCAGCCGCAGCGCTTGAAACTCGGCGCCGTGCTCGACGAACTTGAACGGCATGGCAGTGCAGCAAGGCCGCCAGCCATCTATGTCGGGTCCACCACGGTCGATACCTGCCTGCCGGGTTTTCGTGCCGAAAATGACCTTGATCTGGGCAGCAGGCAAGCGCTCATGAGTGTATGGATAGGCAACCGAACGCGAATCGCGGCGCATTACGACCTGCCCGACAACCTGGCCTGTGTGGTGGCTGGCCACCGTCGCTTCACGCTGTTTCCGCCCGACGAGCTCGACAACCTCTACGTTGGCCCGCTCGACTTGACACCGGCGGGGCAGTCGATCAGCCTGGTCGACTTTGCAAGTCCCGACCTGGTGAGATTTCCGAAATTCGCAGCCGCGTTGGCCCATGCCCAGGTCGCCGAACTCGAGGCCGGCGACGCCATCCTCATTCCCAGCATGTGGTGGCACCACGTCGAGGCGCTCGACAGCTTCAATGTGCTGATCAACTACTGGTGGCGCCAATCACCCGAGCACATGGATTCGCCGATGAATGCGCTGTTGATGGCGATGCTGAGCGTGCGCGACCTGCCGACGAACCAGCGCAACGCCTGGCAGCATCTTTTTGACCACTACGTTTTTGCAGCCGATGAACACACTGCCGAGCACATCCCGACACCGGCCCGCGGCGGGCTGTTGCCGCTGGATCCCGACGCGGCGCGTGTGCTGCGCGCCCGGCTGCTCAAAAGCTTGAACCGGTGAGCCCACCCATGTCCGTCCAGCCAAACCGTCGGCCTGATGGCGACGCCCAAACCATCAAACGGGTAGTCATTGCAGGTGGCGGAACCGCCGGCTGGATGGTGGCTGCCGCCTTGTCGAAAGTGCTCGGCAAGATTCTCGACATCCAACTGATCGAGTCGGATGACATCGGCACGGTGGGCGTGGGTGAGGCGACCATTCCCTCGCTGTTGAACTTCCACAGCCTGCTCGACATCAACGAGCAGGAATTCATGGCCGCCACGCAGGCGACCTTCAAACTGGGCATCAACTTCGAGAACTGGCGCAACGTCAGCGAAAACTACTTTCACTCCTTCGGCCTGACCGGCAAGGACCACTGGACAGCAGGCTTCCAGCACTTCTGGATGAAGGGCCGCGAAAGGCAACTGGCGGCCGACTACGGCGACTATTGCCTGGAACTCAAGGCCGCGCAGCAAGGCCGCTTTGCGCACCTGCCGCGCGGCGGCATGAGCTACGCCTTTCACCTTGACGCCACGCTCTACGCCAGGTTCTTGCGCAAGTTCAGTGAAGGTTTTGGGGTGCAACGCCTCGAAGGCAAGATCGTTGATGTCAGGACCGATGCCTCGTCGGGCGACATCCGCTCGCTGCGCCTGGACTCTGGCGCTGAGATCGAAGGCGATTTCTTCATCGACTGCACCGGCTTTCGCAGCTTGTTGATTGGCGGTGCGATGAAGGTGGCATTCGAAGACTGGTCGCACTGGCTGTACAACGACAGTGCCGTCGCGGTTCAGACGGCGTCCGTCGGTGACGCCGTGCCCTACACCCGGTCAATCGCGCACGGCTGGGGTTGGCAGTGGCGCATCCCGCTGCAGCACCGCGTCGGTAACGGCTTGGCTTTTTGCAGCCGCCACATTGATGATGCACAGGCCACGCAGACCTTGCTGGCCCATGTCCAAGGCCAAGTGTTGACGCAGCCGCGGGTGATCAAGTTCCGGCCCGGCCAGCGGCACCAGACCTGGCGCGGGAACTGCGTCGCCATCGGTCTGGCCAGCGGCTTTCTGGAGCCGCTGGAGTCGACCAGCATCCACCTGATTCAGCGCGGCATCATCCGGCTCATGCAGCTGTTTCCGGTGGCTGGCATCTGCTCGGCAGACGTCGACGAGTTCAACCAACAGACGCGGGCTGACATCGAACACATCCGGGATTTCATCATCCTGCACTACCACGTGAACAATCGCCAGGACACGCCGTATTGGCAGGCTTGCCGAACGATGGCTATTCCGGCCTCCCTGCGACACCGCATCGCGCTGTTTCGCGAGACCGGCCGCGTCTTTCGCGTGCCCGGCGAGTTGTTTGCCGAGAACTCCTGGATTCAGGTCATGCTGGGGCAGGGGATCATGCCAAGGCAGCACCATCAGGTTGCCGATCTCATGGGTGATGCGGAGTTGGCGGGATTCCTCAATGGCATCGAGTCGGCAGTGGACAAGACGGTCAGTCAGTTGCCGACCCATCAAGCCTACGTCGAGAAATACTGCCGCGCGCCCGCAACGCGGGCTGCAACGCAGTAGCGGAGCCTGCGCGAGGTCACCCGATCCGACATCCTGGACCGGGCAGGCTTGCCGCTCTTCGGGTTTCGGCATCTCCGGTGTTGTGTGCTGCGCGGCGGCTTGCGCAGTTCATCCGCAGGGCCGGCTGCAGTTGCCAACGGCTAGGCCTTCAGCCGCCAACAAGGCCCGTTCGCAACACCCTGCCAGGCCCAAGCCAAAAGTAGCTGGGGCCAAGGGAAATCCACAAGTTCAACCCTATTGCCAGTGCCCGCTTCGATCTCTATGCTTCCGTGAAACCGCTTTCAGACTTTGACTTTTCTTGGTGCTTGACCGTCAGATCCATTTATGGGTTGCGAGTTCGGATTCACCGGCTCTCCTTCATCTCACCGATTCCAGTTGGCTACAACTGTGGTCAGGAAAACCGCAATGACTCAGCCTTCGAAGAAGTTCGCCCTCTCTGCATGCGCGGTGGCCGCGTCGCTGTTGGTGGCAGCCTGTGGCGGCGGTGGTGAGGACCCGTCGCCTGACAAGGTGGCGCCCACGCTGGTCATTGACGACAACATTGCAGCGGTCACGGCGTCAGGTGCGGTGACCTTCACCTTCACGTTCAGTGAATCCGTCGGCACCAGTTTCACGATCGAAGACATCGTGGTCGCCGGCGGTACGGCGAGCCCGCTGATCAAGGTCAACGACATGAAGTACCTGCTGGAGCTCACGCCGGCAGCCAATGCCGCCGGCACGATGAGCGTGAGCGTCGCTGCGGGCAAGTTCACTGACCTCGCCAGCAATGCCAACGTGGCTGCCAGTTCGGGCTCGCAGGCCTTCAATACCGTGCCTGTCGTGCCGCCACCGGCCAGCGGCGGCGACAATGTGCTCGCTTCGTTCGACGAGACACCGGCACTGACCTTCGAAGGCTTCAACGGCGCAGAGACCTCGACGCTCGCCGCGGGGCCGGCGGGCGGCGGGACAGGGCTGGCGGCCAAGATCATCCGGCTGGGTGGTGAAGTGTGGGCAGGCGCCAAGGTGAACGTCGGGGTCATCCCGGTGACAGCTGCCAACAACAAGATCTCGGCGCGGGTCTACTCGGCAGTTGCCGGGGTGCCGATGGTGCTCAAGCTCGAAAACGCCACCGACGCCGGCATCAACACTGGCGACATGCCGGCAACGCAGGCGGTCGTGGCGGGCTGGCAGACGCTGACCTGGACCGTGCCCGCCGACAAGGTGGGTGGGGTCTACAGCTGGGTCGTGATACTGCCCAACCTGGGCACCAAGGCGTCAGTCAGCCCTGGTGAAACCTATTACGTCGACGACATCAAGCTCGTCGTGGCGCCGACGCCCACCGACAAGGTGCTGGCCTCGTTCGACGAGACACCGGCACTGACCTTCGAAGGCTTCAACGGCGCAGAAACCTCGGCACTCGCCGCGGGCCCGGCCGGCGGCGGTGCAGGCCTGGCGGCCAAGATCATCCGGCTGGGCGGCGAAGTGTGGGCGGGCGCCAAGGTGAACGTCGGGGTGATCCCGGTGACCGCCGCCAACAACAAGATCTCGGCCCGCGTCTACTCGGCGGTTGCCGGCGTGCCGATGATCCTCAAGCTCGAGAACGCCACCGACCCCGGCATCAACACCGGCGACATGCCCGCAACCCAGGCGGTCGTGGCGGGCTGGCAAACGCTGACCTGGACCGTGCCCGCCGACAAGGTGGGCGGGGCCTACAGCTGGGTGGTGATGCTGCCCAACCTGGGCACCAAAGCCTCGGCCAGCCCGGGTGAAACCTACTACTTCGACGATATAAAACTCATCAGCGGCTTGTAGGGCGAGATTGGGGGCCCACGCCTCCAATCTCGGGTTGGCATGAGCGCGCCGTTCGCATTCGATAACGCGACGGCATTCTGCGGGAAGTTGCTGGGCAGCGCTACGGAGAGAACCACGCCGTTGCACAGACCCACTGGCCGACCTAGTATCGCGTAACTCGGCGCGTCAGCGCCGCGAAATCACGCCGCACCGCAAGATACGACCAGATGCCACCCATGCAGGCTCATAACTTCAGCATCAGCCCGCCGACGCCCTGCAGTTATCAGCAATATACTGCGCATGTGTCGGCATTTTTTCGACCACCTGGTGCATCACTGACTTGACATTCGCCATCATTTTGAAGATGGGCTCGTCGGCGGTGTTTTCAACCAGTGGGTGATAGCCCAGCGGCTGGATACCCTGCCCCAGCATCACTTGCACCCAACTGGTTTCGCCAAACAACTCATCATTTTGGTGAAAAAAGCGGCCGTGGCTGCGAAAGAGTTCCGTTTTGTGCTTGAGGGTATCTGGCACGGCCATGTTGCGACAGTAATTCCAGAATGCTGAATCATCTCGCTGGGTGGCGTTGTAGTGCAAGATGATGAAATCACGAATTTGTTCAAACTCCGTTTGCGACTGCCGATTGTATTCATCGATGTCGGCCTGATGAAATCCCATGCTCGGGAACAGTTCGATCAGCCGCACGATCCCTTGCTGGATCAAATGGATCGAGGTTGATTCCAGCGGTTCGATGAACCCACTGGCCAGGCCGATCGCCACCACGTTCTTGTTCCAGAGTTTCTTGCGCTTGCCGGTCACAAAACGGATCAACCGCGGCTCGGCCAGCGCTTTGCCGTCCAGGTTATTCAGCAGAATCTGCGTGGCCTGGTCTTGATTCATGAAACTACTGCAAAAGACATGGCCGTTGCCAATGCGGTTTTGCAGCGGAATGCGCCACTGCCAGCCGGCACTGTGCGCGGTGGCGCGGGTGAACGGCAAAAGCGGGCTGACCGACTCGCAAGGCACGGCCAAGGCGCTGTCGCAGGGCAGCCAGTGACTCCAGTCGTCATAGCCGGTGTGCAAGGTCTGTTCGATCAGCAGGCCGCGGAAGCCCGAGCAGTCGATGAACAGGTCGGCCGCATGCACAGCGCCATTTTCCATCGTCACTGAGGTGACAAAGCCGGTTTCGGGGTGGGTTTGAACGCTGGTGATCTTGCCTTCTGTGCGCGTGACACCGAGTTTTTCGCTGTAGTTTCGGAGATATTTTGCGAACAGGCCGGCATCAAAATGAAACGCGTGGCGAACATCGGCCAACGGTGAGCCCAAATTGTCCATATTGGCGCGCGTGAACTTGTTCTTCTCGCAGGCCAGCAGGTTGATTGAATAGTCGTCCAAGCGGGCCGCCTTGCCCGCCTGATGGGCCTTCAGCCAATAGTGATGAAAGTCCACCAGACCCGTTTTCCGGCCCATGCCGCCAAACCCATGGATATAGGATTCACCCTGCGCGCCCCAGTGCTTGAACTGGATCCCAAGCTTGAAGGTGGCCTGAGTCTGGCGCATGAATTCATTTTCATCGATGCCGATCAATGAATTGAACTTGATGATCGATGGTATTGTGGCCTCGCCGACACCCACCGTGGATATTTCGTCGGACTCGATCAGTTGAATCTGGTAATTCTTGCCAAGCGAATGCAAAAGAACCGCAGCCGACATCCAGCCGGAGGTACCACCACCGACGATCAAGACTTTCTTCAGGCAGTTTTCGCGCATCGATTCGCCTCGTCTACGTTGATCCAGATCAGATAGGTGCGGCAACCATGACCGCCCGCCGCCGATTTATCAAGCCTGGTGGCAATATAGCATGCACCTGGGCATGAATTCCTTACCGTTGCCGCGGTCATTCCTCACGTTCCAGCCGTATGCGGCACCAGATTGGGCCTTGGCTGGGCAGGCTTCAAAATCAGGCGGTTGGCTGAATGATTGCCAGGATTCCCGTCTTGTGGCCTGGGGCCATGCCCAGCCGGCGCGCCTGAAACCCCGGGGCCGCCGGGCGGCTTCATTTCTGACATGATTCATCCAATGAGCACACTACGCAGCGACAGCATCCGGCATGTCGTGGTTGTCGGCGGGGGCTCCGCCGGTTGGCTAACGGCCGCGCTGCTGGCTGCCGACCACCGCGCCGCTGAGCCCGACGGCCTGCAGGTGACGCTGATCGAGTCGCCCGACACACCGCCCATCGGCGTGGGCGAAGGCACGTGGCCGACGATGCGCGACACACTGCGCCGCATCGGCGTCACCGAGACCGGCCTGGTGCGCGAGTGCGATGCGTCGTTCAAGCAGGGTTCACGCTTCGACGGCTGGGTCAGCGGCGCAGCCGGCGACACCTACCACCACCCCTTCGTGTTGCCGCAGGGTTACGGCAACACCGACCTCGTCAGCGCGTGGTTGCAGCAGCACGCCGAAGTGCCTTACGCCGACCTGGTGTGCTACCAGCCGCACCTGTGCGCGCAAGGCCGCGCGCCCAAGC
>JBKJKU010000316.1:0-3196 GCA_046597355.1 Aquabacterium sp.
ACCGGCACCTTCTCGTTGAGCACCCGGTTCATCGCCTTGGCCCACACGTTCTCGTTGTTCAGCACGGTGAACTTGTAGTTCTTGGTGAACTCGAAAGGCGTGGTGCCGTTCATGAACTGGTTGTAGACCGCCAGACGGTGCGGATCGCCCTTCCAGAACGGGCTTTGCTGGGCGTTTTTGGTCACCGGGAACCAGCGTCCCAGCGAGCCTTCGACGTAAGGCGTCAGGTTGGCCTCGTCCAGCATGAAGGCGACGAACTTCTTGGCGCCTTCCTTGTTCTTGGCGTCCTTGAAGATCACGCCGGTCTTGACCGCTGCGCGGTAGATCATCTTGCTGCCGTCGGGCTTGTTCGGGAAGCCGGCAGTGGCGATCAGCTCGGTGTAGTTCTTCTTGGCGCCAGCCCGCTGCTCGGGTGTCAGTGTGGCGTTGTTCATGTCGTCCAGCCACTTGGCGGCGATCGAGATCGTCGCGTTGTGCGTCATCACGATCGTCTTGTTGTGGAAAGCGACGTTGTTGTCCGGGTCTTTCCAGCTGGTGGACGACGGCGGCGTGCAGCCCTTGGTGTAGACCGAGGTGTAGTCGGTCATCGCGGTGATCAGGCCGGCGCGCACCGCCGGGTCGTCGACCAGCAGCTTGCCCGAATCGTTGACCAGCTTGACGTTGTAGGCGTCCATGAAGGTCAGGAACGAAAAGAACGAGTCGCTCGATTCAACGCCCATCGGAAAGCCCGTGCCAAAACCGCGCTTGCCGCTGGCCTTGCGGTAGCCGTCCTGCACCTTGGTGCACCAGAAATCCCAGTAGCCCTTCCAGTCCTTGGGGATGTCGGTGTCTTTGAAGCCGGCCTCGCCGAGCATGTCCTTCCAGTACTGGATGTGCATGGTCTGCTGCTTGATCGGGAACGCGTAATAGGCCCGCGTCTGCGCCGCGTTGTTGTACAAAAACGTGGTCGCCAGCGCCGCTGGCTCGAACTTGGCGCGGATCGGGTCAATCACCTTGGAGATGTCTTCGAGCTTGCCGTCGAAGGCCCACTTGGCAGTGACCTGAAAGTCAAACACATCCGAATAAGCCACATCGGGCGGCGCGTTGGAGTCGAGCGCGGCCACCGTCTTGGGCACGGTGTCCTGGATCGGGTACTGCGACAGCTCGACCTTGATGTTCTTGTGCTTGGCCTCGAACTTCTTGATCGCCTCGAACAGTGCCTCGTCCTCGGCCTTGTAAAAGCCCTTGACCCACCAGACGGTGAGTTTTTCCTGGGCCTGCGCCTGCGCCGCGCCACCGGCCAGCAGGCCGGATGCGACCAGGGCGGTGGTCATCAAAGTCTTGAGTTGCATTGTCGAAGTCTCCGGTGGGGGATGGCGGGAGCGGCGCTGGAAAGTGCCCACTCCCTGGTGTTATCGTATGATGATTGGACCGCCAACAACTCCGTGCTTTCCCGGGGTCGATCTGGCGGGGTGTCGGCCCGACGGCCTGCTGATCAACCCGCCGCTGCGGTTGGCGTCAACGGCATTCCGGCACCGGTGTGCGCACCGGCTGGCCGCTGAGCTGGCACTGCAGGTTGTCAAACGCCAGGTCGGCCATGGCTTGGCGGGTCTGGCCGGTGGCGCTGCCAATGTGCGGCGCCAGCACCACCTGGGACAGGGCGCGCAGGCGCTCGGGCACGTTGGGCTCGGCCTCAAAAACGTCCAGGCCAGCGCCGGCGATCACGCCTTGCTCCAGCGCCTCGATCAGCGCCGCCTCATCCACCACCGACCCCCGAGCCACGTTCACCAGAATGCCTTTTTGCGGCGAGCTGGCACCCAGCGCCGCCAGCACTTCGGCATTGATCAGCTTGCGGGTGCCGGCACCACCGGGTGTGATCACCACCAGAAAATCGCTGACCGCGGCCAGTGATACCGCGTCGGGCAGGTAAGCCCAAGGCAGGGCGGGCTTGGCCGAGCGGGCGGTGTAGGCCACCGTCATGTTGAAGCCCAGCGCACGTTGCGCAATGGCCTGGCCGATGCGGCCCATGCCGACGATGCCGATACGGGCGCCCGACATCTTGCGCGCCAGCGGCATTGGGCCTCGGGGCCACAGGCCGGCACGCACGTGGCGGTCGGCGGCGGGCAGTTGGCGCGCGGCGCTGAGCATCAGGCCAATGGCCAGGTCGGCGACATCGTCGTTGAGCACGTCGGGTGTGTGCGTGACCACCACGCCGTGCGCCTTGGCGGCTGCCACGTCGATGCCGTCGTAGCCCACGCCCATCACCGAGATGATCTCCAGCGCGGGCAAATTGGCGATCAGCTCGGCGGTGACCTTGGACTCACCGCTGGCAAAGATCGCGCGGATCTGCGGCGCGATTTCTGCCGCCACACCGGCAGGCATTGACGCATCAAAGGCATGAACTGCAAAGGCAGCATGGAGCCGTGGCGCCAGCAAGGGCGAAGGCATGGCGACGGCCAGCACAGGGATGCTGGCAGCGGTGGTAGGGCTTGTGGACACCAGAAATCTCCTCAGGGTTTTGCCGGGGTCTTCCTCACGCCGGGCGGTCAATCGTCATACCATAATATGCCTGAACAAACCCCACAAGCCCACCCGGGAAAGCCAGCAGACCATGAGCACCACGCCCAGAAAGAAACCAGAAGACCTGCGCAGCCAACAGTGGTTCGGCCGCCAGGACCGCGACGGTTTCGCCTACCGCAGCTGGGTCAAGGGCAAGGGCGTTCCGCACGACCAGTTCGACGGCCGGCCGGTGATCGGCATCTGCAATACGTTCAGCGAGCTGACGCCGTGCAACTCGCACTTCCGCACGCTGGCCGAGCAAGTGAAGATCGGTGTCTACGAAGCGGGCGGCTTCCCGCTCGAGTTCCCGGTCATGAGCCTGGGTGAGACGCTGCTGCGCCCCACCGCCATGCTCTACCGCAACCTCGCCAGCATGGACGTGGAAGAAAGCATCCGCGGCAACCCGATCGACGGCGTGGTGCTGCTGATGGGCTGCGACAAGACCACGCCCTCGCTGCTGATGGGTGCGTCGAGTGCCGATCTGCCGACCATCGGCGTCAGCGGTGGCCCGATGCTCAACGGCAAGTGGCGCGGCCAGGAACTCGGCTCGGGCACCGGCGTGTGGAGCATGAGCGAGCAGGTGCGCGCGGGCACCCTGAAGCTCGCCGACTTCTTCGACGCCGAGAGCTGCATGCACCGCAGCCACGGCCACTGCATG